>CALGGM010000121.1 GCA_937915925.1 uncultured Clostridia bacterium | reverse complement strand
AAGCATGGTACGCGCGGGAAGCGCGCGATCTACCGCTGTAACGAAGTGGAATAGCGACGCGCTGCGACCATATGAGACCATTGCTGGCGCCGAAGGCGACTGAGGGGTTGTCTTTTGAACCGCAAGGTACTTGTCGGGCGGATTCGATCCGCCCCTACAATTCGTTTATACCGTCTCGGTCCCCTGAATTGTCCAACCGCTCAGGGCAGGAGCCGGATGATCTGAAAATCGAGGTCGCCGTCGCCGCCTTCGTGCCAGAGGGTTTCGACCGCGATGCGTCCGTCGTCCGTGAAGTAGGCGTAATCATCCTCCGCAACGTCCATTCCGACCGTGCCGTTCGAGATGAGATCGCCGAAATAAGCGCCCGGCTGCAGTGTGAAGGCGTCGGCGATCGCGTGGTCGATCGGGCGCGAACCGCTCCAGTCCAGCACCGTGCCGTCCGCGTCGTACAGCACGTACGCGCTCGGGTAATCCTCGTCGCCGTACGGGGTGAAGTCGGGTTCATAATAGATCCAAAGTGTCTTCCCGTCCTTGGTCAGCCACGCAAACCACCCGTCTAAGAGGGGATCGAGGGTCTCTATCTGCGCCGTCCGATCCGTCCATCCGTCGCGCGTCAGCGTGTTTTTCACCGTATCGAGGTTGACGCCGGGCATATACCGAAGCGCCTCCAAAGCGCCGTGCTCCGCGTACACGTTATCAAACTCTTCTGCACGAACCAGATCAAAGTTCTCCGTACTGCACAGCCCGAGCGGGTCGTACAGCGCATCAAGATCGAACCGCACCAGATTCATCCGCGGCGGATACCAGTCTTTGGGATCTCTCCAATTCGTCCGCTCCCCGTAAAAAAGCAGCTCCGCCGCGCCGTCGCGCTCCTCCACGAGCGCAAAGCTGCTCCAACAGCCCAGCAGCGCGACGTCCTTTTTCGTCCCGTCCGGCAGGGACAGCGTGCCGGTAAACGAGGCGTCGTTCCCGACGGTCAAATGCAGCCGTGCATTGTTTTGTTCCGTCATCTCGAAGCGCGTGTACCATTTGGTATTCGGCTCCTGCGGAACCTCCGAGCGATTTTGCGCATATTTCCACGACGTCCCGTTTTTCGTGAGCAGCCGTCCGTCCGCCTGCGCATGGGAGAGCACGCCGAGCGGATCGGAAAGCACCTCGACCTTCACACGGTTTCCGTCGGTGAAAAACCTTAGCTCGCCCGCGGGAAAGCGATACGCCGGTTCCTCGTCGAACGGCGTGCGGTACATGCGCGTCTCCACCCGGAAGGAATCGCCGTCCTCTGTCAGCCACAGCAGCGCGGTTCGCGTAAACACACTTGCCGTTCCGTCCGACAGCACCGAGAGGATGAACGCGTAATCCGGCGCGTTCCAGCAGGTGTCCGCATCCTCCGAAAACGACAGCGGTCTTGCAAGTTCTTCTAAGAAGACGGGCTCGTCCGTCTGCGCGGGCGCGGCGGGTTGAACCGGTTCCGACGGCGCGGGCGTTGCTTCGGTTTTCTCTGCCGGAATGCCCGGATCGCACGCAAGCATGCCGCACAACAAAATCGTGGCGAGCAGAAGCAGAATCGTTTTTTTCATGGAATCCCCCTTCCTTTCGACCATATTCTACCATGCGGTTGCGTTATTTTTGCGTTATGGGTGTAAACAAATTCATTGGTATGCAGCAGGATAATATACCCCCTCATCCGTCGCCTGACGGCGCCACCTTCCCCACCAAGGGGGAAGGCTCTGTTTGTTCGATTCTCCGAAGGAGAATCTTCCTGAACATTCCCGCAGGGAATATTTCACATGCCGCAGGCATATTTCACGTCCGAAGGACATTTCACATGCGCAGCATATTTCACTGCAAAGCAAAGAGGACGGTCGCCCGTCCTCTTTGCTTTAGCTGAGTTCCGATGTTCCCGTGCACAGCTCGTAATACTTGCCGCGCTCTTTGAGAAGCTCCTCGTGGCTGCCGCGCTCGATGATGCGTCCGTTTTCAAGCACCATGATGCAGTCGCTGTTGCGAACCGTCGAAAGTCGGTGCGCGATCACGAACACGGTGCGCCCCTTCATCAGCGCGTCCATGCCCTTTTCAATGTGCTTTTCGGTACGCGTATCGATGGAGCTTGTCGCTTCGTCGAGGATCAGCACCGGCGGGTCGGATACCGCGGCGCGTGCGATCGCCAGGAGCTGCCGCTGTCCCTGCGAAAGGTTCGCGCCGTCCGCGACAAGCTCGGTCTGGTACCCGTCCGGAAGGTGTGTAATGAAGAAGTCCGCGTTTGCGATCTTCGCGGCTTCGATGCATTCCTCGTCGGTCGCGTCCAGCCTGCCGTAGCGGATGTTTTCCATGACCGTGCCGCTGAAAAGATGCGTATCCTGCAGCACCATGCCGAGCGAGGAGCGCAGCGCGCGCTTTTTGATCTCTCGCACGGGGATGCCGTCGTAGGTGATCGTGCCGTCCGCGATGTCATAGAAGCGGTTAATGAGGTTCGTGATCGTCGTCTTGCCTGCGCCGGTGGAGCCGACGAACGCGATCTTCTGTCCCGGGTGCGCATAGAGCGTCACGTCGGTCAGCACCTGCTTTTTGCCGTCGTAGGAGAAATCGACGTCCTTGAAATCGACCTCGCCGCGCAGCGGGATCAGCTCGTTCCCGCGCTTCCACGCCCAGCGTCCGGTGCGGCGGTCGGTCTCAAAAAGCTTACCGTCCCGCTCCTCGACGCGTACCAGCGTGACCGTGCCCTCGTCGACCTCGGCGGGCATATCGATCAGCGCAAAGATGCGCTCCGCGCCCGCAAGCGCAAGGAGGATCGAGTTGAACTGCTGCGAGATCTGGGAGATGCGGTTTGCAAACTGCCGGATGAGCTGCAAAAACGCGACCAGCACGCCGCCCTGTACGAGAAATTCCTGATGCGTTTCGAACCACGTGCCCGCAAGCAGGAAGTCCTGTCCCGGCACCGGCGCCGCGAGCAGCACGCCCACAGTGCAGGTGATCGCATAAAAGATATGCGAGATGTTGTTCATCAGCGGACCCATGATGTTCGCATAGGTGTTCGCGTTCGTGGCGATCCGGCAGAGCTCGTCGTTGTGCTGTTTGAAGCCGCGCTTTGCCGCGTCCTCGTGGTTGAAGACCTTGACGACCTTCTGTCCCTCCATCATCTCCTCGATGTAGCCGTTGACCGTCGCCACCACGCGCTGCTGCTTCACGAAGTTTTTGCGGCTTCTGCCGCCGACAGCGCGCACCACGTAAAAGATGACGAGCCCCATCACGATGACGATCAGAAACAGCGGGATCGACAGATAGAACATCATGCCGATGTAGGCGATCAGCGACGTCACCGAGATCAGCATCTGCGTGATCGAATGGTGCAAAAGCTCGCGGATCGCGTCGGTGTCGTTGGTGTAGTAGCTCATGAGCTCGCCGTGCGTGTGTCCGTCGAAGAACGCGATCGGAAGCGACTGCATCTTGTCGAACATCTCCTTGCGCACCGCGCAGAGCACGCGCGCCGAGCAGGAGAGCATGAGTCGGTTCAGAAGATAGTTGGTGATCGCGGCGATCGCATACAGCGCAGCCATCGCAATCAAAAGCGCGATATACTTTGCCATGTCGGCGTTCACGCCGTCCTCTAAGACCGCGACGAGCGGGTCCATCATGTAGTATGTCGCGGTGGTCGCGGCGGAGTACAGGATGATCGACAGCACCGCAATGATCAGAAGCCCGGTGCAGTTCTTATAGTAGCGGAACAGGCGCAGCAGCGTTTGCAGCGGCTTTTCGGCGCGCTTTCCGCCCATTTTGCTGTTTAAGGAAGATCCCGGCGGCATTACGCATTCGCCTCCTCTCTGACCTGCGATTCATAGACCTCGCGGTAGATCGTGCTCCGCTGCATCAGCTCGGCGTGCGTACCGACGTCGGAGATCGTTCCGCGCTCCATGACGACGATCTGATCGGCGTTCATGATCGAGGTGATCCGCTGTGCGATGACGATCTTGGTCATATTCTTCAGCTTCGAAAGCCCCTCGCGGATCTTCGCCTCCGTCGCGGTGTCGACCGCGCTGGTGGAGTCGTCGAGGATCAGGATCTTCGGCTGCTTCAAAAGCGCGCGGGCGATGCAAAGGCGCTGCTTCTGCCCGCCGGACACGTTGCACCCGCCCTGCCCGAGATCGGTATCGTAGCCGTCCGGGAACGCGCGCACGAACTCGTCCGCGCAGGCGAGCCTGCACGCCGCCTCGATCTGCTCATCGGAAGCGTTCGGATTGCCCCAGCGCATGTTATTTCGGATGCTGCCCGAGAACAGCATGTTCTTCTGCAGGACCATCGAAACGCTGTCGCGAAGCTCCTTGAGCCCGTATTCGCGCACGTCATGCCCCGACACGCGGATCGACCCCGACAGCACGTCGTAAAGCCTTGGGATCATCTGCACGAGCGTCGACTTGCCCTCGCCCGTGCCGCCGATGACGCCGACCGTCTGTCCCGGCAAAATATGCAGGTTGACGTCCTTTAGGTTCAGCACGTCCGGATTGTCCGAGTACGAGAAATTGACGTGATCGAACTCGATCTCGCCCGTCTCGACGGTAAGATCGCTTTCGGGAGAATCGATGTCGATCTTCTCCTCGAAGACCTCGTTGATGCGGTCCAGCGACGCGCGCGACATTGAGAGCATGATCGCGATCATCGACACCATCGTCAGCGACGTGATGACCTGTGTGGAATACTGGATCATCGCGGTGAGCTCGCCGATGCGAAGCGTGGCGTCCGGCACGGCGATGCGTCTGCCGCCGAGCAGCAGCATCACGATCGTTGCGCCCCACATGATGCCAAGCTGAATGGGGTTACTGAGCGAAAACAGCTTTTGCGCATAGATCTGCGTTTTCATCAGATCGTCCGCGCTTCTGTTGAACTTCTCGGTTTTGTACGGCTCGCGCACGAACGACTTTACCACACGCGCGCCGATCAGGTTCTCCTGCACGGCGGCGTTCATGGCGTCGTATTTTTTGAGCATTCTGCGGAAGCGCTTGTGCCCGATCAGCACGAGCAGCAGGATCGGCACAAGGATCAGCGGGATCGCGGCGACAAAGATGAACGACAGGCTCACGTCGATGCGGAACGCCATGATCGCCGCGAGCACCATCATGATCGGCGCGCGCACCATGATGCGGATGATCTGCTGATAGGTGTTCTGCATGTTGTTCACGTCGGTCGTGGCGCGCATGACCAGAGACGAGGTGCGGAACTTGTCGGTGTTCCTGAACGAAAAGTTCAGGATCTTGTCGAAGATCTTCATGCGCAGATTCTTCGCAAAGCCCATCGACGCGACCGCCGACGTGCGCGCCGCAAAAGCGCCGCACAGCAGCGACAGCATCGACGCGATCGCCATCAGCCCGCCGACCCACAGGATGAACTGCAGGTTGTTCGTGTACGGCAGTCTCGAAAGGATCCCCTTGAGCTGATAGGTCTCCTCGCGGTACAGCCCGCCGTCGACCAGCGCCGCCATCAGCAGCGGAATGATCACCTCGAGCGCGACCTCAAAAATGATCAGAACCGGCGTCATGACCGACGGAAGCACGTACCCCTTGATGCACGGCTTCAGATACTTGACGCCCGGTCCCTTTTTCTTTGTTTTTTCCATTGGAAACAATTCTATCCCCTACAAAGATTCTATATTAACATATACCATAAAACCGTGCGATCCGCAAGGGCTCCCCGACGATTTTTCCGCGGGTTCACAATTCCTCCGACCGGTTGCGAAACGGCTTCGACCCTGCTATACTGTACGCATGGAAACGCAAAACAAACGCATTGTCGCCGTCGACGTGGAAACGCCGAACGGTCGTGACGCCGCGATCTGTCAGATCGGCGTCGTCGTCGCCGAAGCGGGCGATATCATCAAAACCGAAACGCACCTTGTTGATCCGGAGGTCCCGTTCGATCCCTTCAACATCGCCGTCCACGGCATCACGCCCGCGGACGTGATCGGCGCGCCGAATTTTCCGACGCTCTGGCCGCGGATCGCGCAGTATTTTACCGATTCCGTCATCGTCGCGCACAACGCGGCGTTCGACCTCGGCGTCATCACGGCGACGCTTGAGCGCTACGGCATTCCGGTCCCGGAGATCACCTACTGCTGCACCGTTCAGATGGCGCTCCGCCGCTTTGCGCGCGAGACCTACGGAAGCTATCGGCTCGACACGCTCTGCGCCGCGTTCGACATTCCGCTCGATCATCACCACGACGCGCTTTGCGACGCGATGGCGTGCTATCGACTCTATCGCGAGCTGCTCTGCGATTTCGGGACCGACCCGCGCGACGTGCGTCCCTATCGGAGAAAGGCGAAGCCCGCGCCGAAGCCTGCGGGAAAATTCACGACCGAATCGGAAAACGAGCTGTCGCTTCGAAAGCTAAGGGAGCTTCTTGTGGACGTGGAACCGGTGACGTTTTTAAACCCCGGGGATTCGATGGCGATCGCGCATTGGATGGACCGCAACGTCGAGCTGTCCGCAGAGCCGCCGTTCGACGCGATCTTCCAATACCTCTACCGCATGATCTCCGACCGCCCCCTCACCGCCGCCGAAGCCGCGGACCTGTTCCGGCTGATCGGGAGGTAACTGTAGGGTTGTCTTTTGAATCGCCCGATACAAGACGGGCGGATGCGATCCGCCCCTACGGTACATTTACGCAAACATGCGCAGCGATACCAAAAGGCTTCTCCTCGAGGAGAAGCTGACTGATGAGGTTTCTTTTGAACCGTAAATCTTTTGACGACACGCAAAGAAAAAGAAGATTTTCCCGCGGAAAATCCTCCTGTTCTCTTCACTCTTCTCTCTTCACTCTTCTCTTAATTCTGTCCGTTCAACAGCTTCCGCCTTGCCTTCCAGTCCGGCATGAAGCGATCGAGCAGCGCCTTGAAATCCGGTCCGTGCCCGTGCACGCGCAGGTGACAGAGCTCATGCAGGATCACGTATTCGAGGCAGATCTGCGGATAGCGCACCAGCTGCAGGTTCAGCGTAATCTTGCCGGTCTTCGTGTTGCAGCTGCCCCAGCGCGAGGTCATGTCGCGCACCGTCCATTCCGACGGAACGAGCCCGGTCCGCTCCGACCACAGCGGCAGCAGATACCCGATTTCGTTTTTCAGCGTTTCGCGAAGCCACCCGTTCAGCACCGCCTCACGCTTTTCGGGCGTGGATTCGCCCCGTACGGACAGCACGATCCGATCGGGCGCAAGCCGCACGCCGTTCTTTTTCTGCCCCTCCAACACCTCCAGCGCATACGCCGTACCGAACAGCCGCACCGTCTCGCCGGTTTCAAAGCGCTTCGGCTCGTCGGCATGGTCCTTCTGCACGCGCGCGACGTGCGTTCTGATCCAGTCCGCTTTTTCGGAAAGAAACGCGCGGATCAGCGTTTCGGGATAGAAGCGCGGTGCGCTCACGCGCACCTCGCCGTTCGGCGGAACGATTGTGACGCGGACGTTTTTCACGCTCTTTCGCACGAGCGTCGCCACGACGCCGTTGACCGTGATCGTCTTGCCGCCGCTCATTTGTGATACGCCTCGTTTTTGCGGATCTTGAACCCGCGATAGATCTGTTCGAGCAGCAACAGCCTTGCGATCCGGTGCGGGAACGTCATCTTGGAAAACGACAGCCTCGCGTTTGCGCGGGCGTAGACCTCGTCGCTCAGCCCCAACGACCCGCCGATCACAAACGTCAGCGGACGCGCCTCCGCTTCGCGCTCGGCAAGGTACGCGGCGAACGCCTCGCTCGTCATCTGCCGCCCGTCGATCGCAAGCGCTACGACAAAATCTCGCTGCCCGATCGCCTTTAAGATGCGCCTGCCTTCCTTTTCCTTTACCAAAACCTCGTCCGCGGGGTGCAGGGATTCCGGCGCCTTTTCGTCGGCGACCTCGACCACCTCCAGCGTGCAGTAGCGCCCGAGCCGCTTTTGAAACTCTGCGCAGGCGTCCTCGAAGAACGCTTCCTTCAGTTTTCCGACGCACACGATCCGGACCGTCATACGATTTCAAACACCCCCGTCGGCTCCTCGCGCGCGGCGATCGCGATCTGCATGTCCTCCGCCACGCCCGCCTCCTCGAGCACGGCGCGCACGGCGACCATCGCAAGCTCGGGGTAGTTGTTCTCTGCGCTGAGATGCCCTAAGATCACGTTCTTCACGCCGGTCTCGTGCAGTTTCACGAGCGCCTTGCCGCAGTCCTCGTTGTTCATATGCCCGTTGCCGGACAGGATGCGCTTTTTCAGTAGGTACGGGTAGCTTCCCGCCATCAGCATATCGACGTCGTGATTCGCCTCGAACAGCAGAAGATCGCAGCCGGACAGGATCGAAAGGATGCGCGCGTCGGTATGCCCGAGGTCGGTGCAGACGCCCACCTTGTGCCCGCCCCACGACAGCGTATAGCCCACGCAATGGATCGCGTCGTGCGGAACGGAGAACGGCAGAATCCGCACGCCCGCAAGGTAAAAGTCGCGGTCGCTCTCGAATACGCAGACGTTTTTCGGCGCGACGCCGGAAAGCGACGCCTTCATCATCGACCATGTGTCGGCGTTCGCGTAGACCGGAAGGTCGTATTTCTTGGACAGTATGTTGACGCCGCGGATGTGATCGACGTGCTCGTGCGTGATAAGGATCGCGGAAAGCGTGTCGGGCGTGACGCCGATGCGCCCCAAAAGCTCGGTGATGCGCTTACAGGACAGCCCCGCGTCGATTAAAATCCGCGCGCTGCCCGCTTCGATATAGGTTGCGTTTCCGGAAGAACCGCTGCACAATGGACAAAATTTCATGTACCCTCCCTGTTCTGCTGCATTATAGCACAAAATGCCCCTTCCGAAAAGCTTTTTTTCTTGCGCCGAAAATCAAGACGTGCTATACTCTACGCATGATTATTGAGGAGCTGGCGCTTGCCAAACTGAATCTGACGCTCGGCGTGCTGTATAAGCGCGAAGACGGCTATCATGCGCTCGACACCGTGATGCAGACGGTGTCGCTGTTCGACCGCGTGTTCGTGGAAAAATCGCGCACGGTCGAGGTGCATGTGACCGGCATGACGCTGCCGCAGAACAACACGATGGTCAAGGCTGCCATGCTCTATAAGGACGCGACCGGCTGCGGCGCAAAGATCCGTTGTGAAAAGCGCATTCCCGCGGAAGCGGGCATGGGCGGCGGCAGCGCGGACGCGGCTGCGGTTTTACGGGGACTGCAGCGCCTCCACCGTATGGCGGACGACCGAACGCTGAAAGAGATCGCGCTTTCGGTCGGCGCGGACGTCCCGTTCTGTTTACACGGCGGCACCTGTCGATGCGAGGGCGTCGGTGAGATCCTGACCCCGTTTGCGCTTGGAAAGCGTCTTTGGTTCGTCATCGCAAAGCCGGACCGCGGCGTTTCCACCCGCGAGCTGTTCTCAAGGCTTCCGCTCCCCCGTCCTCGCGTACAGACCCTCTCCGCCGTCGCCGCCCTCGCAAAGGGCGACGTGCGCGCGCTCGCGCCGCTGATGCAGAACGTTCTGGAGCCTGCGGCGATCGAGCTTGTGCCGGAGATCGGCGATCTCAAGCAGCGTCTTTTAAACGCAGGCGCCGTTGCCGCGCAAATGACCGGCAGCGGATCCGCCGTGTTCGGATTGTTCGAAACCGAGCAGGACGCAAAAAACGCGCTTCCCGCCGTCTCCGACGCCGCGTTTTCCACCGTGTGCCATACATTATAAAGGAAATCATTATGAACGACCGTTCCATTCGGATATTGACGACCGCAGGCATTTTGTCCGCCGCGATCTTTTTGCTCACCGCCTTCGTGCGGATCCCCCTGCCCGCGGGGTACCTGAACCTCGGCGACGTGGGCGTGTTCCTGGTCGCGCTGTTGCTGCCCGCAGGCTGGGCTGCGCTGTGCGCAGGCGTCGGAAGCGCGCTTGCCGATCTGATCGGGTTCCCGCTGTACGCGCCGATCACGTTTGCCGTCAAGGGACTGACCGCGCTCGTGTTCGGACTGTTGTGGAAGAAGCTTTCCGGAAAGCTCCGCTACCTTGCATTCCTTGCTGTGCTGATCGTGCCGCTCGGATACTTTGCGTTCGAGATCATCGTATACGCGAACTTCGCATGGGCGGACCTGCCGATGAATCTTCTGCAGAGCGCCGTCGGCGCGGCGCTGGCGTTCGCGATCGACCGTGCAACAAAGAGCCGGTTTTGCATCTGACCCGCAAATACCTCATTCTACCGGCAGTAGAGAACGGTTCTCCTGTCGGTGGAGCTTTTTTTGCAATCCGTAGAGTACCCTTGACAAAGATCCATGTTATTATCAGAATAGAAAAATATGGATTTGGGAGGCAATTATGCGCATACGCATTTCCGCAGACAGCACCTGCGATCTGAGCCCGGAGCTCATTCAAAAATACGACATCGCGATCACGCCGCTGTACATCCGTCTCGGCGATAAGGACCTCAAGGATTCCATCGAGGTCACGCGCGAGGACATTTTCAGCTACGTTGAGAGAACCAAGTCGATCCCGAAGACCGCGGCGGTCAACGTCGGCGATTACGTCGATTTCTTTACAAAGGTCAAGGACGAGGGCTACGACGGCGTCGTGCATTTCACGATCTCGGCGGAGATGTCCTCGTGCTATCAGAATGCGTGCCTCGCGGCGCAGGGCTTTGAGAACGTCTATATCGTGGATTCGCGGAATCTTTCCACCGGCATCGGGCATCTGGTGCTCGACGCGTGCGAAATGCGCGACGAGGGCAAGACCGCAAAGGAGATCTTCGACGTCCTCGAAGAGCGCAAAATGAAGCTGGACGTCAGCTTCGTGCTCGACACGCTGCGCTATCTCGCGCTCGGCGGACGCTGCAATGCGCTGTTGGCATTCGGCGCAAACCTTCTGAACCTCAAGCCGTCGATCCAGGTGGATCCGGTTTCCGGCAAGATGGGCGTCGACAAGAAATACCGCTGCTCGTTCGAGCGCGCGGTCGTGCGCTACGTCAACGATAAGCTCGCGGATCGGGATTCGCTGAACCTCAAGCGCATCTTCATCACGGACTCCGGCGTGCCCGACGAGGTGTTCGAGGCGGCAAAGCAAGCGGTGCAGAAGAACGCGCCGTTCGCCGAGATCCATCACACCCGCGCGGGCTGCACGGTCTCTTCGCACTGCGGACCGAACTGCCTCGGCATCCTGTTCTATCGGAACTGAACCGCGGAAGAATCCAAAACGGGCTGATTCAGCCCGTTTTTTGGTTGAGCTCATTTAGCTCTGGGGCTGTTTGATTCGACTACCCGCCCACCGCTTGCGCGGTCCCCCCAATCCCGAAACATGGTCGTTGCGCGTCGCTTCCACTTCGTTACAGCGGTAGATCGCGCGCTTCCCGCGCGTACCATCACTCCTTCAACTCCCTGTTTCGGTCGCAGCTCACCTCGCTCCTCCCCGCACTGCGGGCGCTCGGATCGCTGCCCCGTGTCAAGGGAAGGTAAAGTATGACGTCAATTCGAGCTCCCCTTGTCAGGGGAGCTGGCGGCGAAGCCGACTGAGGGGTAGTCGGAATCAACTACCCGCCCACCGCTTGCGCGGTCCCCCCTCCCTGACAAGGGAGGGTAGAAACTCAGCCAATTCGAGCTCCCCCCTCAATGGGAACTATCACCGTAGGTGGCTGAAGAAAGAAGGGGTTCCCGCGGAAGCCCTTCCTGTTCTTTTCACTCTTCTCTTTTCTCTCTTCTCTTTTCGCTGTCTCATCCGGGATGTTCGACCGTGCCGACAAACAGCGGGACGCCGCCCCAGCCCATGATTGCGAACAGGAACGGTCGGTCAAGATGGAACTCGATGAGCGGCGGCTGGGTCTGCTCCTCTTCCTCCCACGGCTGCGCCGCCGGCGCTTCGACGATCGTGTATGCCGCCGCTTCCACGCCGAGCTCGTTGAGGTCGATCACCGTTTCCTGCACCACGCGGTCGAGCCTTGTGGGGACGTCCGACATGCCGGAAAAATCGGCGCCGTCCGTAAACGCGTCCTCAATTCCCAAGGAGCAGAGAACGTCTTGAAGCTCGAACCGATCGCGGACCGTGAACTCCGGCAGCAGCAGATCGACGTCGGCGCGGATGCTTTCTCCGCCGTACAGCAGTGTTTTGAGCGCTTCGGGCGAGCCTAAAAGCTCCGGAAGCGCAACGCCCTCGTCGGGCAGCACAAAGACCATATAGCCCTTGCTTTCAAACGGCAGCCAATAGCGCAAAAGCCCATCGCCGCGCTCAACGTAATCATCCGTATAGAGCCGATGGAAGAACGCGACGTCCTCTTTCGTGCCGTCCGCGCGGGTGAACGTACCGGGCTCCCTGTCGCTTTCATAGAACCGCCATGACCACTGATCGCGGAAGTATACCGTGTTCAGCAGCACCGCAAGGGTCATTCCGTTGAACGCCATTGCGTCGGGATCGGGCGTGATCAGCCTGTTCGTGTTGTCCGCGATCCAGCCGGAGATCCGCTTCCCCGCCGCACTTGTACCGAACCGCACCGTTTCCGCGTTCGCGCCGTAGCTGTCCGCAAGGCGGGTTTTGTAGTCCTTTCGGAGCGGGAACGTGTCCGACATCCAAAGCGAATTGCAAAGCCGGATCTCGCCGGGTTCGGTCTTCCGGGTCAGGCGTTCCGTCATCTCGCCGGTCGACGTGCGCAGCGCGTCAAGGCTCGGACTGCCGAGAAGCGCTAAAAGGTCCGCCTGCGTCTTGCCGTTTGCGCCCTCCGCCGCCATCGAAAGCGCGAGATATGCGCTGATCGGCGAGAAATTGCGGTTGCTCTCGCCGTCCAGGACCGCCGCGGACAGCAGGCAGGTAAAGTCCGCATAGTCTTTTACCTCCGGCACGTCGAAGCCGAGCGCCACCGGCGTGATCTCCGCGCTGCTCGGGTACGCCGACGCCGCTTTGCGCGGACCCGCGCACGCGAAGGCGGTCAGCAAAAGAAGGCTCAACAGCAAAGAAATGATGCGTTTCATACGATCTCTCCTTTCGGGTTCTGTATATAAGACAATCCAAAGGGCAAAAGTGTTACATGGAAATTTTGACACCTCATCCGTCGCCTTCGGCGCCACCTTCCCCATCAAGGGGAAGACTTGCCGCGCCGTGACAATCCCCCAGTCAGCTAAAGCTGACAGCCCCCTTTACACAAGGGGGCCTCTGTGTACGCAACCAAAAGCCTCCCTTGTGCAAAGGGAGGTGGCGGGCGAAGCCCGACGGAGGGATTGTCTTCCGCCCCTTCCGTCTCGTTCTGTGCCGCGCCGTGACAATCCCAACGAAAAGCAGACTGTTGGGAAGGGTGGCAGAAGAGGTATTCTCTAAAGGGTGGTTTTCAACCGCTACTACAGAATAGCTGTGCGATGATCTTTCTGCGGTAAATGAATGATAGCAGCTATCGGAAAGGATCTTTTCTCTCGGCAGGTTAAAAACAAAAACGTGTCATTCTGAGCCGAAGGCGAAGAATCTCTGATCGCAAGATCGAATACATCATAGTTTCGCTCTGAGATCCTTCCTCGCTTCCTCCTCAGGATGACATTCTTTTTCTGGAAGAGCGCACTTATACACCACCATGCGGCGGTGTATAAGTGCGCTTGTGAGCAAGCAAAAACCTTCCGAACAGAAATTGTTTCCGGATGGTTCAAATCCGCTTCATTCCGACAAACCGGAATTTGTCAATTTGGCATCTGCTCATTAACCTCATCGAGCAAATATATTGTCTTAAATTTTTTATTACAAGCTTTACATTGCCAATCACAATAGTTTACAGATAAGTTCAATTGTATTCTACAAAACTAATTATATTGGAAACATCCGTCTGTAATTGTCCACACAGATACATTATAAATTTAAGGGTAAAATTATGATTATAAGAGATCCTTGTTGCTGAACTACTTTGTATTATTCCATCTTTTACTAACTGGTTCACGGTCTTTCCCTGTGAATTAAGATAATCTCTCAGAGGGTAAAAGCCGACAACTCCCCTGCAATCATAGTTTTGCTTTTTTACAGTTTCTGTATTCCAGTCGATCTCATGGGCAACTTCATAGACACCTGATTCTTCATATTTTATGATATCTTCAACTTTACATCCTAGGTAGGAGCAAAGCATTCCTATGACTGAAATCGTCAATTGATTGTCATTTTTAGCAATTCTTTCCGCGACAGGTTCACTGATGACACCGTCCTCGATAAGTTGTTCCACTGAAACTCCATGAGCGTCCAAATATGAGAATAGTGGTGCAAAGCTCACGTTTGTATCTCCGTCTGTATAATCACCGCCAAGATACTCCTTATTAGTTTTTGTAATAACATATTTTCTGTCTTTGCTCGCGTCTTTATTGACAAGTACGCCGTAATTCACGAATAAATCGTCATCGCCATAAAAATACACAAGCAATTTGTCAGGATCGGTTGTTATTTCTATTTTCTCGGTAGTAATTTGATGTTTTTTGATGAGATCATATGAGACATACTCATAATTTACATCTTCTTCAAGTAGATCATAGTTGAATACCAGAACGTCATCCTTGCTGATTTTCTTATCAAATTCACCATCGCTAATATATATGATATCGATCCCGTTATCATCCTGATCCAGTGCTTTTTCTGAAAACACTTCATTAAACGATGCAAGATCCTCCTTGGAGTACTTCCATTTGTTTCCTACTTCCGACCCACAGGAAGCAAGAGAAAAAATCATCGTGATACTTAAAAATGCCGTTAACAATTTCTTCATGTTAAGTTTACCTCTTTCTATATTTTTACGATTGTGAACCTTGTGCATGCCTTAGGTGCAAGCGTACCATTATTCATCACACAGTTGGAATTTGTTAATCTGCAAGATAGAAGGACGGCACTAAATCGCGGCTGATGTATTTGTCACCAAGAATAAGACCCTGCTCTCTCGTTTCATGAATATATGCTTTTATATCTTCAAGTGAACTTTCTTCAAATCTATCTTCATAAAGCCAGGTCTCAGCATACATCCATTTCTGGTCATCAGGATCGGTGTATCCACCGCTTCCGCAGGATATATGATTCATATTCTTCCTGCAGTGATCCCACCAAAGGATGGACGAAACGCGGCCACCTTCTTCATAGAGATAATCCAGAAATGCTTCCCAGTCTTTGAAAAGGTATTCCGAGCAGAAGGAATGATCCTCTATATATTTCTGTATTCTTTCATTTATCATCGTTATCCTCACAAACGCCGATTTGTTTCATTTATCTTATCATAGAAGTCGACATAACGCAACGAAAAAGCATAATCGACCCAAATCGGCTTTGCTTTTGAAAATCCCCCTTGACAAACCTCCTCCGAATTCGCGTTTTTCGCGAGGGAGCTATACTTGCGTATGCGACCGAGAG
This sequence comes from uncultured Clostridia bacterium, assembly GCA_937915925.1. Classification (GTDB taxonomy): domain Bacteria; phylum Bacillota; class Clostridia; order Christensenellales; family CAG-138; genus UBA3792. The sequence continues at coordinate 44,064 of CALGGM010000121.1, read as the reverse complement.
AAAACGCGGATAGTTTGCGACGAAATGATAGATAGGGGCTGTTAAGAAAGTCTCGAAATGTCATCCTGAGGAGCGTCAGCGACGAAGGATCTCCTAAAAGTTTGTACTGTTTCTTGGAGATTCTTCGCCTAAAGGCTCAGAATGACAGGACTTTCTTAACAGCCCGTTCCTACAAGTATTCATTTGAATCATCTCGCCGCAAACGGTCTGACCCCTTCTACGACAGTCTGAAAGAACCCCGAAGGGTTCTTTTGGGTCATAGCGTTATTCGCCTGCAGCGGGGTTGGTGACCGTGCCGATGAACAGCACCGCGCCGTCGTACGATTCGATCGCGTAGAAGAACGGGCGGGTCAGGTGGAAATCGATCTTCTCGAGCTCCACGGGCATGAACGCGGTCGCGCGGTTGGTGATCATGGTGTATGCCGCGGCTTCCACGCCCTGCTCATCGACGCCGATGTACGACTCCTGCAGGATCTGATCGACCGCGCACGGCGTGTCCGACATGCCGGAATAGTCCGCGCCGTTCGAAAGGCTGACGTTGAGCCCGAGCGCCTTCAATACCTCGGTCAGCTCCATCTTGTCCTTGAATTGGAACTTCGGGATCTTCAGGCTGACGTCGTACTTACGCTCGACGCCCGCGTGCAAAAGCTTGTCGATCGCGTCCGGCGAGCCCAAGAGCTTCGAAAGCGCGATGCCCTCGTCCGGCAGGACGAACGTGACATAGCCGACGTTTCTGAGATACACGCGATACGCCATCCAGCCGTCGCCGAAGCGCACGGTGGAGTTGCCGTCGTGACGGTTCATGTAGTCGACCTGCATCTCGCCGTCGGGCGCGTAGAACGTATCGGGCGCCGTTGCTTCCTCATTGAACTGCTCGCTCCAGCCGTCCTTCAGATAGATCGTGTTGATCAGCACCGCGAGCATCGACGGGTCAAAGCGCATCGCCTCGGGCTGCACGTCGATCTTGCCGCGCGTCTGCTCGTTGATCCAGTCCGCGATCTGCTTCCCCGCGGACAGCGTGCCGAACTGCACGGTGTTCGCTTCGGACTGATAGACGTCGTGCAGCGACGTGAGGTAGCTCTCGTGGAAGCTGACGGGCATGCCGTCGATCGCCTCCGCCATCCAGAGCGAGTTGTGGATCTCCAGCGTACTGTTTTCATCGCGGATCGAAAGCGATTCGAGCATTGCGCCGCACTCGCCGCGAAGCTCCGCGATATCCTTGCAGCCTAAGAGCTTCAGAAGCTCCGCCTGCGTTTCGCCGTTCGCGCCCTCGGTCAGCATTGCAAGCGCGAGGTACACGCTGATCGGCGACAGATTGCGGTTCTGCGTGCCGGAAAGCAGCGCCGCGGAAAGCAGGTTCGAAAAGTCCGCGTACCCGTTTACGGTCGCGCCTTCGCCCTCGGGCACATAGATCGGCTCGATCGGATCGGTCAGCTCGATCGGTCCGTCAATGGGATCGTCGATCGGCTCGACGGGAAGCTTTTCGTCCGTACCGCCCTGTTCGACTGCGGGCTCCGCCGGCTGAACCTCCTCCGGCTCCCCCGCGGGCGTTTCGGGGTCAACGGGCGCCGCGGTTACGGTACATGCCGCTGCCGAGAGCAGCAGAAGCCCCGAGAGAATGATGCAAAGCATGCGTTTCATAAGCATTGCTCCTTTCCTTGTTTTGCAAAGAATACCGCTTAACCCTCGGTTTGGTTGCAAACAGGACGGCATTGCCCATCGATTTTTTGATACAGCTCCTCGGCACGCGCCGTAACATTGTCATAAATTTCCTTTGCGCGCGTATAAAGATCGTTTACGAACGCGCCGTCGGACAGCGACTGAAGATTGATGCAGACGTTCAGCCACGCGCCGCGCGCTGCCGTCACGATCGCAGCCGCCGCCACGCCGAGGTCGCTCGCGCAGTTCGGGTTGATCCGCCCCTCCAGCTGATCCAGCACCGCGAGAGACTTTTCGCAAAGCGTCAGCGTATGGAACGGCAGGTTCGCCGCTTCCTTGGTGGTCTCCTCGATGGCGGCGCGGCGAACAGCCTTCTGCTCGTCGGTCTCCTTCGGGAGATGCATCGCTTGAAACAGCTTGTTGAACGCCAGCGTATCGTCGTCAATCGCCTTTTTGAACTGCTCGATGATCGGCTCGCCGACGGTCTTTGCCGCCTCTGCGTTCTTCCAATCGTCGGCATACTTCTTCTTGCCGATCGTCAGATTCGCCGTCATCACGGCAAGCGCCGTTCCGCACGCGCCGAACAGCGCGGCGACCGAGCCGCCGCCGGGAGCGGGCGCGTCGCTCGCCAAGACATCCGTAAACGCGTTTACGGTCAGATCCGTTAAATATTCCATAGGTTCTCCTTTCCTGTCATGCGCTCGCCGCGCTTGAACACCGCGACCGCGCGATTGGTTCCGTAGCGGTAGATGAGCCGATCGAGGTTCTCCGTGTCCCACACGACGAGGTCCGCCTGCTTGCCGGGCTCGAGCGTGCCGATCCGATCCGCCATGCCGATCGCCGCAGCGCCGTTTAAGGTCGCCGCGGTCAGCATCTCCTCCGGCGTCAGCCGCCCGTAGAGACAGCCCGCCGTCATGGCGAACGGCAGCGCGAGGTTCGGCGAGGAACCGGGGTTCATGTCCGTCGCGACCGCCACGGGCACGCCCGCGTCGATCATGCCGCGGAAATTGCCGTACGGCTTTTTGAGATAGAACGACGTTGCGGGCAGCATGACCGCGATCACGCCGCCGTCACGAAGCGCCCTGATGCCCTCTTCACCGGTTTCGGAAAGATGGTCGCAGGAGATCGCGCCCACGCGCGCGGCAGCCTGCGTTCCGCCGATCTCCATGATCTCATCGGCGTGCAGCTTCGGGACCATGCCGAACCGCTTTCCGGCGTTTAGGATGCGCTCGGACTGCGCCGCGGTGAACACGCCGTCGTCGCAGAACGCATCGCAGAAATCCGCAAGCCCTTCCGCCGCGATCGCGGGAATCGCCGTATCGCAAAGCCAGTCGACGTACGTCTCGTGCGCCATGCCCTCCGGGAACGCGTGCGCGCCGAGATACGTCGCGGCGACGTCGCCGAACTCCTCTTTCAAGCGGCGCACCACGCGAAGCTGCTTCTTCTCGGTCTCAAGATCGAGCCCGTAGCCGCTTTTGATCTCGACCGCCGTTGTGCCGTACACGAGCATTTCGAGGAACAGCCCGCGCGTCTTTTCGTACAGCGCGTCCTCCGAAGCGGCGCGCGTGTCGCGCACCGTGGACAGGATCCCGCCGCCCGCCGCGAGGATCTCGAGATAGGTTTTGCCCTGAAGCTTCATCGTAAGCTCGTGCTCGCGCCAGCCGCCGAACACCAGATGCGTGTGGCAGTCCACAAGGCCCGCCGTGACGAGCTTGCCGCGGCAGTCGACCGCCTCGTCCGCGTACGGCGCAGCGCCCTCGCCGAGCGCGGCGATCACGCCGTCCTCGGTGAGGATCCACGCGTTATGCAGCGTATCAAGCGTTCCCTGCGCTTTGCCTGCGACCGCCTCCGTTCCGCGCGCGGTCTTCAGCTCGCCGATGTTGAAAAAGACCTGTTTCACAGAAGATGGCACTCCAATACCTGCTTAAAAGCGTCAAATTTTTCGATCTGCAGATAGTAGTCCGCCGCGTCGACGAACGCCATCATCGGCGCAAGACCGATGATCTCGGTGCCGACGACGTGTACGCCGTAGCGCGCCGCCTCGAAGCGGACGAACTCCAGGACGCGGTACAGCGGCGTCTGCTTATAGTCGCACATGTTGATCGAGACCTGCGCGATATTGCGCTCCTCGAGCATGACGCCGAGCGCCTTGACCGCGCGGAAGCCGCCGTCCTTTTCGCGGATGATCTTTGCGATCTTCTTTGCGATCGACACGTCGGAGGTGTCGAGGTTGATGTTGAACGCGATCAAGGGCTGACGCGCGCCGACCGCGACGACGCCCGCGCTCGGATGGATGCGGTTGCCGCCGAAATCCGGATGCCACTGATCCTCCAAGACTTTTTCCGCCATGCCCTCGAACTGGCCCTTACGGATCGCCGCGAGGTTCTTGCGGTGCGGCGCGGACGCGCTTTCCTCATAGAGGAACACGGGAAGGTCGAGCTCTTGCGCAATGCGGCTTCCGAGCACCTTGGAGCGCTCGACGCACTCTGCCATATCGATGTCGCGGATCGGCACGAACGGGATGACGTCGACCGCACCCATGCGCGGATGCTCGCCCTCGTGTACGCGAAGGTCGATCTTCTCGACCGCGTGCTTTGCGAAGCGGAACGCCGCCTCCATCACCTGATCGGGGTCGCCGAGGAAGGTGAACACGGAGCGGTTGTGGCTCGCGTCGGACGAATAGTCGATGAGCGTGACGCCGGGAACGGCGCGCACGATGTCTGCGAATTCTTCAACGAGGTCCAGATTCCGGCCCTCGCTGATGTTCGGAATGCATTCCATCAATTTTGCCATAAGTATGATCTCCTTTAATCCTTCAAAGCATTCAGTACGGTTTCATGCACCAGCGCGTCGTCCGCAAGATGCGGGATCGTGATGCAGTCGGTTCCTTCGTTGTCGCGGTTGTACGCGAGACAGGTTTCGATCGCGTTTTCGTTGCGTGCCCACGCGCGCCGCGCGACGCCGCCCATCGTGTCCCACGGCATTGCCGAGGAGAGAATGCGGTCCACGCGCTCGCTGCCGTCGAGCACCATGCCAAAACCGCCGTTGATCGACTTGCCGACGCCGACGCCGCCGCCGTTGTGCAGGGCGATGAGGCTCATGCCGCGTGCCGCGTTACCCGCAAAGCACTGCGTCGCCATGTCCGCCATGATGTTCGAGCCGTCCTTGATGTTGCTCGTCTCGCGGAACGGGGAATCCGTGCCGCCGGTGTCGTGGTGATCTCTGCCCAGCATGACCGGTCCGATCTCGCCGTTTCGCACCATTTCGTTGAAGCGCAGCGCGATCTTCAATCTGCCCATTGCGTCCTGATAGAGGATGCGCGCCTGCGTTCCGACGACCATCTTGTTCTTCTTCGCGTCGCGCACCCACACCCAGTTGTCGCGGTCCTGATAGCGGCGCGTCGGGTCGATGCAGTCCATCGCCGCGGCGTCGGTCTTATCAAGATCCTCGGGCTTGCCGGATAGGCACACCCAGCGGAACGGTCCGTAGCCGTAGTCAAAGAGCTGCGGCCCCAAGATGTCCTCAACGTAGGACGGATAGACAAAGCCGTCCTTCTCGTTTTCGCCGTTCTTGCAGATCGACTTCACGCCCGCGTCGTAAACGGCTTTCAAGAAGCTGTTGCCGTAATCGAAGAAGTACGTGCCGCGCTTAGAAAGCTCGTCGATCGCCGCGATGTGGCTCTTCAAAGACGCGTTGACCGCCGCCTTGAACGCCTCGTGATCCTCGGCTAAAAGTCGCGTGCGCTCCGCAAAGCTGATCCCGACCGGGCAGTAGCCGCCCTCGTACACCGCGTGGCAGGAGGTCTGATCGCTGAGAAGATCGACATGAATGTTGTTCTGAATGAGATAGTGCAGAAGATCGACGACGTTTCCGTGATACGCGATCGCAAGCGGCTTTCCTTCCTTCTGCGCTTCCTGCGCCCACGCAACACAGGTTTTCAGGTCGTCGCTCACGCGGCTGACCCAGCCCTGCTTGTAGCGCGTTTCGATGCGGGAGTAGTCGACCTCCGCGATGATCGCCGCTGCGCCCGCGATCTCCGCCGCCTTGCCCTGTGCGCCGCTCATGCCGCCTAAGCCCGCGGAAACAAACAGACGCCCCGCAAGGTCCTTGTCCTTCGGAATGCCGAGCTTCAAGCGTCCCGCGTTCAGCAGCGTATTGAACGTGCCGTGGACGATGCCCTGCGGTCCGATGTACATCCAGCCGCCCGCGGTCATCTGACCGTAGTTCGCAACGCCCATCGCTGCCGCGCGGTTGAAATCCGCCGGGTTATCGAACATGCCGACCATCAAGCCATTCGTGAGAATGACGCGCGGCGCGTTCTCGTGCGAGCGGAAAACGCCGAGCGGGTGACCGGATTCGATCACCAGCGTCTGCGTGTTGGTGAGCTCCTTAAGGTACTGCTTGATCAAAAGGTACTGCATCCAGTTCTGGCAGACCTGCCCCGTCTCGCCGTAGGTGACGAGCTCATACGGGTATAGCGCGACCTCGAAGTCGAGGTTGTTGTCGATCATGACCTGAAACGCTTTTCCCTCGATGCACTTGCCCTCGTAACAGTCGATCGGCTTGCCCCAGAGCCGTCCCTCGGGACGGAAGCGGTAGCCGTAGATGCGTCCGCGGGTTTTCAGCTCCTCCATGAATTCCGGCGCAAGCTCCTTATGGAACTTTTCCGGAATGTAGCGAAGCGCGTTCTTAAGAGCAACCTCCATGTCGTGCTCCGAAAGCACGGAGTCACGCCGCGGCGCGCGGCGAATGCCTTCTTGAAAGGGCTTCTTTTCGGGAAGCCGGTCCAGCTTCAATACACAGTCCATAAAATCCTCCTGTAAAATCAATGAAAATCGGGTAGCATCATCTTAACGTCGTTTTCGATCTCGCCCGTGCGGATCAGTTTGTTCAGCGCCTCGATCATCGGGTGGATCTCCTCGTCCTTCGCGTAGAACGGAACGACGGCGCGGACCTTATCGTATACGCTCTGCTGCGCAGGAGAAAGCTCGCAGGTCTTTCTCAGATCGATTCCCTGCACCGCCGCCATCAGCTCGAACGCGAGCACGGAATAGAGGTTGTTCACGATGCGGCGGCAGTTGCGCGCGGCGGTCGTGCCCATCGAAACATGGTCCTCCTGGTTTGCCGAGGACGGAATCGAGTCGACGCTTGCCGGATGCGCAAAGACCTTGTTTTCGGACACGATCGACGCCGCCGAATACTGGCAGATCATGTAGCCCGAATTGATCCCGCCGTCGGGCGCGAGGAACGCAGGCAATCCGTTCGAAAGCGTCGGGTTTACCATGCGCTCGGTGCGGCGCTCGGAAATGTTAGAAAGCTCCGCTGCCGCCACGGACAGATAATCCATCACGAGCGCGATCGGCTCGCCGTGGAAGTTCCCACCGGAAATGACGCTTTCGTCGTCGAGGAACAGGATCGGGTTGTCGGTGACGGAGTTCAGCTCGGTTTCCAAAACCCGTCTGACATGCGCGAGCGCGTCGCGCACCGCGCCGTGTACCTGCGGGATGCAGCGCAGCGCGTACGCGTCCTGCACGCGCAGGGTGCGGTTGCGCTCCATCGACGGGCTGTCGGCACAGATAACGCGCATGTTCTTTGCGACGAGGCTCTGCCCCGAATGCGGACGCACCGCGTGGATGCGCGGGTCGAACGCGGACAGAAGCCCGGTCAGCGCCTGCATCGTCATGGACGCCGTGATGTCGGCAAGGACCGCGCCGCGGTTTAAGTCGTACCACGCGAGCGTGCCGATCGCCGTCATGCACTGCGTGCCGTTGATCAGCGCAAGCCCTTCCTTTGCAAGAAGGTGGAAGGTTTTAAGCTTCGCCTTTTCCATCGCCTCCGCGCCGGACATGCGCTTGCCTTTATACGTCGCTTCGCCGCGGCCGAGGAGAACCAAAGCCATATGCGCAAGCGGCGCAAGATCGCCGGACGCGCCCAAAGAGCCCTGCTCCGGGACGACAGGCGTCACGCCCTTATTCAGCATGGCGATCAACGTTTCGATGATCTCACGGCGAATGCCGGAATTGCCCTTAGAAAGCGCGTTTGCGCGAAGCAGCATCATCGCGCGGACGGTCTCTTCATTCAGCGGATCGCCGACCGCGACGCAGTGCGAAAGGATCAGATTCTCCTGAAGCTGCGCGCTTTTATCGCTGCTGATCGTGATCTTACTGAACTCGCCGAAGCCCGTGGAAATGCCGTAAACCGTGCGCCCCTCCGCGACGATCTTATCCACCAGCGCGCGCGACGCGTCGATGCGTCCGAAGGTTTTCGAGGACAGTGAAACCTTTGCTTTGAACCGCGCGACCGCAACGACCTGTTCGATGCGAAGCGACTCGCCGTCCAGCGTGACGTGACGAATGTTTTCTGTCAGATGATTCATGCACATTCCTTCCTAAAACGCGATATTTGATTCCGCAGAACCTTATTTATTTATCATATCATTTGCGCCGTACGGTGTCAAACCGGACGGCCCTTTTTTCGATAATATATAATCAATCCATGCGCCATCGGCGCAATTCATGTGCGAAGCACAATTCACGACGCCGTGCGTCAATTCATGCGCGAAGCGCAATTCATTTGAAATGAAATGATCTTTGATCATGAATTGACCTTCGGTCATGAAATGATCTTCGATCATGAATTGTCCTGCGGACATGAATTGATCTGCGATCATGAATTGTGCTTCGCACATAATAGTGTTTATAGAATGTTCATGCTCTGCGGGCGAGAGCTGTGATATACTGAATAATAACAAACACGGAAAGGGGTACGGCATGAACATTCGGTTTTACAACGCGCGCATTCTGCCGATGGAGACGGCGGACGCGACGATTCTTTCGGGGGAACTTTGGGTAAAGGATGACCGCATTGCGCTCGTCGGCGATCCGAAGGGGCGGGAGCCGCTTGCGTTCGACCGCGAGATCGACTGCAAAGGCAACCTGCTTTTGCCGGGCTTTAAGAACGCGCACACCCATTCCGCAATGACGTTTTTGCGCTCGTTTGCCGACGACAAACCGCTTTATAATTGGCTCCACGAGGACGTGTTCCCGATGGAAGCGCATCTTTGCGGCGACGACATTTACGATCTGACCAAGCTCGCCGTGCTCGAATACGTATCCGGCGGCGTGACCGCGGCGTTCGATATGTACTATCACGTCGAGCGCATCGCCGAATGCGCCCGCGACACGGGATTCCGCTTTGTGATCTGCGGCGCGGCGAACGATTTCGGCGGGACCGCGGAATCGACCCGGCGCGACTTCGAGTTTTTGAACGCGTACGACCCCTTGGTCAGCTGCAGGCTCGGCTTCCACGCGGAGTACACGACAAGCGAACCGCTGCTCAAAGATCTTGCAGCGCTCGCCGAGCAGCTCAGGGAGCCGGTCTTTACGCACCTTGCGGAGACGGCGGCGGAGGTCGACGACTGCATCAACCGCACCGGCATGTCGCCGATCAAATATCTCGATTCGCTCGGCATGTTCCGTTACGGCGGCGGCGGGTTCCATATGGTGCATTTACGCGAAGGCGACCTCGAGATCGTAAAAAACCGCGGGCTGTATGTGTGTACGAACCCCGCAAGCAACGTAAAGCTTGCAAGCGGCGTCGCCCCGATCGAGCTGTATTACCGCGAGGGCGTTCCGGTCGCGATCGGCACGGACGGACCCGCGAGCAACAACTGCCTCGACATGTTCCGCGAGATGTTCCTTGTGACGGGGCTTCAGAAGCTCACCGAGGGCGCGGCGGCAGCGGACCCCGTGAAGGTGCTGCACTCCGCGTGCTCCGTCGGCGCAAGGATGATGGGGCTCGACGACTGCGACTGTCTGAAAGAGGGCAAGCAGGCGGATCTCGTCATGCTCGACCTGCATACGCCGAACATGCAGCCGATCAACAACATTGCAAAGAACGTTGTTTATTCCGGCAGCAAGACGAACGTCGCGCTGACCATGGTGGCGGGACGCGTGCTGTATGAGCGCGGCGCGTACACCTTCGACGTCGATCCCGAGGCGGTCTATCAAAAAGCGAACGAGATCATTGCGCGCATTCGCAAACAGGAAGGAAGATAAGTATGGCACATTTCGAGGTCATTGCGGAGTACAACGAACACGGCGCGATGCTTTGGGCGGACGCGTTCCCCGGCGCGTATGCGCGCGGCGAAACGGTGTCGAAGGCATTGGAAAAGTTTCCGAAGGCGCTTTCCGAGTACGCGCACTGGGCGCACGGCACGCCGATGCTGCACCTTGCGGAGTCGGACTTTGTCGTCACGCACGCGTACCAGACGGCGCTCCGCGTGGACGACGCGGACAGCGACGTGCTGTTCCCGTCCGAGCGGCTGCCGATGGACATGACCGAGTACACGCAGAAGAAGCAGCTTTGCATCCGCTCCGCGCAGGACTTCGAAAAGCTCGTGGCGTCGATCCCGCAAAAGGACCGCGCGTTGCGGAAATCCCGCCGCACGTTTTACGGCAAGATCCCCTGCTCCGCGCGCGAGATGGCGGAGCATACGAACCGCACGCTCGAATACTACGCGCACGCGGTCAGCGTCCCGTTTGAGAACGAGGGCGGCATGCTCGAAAACCGCAAGCGTCTGTTCCGCGCGATCGAGGCGACGCCGGACTTTTTGTTCCCGCGCGTCTATACCGACACGGACGGCGAGCTGTGGACGCTGAAAAAGCTGATGCGCCGCCTCCTCTGGCACGATCGCATCCACGCCCACGCGCTGTATCGGCTCGCGATCACCTTCTGGCAAAAGGACCGCATCGCGAATCCGTTCTGTTTCACGCCGGAGAAGTAGGGGTAAACGGATTGCAGGGGGCGGAAATGATCCTCCCGCGTAACAATCCCCCAGTCTGCTTCGCATCCAGTCCCCTTTACACAAGGGGGCCTCCGGGTTCGTTTCCAAAAGCCTCCCTTGTGCAAAGGGAGGTGGGTAAGCGCAGCGAACCCGGAGGGATTGTCGGCAAGCGTATGAAAAAATTTACGCTTGACAATTCAACCTGCTTCCTCTATAATGGGTAAGGTTAATTTGGCGTTATGCGCCATCATAATATTTCGGAAGAAAGAGGTGTAGGATATGGTACGTACCTATCAGCCCAAGAAGAGACAGCGCAGCAAGGTTCACGGTTTCCGTAAGCGTATGGCGACCGCGGATGGCCGCAACGTGCTGAAGCGCAGACGCGCGAAGGGCCGCAAGAAGCTGAGCGCATAATCGCGATCGGCGGATTTTATTTGTCCAAATTGTAGAGACAGAGCGCTTGCGGCAGGCACTTCGCTTGCCGTATGTTGCTTTATAAGGGAACAGCGTATTCGGTGAATCGGTCTTATTCTCTGAAACGGCATAAGGAGTTCCGCTATACCTACGCGCGCGGGAAGGCGCAGAGCGTCCCGCTTCTGACGCTGATATACGCGAAAAGCCGCAACCCGTCGGTCCGCATCGGTCTTTCGGTCTCGAAGCGGGTCGGCAACGCCGTACGGAGAAATCGGGCGAAGCGCCGCATGCGCGCCGCGCTTACGCCGATGCTCGACCGGATCGCGGGCGGCTACAACGTGATCCTCGTCGCAAAGTCGGACGTGCCGGACGCGCCGTTTTCCGAGCTTACCGCGCAGACGGAATCCGTTTTTCGGCGCGCGGGGCTTCTTAAAACAGAACCATGAAGCGCGCGCTGCTCGCTATTTTGCGGTTTTACAAGCGGCACATCTCGCCGCTTTTGCCGGACGCGTGCATCTACACGCCCACCTGTTCGGAATACGCGATGGAAGCGATCCAAAAGCACGGGGTAATCAAAGGCGTGGGGCTTGCGATCTGGCGTGTGCTTCGCTGCAATCCCTTTCATGAGGGCGGTTATGACCCCGTCCCGGAACCGAAAAAACACAAGGAGAACCTTTCATGAATTCATCCTTCTTCCTCGTCAGATGGCTGTATGTCGCGATGGACTGGGTCTATCGGCAGATGTGCATGCTGTTTTCGGACGGCGGTTGGGTCGTGGTCGTTACGATCCTTCTGTTCACGCTCGGCATCAAGCTCTTGACGGTCTTCTCCGACATCAAATCGCGCAAGTCTTCGATCCAGATGCAGGCGATCCAGCCGGAGCTTGACAAGCTCAAGAAGAAATACGCGAACGATCCGCAGCGGCTTTCCACCGAACAGAGAAAGCTCATGAAGGAGCGCGGCGTTTCGACGATGGGCGGCTGTCTTCCGCTGCTCATCATGATGCCGCTGCTGTTCATGTTCTTCGCCGCGTTCCGCGCATGGTCGAACCAGCAGGCGCTCGATCTGATACTGAAGATCGACGCGGGCAAGGGCGCGGAGACCTTCGCGACGTACCGCTTCCTTTGGATCACCAACATCTGGCGTCCGGACAACCTTACCCCCGGCGGCACGATGATGAACGGACAGTCGTTCTGGAACACGTTCGCCGTGACCAACAACATCAAGGATTTTATCTTCTATTCCAACAACGCCGACGCGCTGAACCGCATCCTTTATGACCTGCACTTCTTCACGAAGAGCATCGCGGAGGACGGCACCGTCAGCTACGTACTGGCAAGCGACGGCGGCGCGGCGTTCCGCGCGGCATACGACGCGTTCATCCTTCCGATCACCTCGAACAAGGAGCTGATCGGCGGCGTGTTTGAGAACATGTCGAACGGCTTTGCGATCCTGCCGATCCTGGCGGGCGCGACGACGTTCCTGTCCTCGTGGCTGACGCAGCGCATGCAGCAGAAGGCGACGAACCAGAAGCCGGCGTCGGACGACAAGGACGATCCGGCGGCGCAGACGCAGAGCATGAACAAGATGATGATGTGGCTGATGCCGCTGATGTCGCTGTTCTTCTGCTATCAGTATGACTCGACCTTTGCGTTCTACTGGATCTTCTCGAACGTCATTTCGCTGGCGGTCACGCTGATCCTGAACGCGACGGTCTTCAAGAAAATGCAGGCGCAGGTGGCCGAGAGCGTCATCGTTACGGACACGAAGAAGCCGCAGAAAAAGAATAAACCGCGGAGGTAATCACAATATGAGAAGTATGGAATTCTCCGGCAGAAACATCGATGAAGCGATCTTTCACGGGCTCAACGAAATGGGTCTGACGATCGACGAGGTGGAAACGGAGATCGTGCAAAAGGAGAGCAAGGGTCTGTTCGGCATCGGCGCGAAGAACGCGATCGTGCGTCTGACCGAGCGCGAAGTGCCCGTCGTTCCCGATTTTGAAGCGGAAAAGGCGGCTGCGCACGAGCAGCGCAAGTCCGACCGTCCGAAGCGCGAGGGCGAACGCCGCGAGCGCAGCGACAGAAAGCCGCGCGGCGAGCGCCGCGAAAACGGCGAGCGCGCAAAGAAGCAGCAGCCCGAGGTTCCCGAGATCGCGTACAGCGAGGATCTCGCCAAGGAAAACGACGCCGCGATCTTCCTTTCGGAGCTTTTAAAGCGCATGAACATCGAAGCGACCGTCGAAGCCGCGGAGACCGAGGACGGGCTGAAGCTCAACATCCTCTCCTCCACCGACGGACTTCTGATCGGCAGAAGAGGCGAAACGCTTGACGCGCTGCAGTACATCGTCTCCCTGTACATGAACAAGGACCGCAAGGAAAACGGCTACCGCCGCGTTTCCGTCGACACCGAAGGCTATCGCCGCCGCCGCGAGGAGACGCTTCGCCGTCTCGCGCGAAAGAACGCCGCGCAGGTCGCGCGCACGGGCCGGTCGATCGCGATGGAGCCGATGAACCCCTACGAGCGCCGCGTGCTGCATTCCGCGCTGCAGGGCTTCAAGGGCGTTACGACGCACAGCGAAGGCGAGGAGCCGAACCGCCGCGTCATCATCACGCCGGACAAGTAAACACGAAAAAGCAAGGTGTGTCATCCTGAGAAAAGCGAAGGATCTTGAAAAAAGCATTTGACAAGATTCTTCGGCTGACGCCTCAGAATGACATATCTTTTTATCGAACGGTTTTTACCTATGATGAACGCATCCTTTGACACCGTTTTTGCCCCGTCCTCGGCGATCGGCGGCGCGATCGCAGTGATCCGCGTCTCCGGTCCGTTGACGCGCGAAATCGCTGACCGCATCTTAGACCGCACGGTTACAAACCGCCCCGGACGGCTCGTCCATACGCGCGTAAAGCGCGGCGCACAAACCGTCGACGACTGCATGGCGGTCTTCTTTCAATCGCCGAAAAGCTACACCGGCGAGGACATGCTCGAGCTTCACTGCCACGGCGGCATGCAGACCGTGCGCGCGGTGCAGGACGTGCTGTCCGAAGCCGGCGGCGTGCCTGCCGCGCCCGGCGAGTTTACCAAGCGCGCGTTCCTTGCGGGCAAGATGGACCTTTCGCAGGCAGAGGCGGTCATGGACGTGATCAACGCGCAGGCGGACAGCAGTCTGCTCTCCGCGCTGGAACAGCTCGGCGGCAGCGTCAGCCGACGCATCCGCGCTGTCGAGGATACGCTTTTGGACGCGCGATCCGCCATCGAGGCGGCGATTGACTATCCCGACGAGGCGGAGGCGGACGCCTACGCCGCCCTCCCCCGCGTGCTTGACGCCGCGAAAGCGGAACTTTCAACGCTGATCGAGGAGGGGCGCAGGGCGCGCGTGCTGCGCGACGGGCTTCGCGTCGCCATCATCGGACGGCCGAACGTCGGAAAGAGCTCGCTTCTGAACGCGCTTTTGGGCGAGGACCGCGCGATCGTCACCGCCGCCGCGGGAACCACGCGCGACGTGCTCGACGAACGGCTGTCGATCGCGGGCGTGCCGGTGCGGCTCATCGATACCGCGGGCGTACGGGAGGCTTCGGACGAGGCGGAGCGCATCGGCGTCGACCGCGCGAAGCAGGCGTTGGAAAGCGCCGACGTCGTGCTGCTCGTGCTGGACGGCAGCATGGACAAAACCGCCGAGGATGAAGCGCTCTTATCCGAAACCGCGGGCAAAACCCGCATCATCGTCGCAAACAAGTGCGATCTCGGTACGCGGATCGACGGTGCCCTTCTCATAAGCTGCAAAACGGGCGAAGGGCTGGAAAATCTCAAAGCGCGCATCGCGGCGCTTGCCGAACCTTCGCTGCAGTCGACGGCGGCGATCACGAACGAGCGTCACATCGACGCGCTCGTGCGCGCGCTGGAAGCCGTGACGCACGCCGAAACGCAGACGGATCCGGACTGCATCGCGACCGATCTTTCGGACGCGCTGCATCGGCTCGGTACGATCACCGGCACGGACGTCGACGCCGAGGTTATCGACCGCATCTTTTCGAACTTCTGCGTCGGAAAATAAATCACAATCAGGGGTAAATTGGGGTATGAAAAAGGGAATTCTTGCGCTCGTGATCGGGCTTTCGGTGCTTGCCTGTCCGATCCTGTACTTCACGGTCGGTCCGAAGCTTGACGAAATGCAGATCGATACGATGAAGATCCTGCTGATCGTCTGCGGCTGTTCCGCGCTGTTCTGCTTCGCTGTGGGCGAGCTTTCGCGCAACAACAGCCAGATGGATAAGCTTTGGAGCATCCTGCCCGAGGTCTATATCTGGATCATCGCGATCCGCTCAGGGCTGAAGACGCGGCTCGTCGTCATGGCGTGCATCGCCACGCTGTGGGGCGCGCGGCTGACGTTCAACTTCGCGCGAAAGGGCGCGTACCGGCTGCGCTTCTGGGAAGGCGAGGAGGACTATCGCTGGGCGGTTTTGCGCGAGAAGAAGGAGTTTCAGCCGCATTGGAAGTGGATGCTGTTCAATCTGTTCTTCATCTCGATCTATCAGAACGTGCTGATCCTCACGACCACGCTTCCCGCGCTGATTTCGATGCGCTCCGACGCGCCGTTCGGCGTGCTCGACGGGATCGCCGCCGCGCTGATGGCGGGCTTCCTTGTGCTCGAAACCGTTGCGGACGAACAGCAGTGGGCGTTCCATTCTAAGAAGAAGGCGCTTTTGAAGGACGGCGCGAAGCTGTCCGATCTGCCCGCGCCGTATAATCTCGGCTTCAATACGACGGGGCTTTGGAGCCGCAGCCGCCATCCGAACTATCTCGGCGAGCAGGGCGTGTGGGCGTCGTTCTACCTGTTCAGCATCGGCGCCGAGATCGGCGTGTTCAACTGGAGCATCATCGGCGCGCTGCTTTTGATCGTGCTCTTTCTCGGCAGCTCCGCCTTCGGCGAGGAGATCAGCGCGTCGAAGTACCCCCTCTACGCGACCTATCAAAAGCGCGTTTCCAAGTTCATCCCGTGGAAGAAGTTTGAGGTGTAACAGCAGCAAAAAAGCACGTCCGCCCGGGCGTGCTTTTGTTTTTCCGTGTCATTGTAGAGAAATCGACTCGCGGCAGAATGGGGAAGGCTGAACAGAAGATTCTCCGCGCTCGCGGAGAATCCAAATGAACCTGCCGCAGGCAGATTTCACACCCGAAGGGTATTTCACATGCGCAGCATATTTCACCTGCCGCAGGCAGATTTCACGGCGCGAAGCGTCTTATTCCTCGTCGCCGTCCGCCATTTCGTCGAGGATCTCGAGGAATTCGTTGAAGACTTCGTCTAAAAGGATGTCGTTTTCGATCGGGAGATAGCGCTCGCCGTCGGGCGTCTTGACAATTTCGAGGATCACGACCTCGTCCTCGCCGACCGATTCCACATCGTCCAGCGGGATCAGCGCCGCGTAGCGCTTCTTTTCATAATCAAACGTGGCGACGAGATCGAATTCGACCTCCCTGCCCGTTTCGTCGATCAATGTAACCAGCGTGTTTTGTTCTTCCATTGTTTTCTCCTTATATTGTTTTGGGGAGATCCTTCGACGCTACGCGTCTCAGGATGACAGCGGTACGGACGGGCACTGCTCCTCCCTACGGTTTTATGACGCCGACGGCGTCTGTTCATGTCCCGTCGGGGCAATTCATGTGCGAAGCACAATTCATTTATTGTGAAATGGCCTTACGGTCATGAATTGCAGCTATGCTGCATGAATTGGCTGCGCCGTGAATTGCGTCTGCGACGCATCCGTCTCTTTTACCCGTTCGGGTGAGAATCCATATATCCCTGCAGGATCAGGACCGCGGCGAGCTTGTCGATGACCTTTTTCTGCTTGCCGCGGGAGATGTCCGCGTCGACGAGCACGCGCCGCGCCGCCATGGTGGTGAGCCGTTCGTCAAAAAACAGCAGCTCGCCGTCCCATTCCCGCCGGATCGCTTCCGCAAAGCGCTGCACCTTTTCACCCTGCTCGCCGATCGTGCCGTTCATGTTCATCGGCAGCCCCAAAAGCAGACGGCAAGGCTCGTACCGCTTTAAAAGCGCCACGATATAGGCAACGTCTTTTTTTGTGCTTTCCGTCCGCCAGTACGTTTCGACGCCCTGCGCGGTGATCCAAAGTGGATCGGACACCGCGACGCCGATGCGCCTGTCGCCGACGTCCAGCGCGACCATGCGCGGCTTCAATGCTTTTTCACGTAGAAGCGCACAAGCTCCTCGATGAGCTCGTCCCGCTCCATGCGCAGAATGAGATAGCGCGCGTTGTTGTGGCTGGTGATGTACGTCGGATCGCCGGAAAGAAGGTATCCCACGATCTGATTGACCGGGTCATACCCCTTTTCGCGCATGGCTGCATAGACGGTCATCAACACGTCCTCCGCCGTCCTTGCGTCCTTCGGAACGGTGTACTGAATGGTATCGCCTTTGTTTTCCATAGCATAGTCCTCCGATTGTTATTATAACGTATTTTGACCGCGATTGTAAACCCAAATCGCGGAAAATCACAGTTTTTTCGCAAAGCGCATATCATGCAAAAAAACAAACGAGGAGGAACAAAGATGAAACGAACGATCCTGATCACGCTTGCGCTGCTGCTTGCGCTTCTGCCGCTCGCCTGCGGGACGCAGCAAACGGAAACCGTCACGCTGCAGCTGCACGAGGTGACGCGCTCCGTGTTCTATGCGCCGCAGTACATCGCGATAGAGCGCGGGTTCTTTGAGGAGGAAGGGCTGCATGTGGAGATCACGACCTCCGGCGGCAGTGAAAAGGCGATGACCGCGCTTCTAAGTGGCGACGCCGACCTCTGCCTTGCGGGACCGGAAACCGGCGTGTACGTCATGAACGAGGGCAAGGAGGATCATCCGGTGATCGTGGGGCAGCTCACCAAGCGCGACGGGTCGTTTCTGATCGCAAGAGAGCCGTCGGACGCCTTTTCGTGGAGCGATCTTGTCGGCAAGACCGTGATCGGCGGGCGCGCCGGCGGAATGCCGATCATGACGCTTCGGTGGGTTATGGCGAACAACGGGCTGATCGACGGCGAGAACTGCACGGTCATCGATTCGATCCAGTTCAACCTGATGGCAGGCGCGTTCGAGGGCGGCGAGGGCGATTACGTGACGCTGTTCGAGCCGACCGCAACGGAGTTCCAGAACGCGGGCAAGGGCTATATCGTCGCGAACATCGGGCTCGAATCCGGCGAGGTGCCGTACACCTGCTATTTCGCCTCGCAGAAGATGATCGCGGAGCGGCCGGAGATCATCGAGGCGTTCCTTCGCGCGATCTATAAGGCGCAGCAATGGATCGAAACGGCGAGCGACGAGGACGCGGCAAAGGCGATGCAGCCGTACTTCCCCGACGCGTCGCTGGAAAGCCTGATGGCGGTCGTGAAGAGCTATCGCGAAACCGATTCGTGGAAGAAGGACCCGATCATGCAGGAAGCGGATTACGAAAGGCTTTTGACCGTCATCGATTTCAACGGCGAGCTGACGGGAAGACCCGCATTCGATGAATTGGTGAACAATACGTTCGCAGAGAAGGTTGTCGGGAAGTAAAGGAAAAGGTCACATATGCGGGACGCCCCTGCAAAACAGTGAAGAGTGAAAAGAGAAGAGTGAAGAGTTTACGTGGGGTTTCCGTCGGAAACCCTTCGTATTCTTTTCTCTTTTCTCTCTTCTCTCTTATCTCTTATCTTATAAATTGCAGCGCCCCGGCGTCCCCAAATCTTTCTCCGTCACGGGAGCGCGATCCGGATGTCGCCCGTGTGCGTGGTGATCCGGCACGCGCCGCCCGACGTCGATGCGGGGACGCTTACGTCGCCGGTGTCCGTCTTCGTCTGGAACACCTTCGCCGAAAGCAGCGTGCCGATGACGTCGCCGGTTTCCGTTTCGATCGTGAGCGCGCTTGCGTCGCACGCGGTCATGCGCACGTCGCCCGTGCTGCGCCGGATCGAAACCGTCTCTTGGATCAGCACGTTCTCCATTGCGAGATCGCCGGTGCTTCCCTCGGAGGCAAGGGTCTTTGCGGTTACGTCCTTCAGCCGCGCTTTTCCGGTGCTCACGGTGACGCTCACTTCCCCATCGCAGACGACGGACGCAAGGTTCACACTTCCGGTCGTTGTCGTGACCGTGAGCGCGCCGGTATTTATGCCCTCGACGCGCACATCGCCGGTGGTCGTTTTGATCCGGATGTGCTCCGTCTCGGACGCATAGCACGCGATATCGCCGGTGCTGGCTTCGACGTCGATGACCTCGAACGCAAACGCGTTCGGGATCACCGCGTCGCCCGTGCTTTCACGGACCGTCAGCGTTTTGTACGCGGTCTCCGGAAGATATACCGTAATGCGCGGCGTTTCCGTCGAGAATGAAAAGATCGATTTGTACCACGGCCATGCCCCCTCTGTTTCCACAGTCAGCGTTCCGTCACGGACCTCAGCGGTCTTTTCGACCTTCGGATGATCGTAAAACACCACCTTGCACTTACCGTCCTCCGCCTCGGCGAACGCGATCTCCTCGATGGTGGAATGGATGGAAATGTCGGTAAACGCGCCGTCGATCTCGACCGTCTCGGTTCCGAATCCTTCGGTCTTGAACGCGCCGAAGTTCCAACGCTGCTGCGTCATGACCGCGACAAACAGAATCCCGCCGATCAGCACCAGCGCCGCCGCGACGATGAGCCAGATTTTTGCTGCACGCTTCATTTTGCATTCTCCTTTCTCACAAACAACGACTTAATCCCCAGCGCGATCTTTTTCGTGAGCCACACCGCGCCCACCGTGACCGCCTTCATTGCAAAGAACAGAAAGATCGTCAGCCCCGCGAGCACCAGTCCCGCGGCGATCGCAAGCAGCCCCATCGGCGTGCTGCCGCCGCAGAGCACAATCACGCCCGCCGCGATGCAGGCGATCGCCGTGACTGCGATCGACGCGACCGCCGCCCAAAGGCTCAGAATGATCGCCCAGATCACGACGTACGCCGTGAGGATCACGGCAAACACGGTAACGAGCAGCGGGAACCACAGCGGGAACCCGAGCACGATCAGCACGATCTCCCATGCGTGATACTGCCGCTTCGGACGAACCTTTTCCCGAACGAGCTTCGTGATCGGGATGTCCGAAAGCGTCTGCGAAACGATCGCGTCGATCGGTCCGATTTCGGCAACCGCGGCTTCCTCCGATAATCCCTCTTCCATGCGATCGTCGATCATCTCAGCGTAAAACGCCACGCGCTCCTCGACGTCGTCCTGCGGAAGCCCGTTCAAGCCCTGCCGAAGCGCGGCAAGAAATTCCTGTTTATACATGCCCTTCCTCCTCCTTGGTCACAAACCGGTAAATGGAGATGATCTCCTTCCAATCCTCTTTGAACTCCTCGATGCGGCGCAATCCCGCCGCGGTGATGTGATAGTATTTTCGGAGCCGTCCTTCGTGCTCTACGCTTTTGACCGTCAGCATGTTCGCCGTCTCCAGCCGCTTCAAGATCGTGTACAGCGTCGATTCGGACAGGACCAGATAGGGCTTCATGTCCTTGATGATCTTGTACCCGTAGGAATCTTCGTTTTTAATGGCGGCAAGCACGCAAACGTCCAACAGCCCGCGCTTTAATTGAATATCCATAGCATACTCCCTTTCGCGTAATACATCGTATCACGAAGTATTGTTTTTGTCAATATGGGAAGGAGAAAAACTACCCTTCCGTCAGCCTTCGCGATCCCCCTTCTCTGAGAAGGGGGAGATAGGATGTTACCCGTAGGGGCGGATCGCATCCGCCCGCCCTTCTTTGTGCTGTCCCCCTCATCAGTCGCTAACGCGACAGCTTCCCCACCCAAGGGGGAAGCCTTTTGGCTGCGCCGCACACGGTTGTGAAAACAGACCGCAGGGGACGATGGTACGCGCGGGAAGCGCGCGATCTACCTATGTAATGGAGCGTAGCGAAATGGATAGACCTCGGCGCCCCGAAAAATAAAAAAGGAAGGTCTCCGATTGGAAACCTTCCCGATTGGGTTTGCTTACTCCGCCTTCTTGACCGCGGGGGCTGGCTTGGCGCGGGTCTTGCGGCCCGAGGGCAGCTTCGGCTGCGCGTCGTCGTCGCGGATGAGCTTCGGCGGGGCGAGCTTGTTGATCGTGTCCGCCGTGATCTCGCAGGTCTTGACGCCCTCCTCGGACGGGATGTCATACATGATGTTCAGCATGACGTCCTCCATGATCGCGCGAAGACCTCTCGCGCCGGTCTTGCGCTCGATCGCCTTCCTGGCGACCTCTCTGAGCGCGTCGTCGGTGATGACAAGGTCCACGCCGTCCATCTCAAACAGCCTGCGGTACTGCCGCGTGAGCGCGTTTTTCGGCTCGGTGAGGATCTCGATCAGCGCTTCCTCGGAGAGGTTTTCGAGCGTGACGATGATCGGAACTCTGCCGACAAACTCCGGGATCAGACCGAACTTCAAAAGGTCCTCCGGAAGAATGCCCTTCAGGATCGTGCCGACGTCCTGCTGCTTTGTGGAGCGCACCTCGGCGCCAAAGCCCATGAGCTTTGAACCGGAGCGTCTTTGGATGATCTTTTCGATCCCCGTGAACGCGCCGCCCACGATGAACAGGATGTTCGTGGTGTCGATCTGCAGGCATTCCTGCTGCGGGTGCTTTCTGCCGCCCTGCGGGGGAACGTTCGCAACGGTGCCCTCCAAGATTTTCAGCAGCGCCTGCTGCACGCCCTCGCCGGACACGTCGCGCGTGATGGAGACGTTCTCGCCCTTTCTCGCGATCTTGTCGATCTCGTCGATGTAGACGATGCCCATCTGCGCCTTCGCGATGTCATAGTCCGCCGCCTGAATGAGCTTTAAGAGAATGTTCTCCACGTCGTCGCCGACATAGCCCGCCTCGGTGAGCGCGGTCGCGTCCGCCACGGCGAACGGCACGTCGAGGATCTTTGCAAGCGTCTGGGCAAGCAGCGTTTTGCCGCAGCCCGTCGGTCCGAGCATGATGATGTTGCTCTTTTGCAGCTCGACGTCGTCGTTCTTGTTGCCCATCATGCGGATGCGCTTATAGTGGTTGTACACCGCAACGGCGAGCGCCTTCTTTGCGCTCTCCTGCCCGATCACGTACTGGTCGAGCGCCGCCACGATCTCCGCGGGCTTCGGAATGTCTTCCTTCATGTACGACTGCGGCTCCGCCGGCTGCTCGTAGCGCATGTCCTCCTGCACGATCTCGCGGCACAGTTCGACACACTCGTTGCAGATATACACGTTCGGACCCGCAATCAGCTTACGGACCTCGCTGCGCTGCTTTCCGCAGAAGCTGCAGCGTACCTTATCGAAATTGTCTCTGTCTCTTGTGCCTGCCATTGCCTTATCTCCTCGGTGCGATGATCTCGTCGATGAGACCGTATTCCTTTGCCTGCGCCGCGTCCATGAAGTTGTCGCGCTCGGTGTCGCGCTCGATCGTTTCGAGCGGCTGATTCGTGCGCTCCGCAAGGATGCTGTTCAGGCGTTCCTTGATGCGGATGAGCTGCTCCGCGTGGATGCGGATATCCGTCGCCTGTCCCTGTGCGCCGCCGCTCGGCTGATGGATCATGATCTCGGCATTCGGGAGCGCTCTGCGCTTGCCCTTTGCGCCCGCCGCAAGCAGGAACGCGCCCATGCTTGCCGCAAGCCCGACGCAGATCGTCTGGCATTCGCATTTCAGATACTGCATCGTGTCGTAGATTGCCAAGCCCGCGCTCACGGAGCCGCCGGGACTGTTGATGTAGAGGAAAATATCCTTGTCCGGATCCTCCGCTTCCAGAAACAGCATCTGCGCGATGACGAGATTTGCGGTATCGTCGTCGATCGGGCCGCCGAGGAAGATGATGCGATCCTTCAGCAAGCGCGACCAGATGTCATAGGAGCGCTCGCCGTGGCCGGACTGTTCGACCACCATCGGTATCAAATTCATTGGATACCCTCCTTTCGAAAGTCGGTCTGTTAAAGGTCTTCAACAGACCGGTTATTTGTGTGCCGGTTTTTGCACTCCCCCTGTGTAAAAGAGAGAAGCGGGGCGCCGAGGTCGTCGCCCCCTACATGGGGCTTTCCCTTTCTTGCCTCCCCTGTGAAAGGGGAGATGACCGCAACGCGGTCGGAGACTCCATTTCTCGGCTCCCCTGTGCAAGGGGAGCTGTCACCGTTAGGTGACTGAGGGGTTGTAAAGCCTTACTCCGCCTTCTCCGGCTCTTCGGTTTCGACCGCCGCGTCGACGATCAGCTGTGAAAGGGGAGATGCCCGTAACGCGGTCGGAGACTCCATTTCTTGGCTCCCCTGTGCAAGGGGAGCTGTCACCGTTAGGTGACTGAGGGGTTGTAAAGCCTTACTCCGCCTTCTCCGGCTCTTCGGTTTCGACCGCCGCGTCGACGATCAGCTTCACGGTCTTGTCGACCGCAACGCGATCCGCGAGGTATTCGCGATCGCCGTCGGTCAGCGTCGCCTTGAACGTCTCGACGTCGGTGTTGCCGCTCTCGGCGTACTTCTTGATCTCCTCTTCGATCTCCTCGTCGGTCGCGGCGACGTTCTCCGCCTTTGCGATCGCGTCGATGACGAGCTGCATCTTCACGCGCGCTTCCGCTTCCGTGCGGTAGTTCTCACGCATTGCCTGCTCGGTCGTATTGAGGTACTTCAGGTACGTGTCCCAATCGAGACCGCTGCCCGCGAGACGGTACTTGATGTCCTGCACCATGTAATCCACCTGACGGTCGATCATGACGGCAGGGATGTCTACGGTCGCGTTGTCGCAGGCGCCCTTGATCGCGAGGTTCTCGCGCATGTTGTCCATGTACTGCTTCTTTTCCTCGACCATTTTAGCCTTTTTGTCGGCTTTCCATGCATCGACGGTTTCAAATTCACTGATGTCGCCGATGAAATCGTCGTCGATCTCCGGAAGCTCCTTCTTCTGGACCGCCTTCACCGTGCAGGCGAACACCGCAGCCTTGCCCGCGAGGTTCTCCGCATGGTACTCGGTCGGGAACGTGACGTTGACGTCGCGCGATTCGCCTGCTTTGATGCCAACCAGCTGATCCTCAAAGCCCGGAATGAACGTGTTGCTGCCGAGCACGAGCGTCTGATCCTCGGCTGTGCCGCCGTCGAACTTCTCTCCGTCGACGCTGCCGGAGTAATCGAGCAGCACGCGGTCGCCGTTCTCCGCCGGACGGTCGACGTCCACGAAGCGCGCCTGATTCTCGCGCTCCGCTTCGAGCGCCTTATCGACGTCCTCGTCGCTTACAGTATAGTCCGCCTTCGGCACGGCAATACCTTTGTATTCGCCGAGCGTGACTTCGGGCTTCAACGTGACCTCCGCCACATAGGTGACGCCTTCGTTCTCGCCGATCGAAACGATGTCCACGTCGGGACGGTCGACCACGAACAGGTCATGCTCCTTGACCGCCGCGTCGTACGCGTCGCCCCAGCAGAGCTCGAACGCATCCTCAAAGAAGACGCCTTCGCCGTAGTAGGTCTCGATGATCTTGCGGGGCGCCTTGCCCTTGCGGAAGCCCTGTACCGGATAACGGCCTGCCGTCTTCCGATACGCTTCATTCAACGCCTTGCGGAAGGTTTCCGCGTCGACGGTGATCGTGAGTTTTGCTTTGTTCCCCTCGAGTTTTTCCAGTTGTGCCATGTTCCTTCTCCTTATCCTGATTGCTTTCTATTCCTTGCACGCCGAGTGAATCGGCATTCTTCGCCGGATTGTGGTATCATATCACAAGACCGCCGCGAAAGCAAGCGTCGAAAGCGTTTTTCACGTTCATGTTTCAAAAAGTTTGCAATGCGCCGTCCGCGTTCCTTCGCGCGTTCATCTTGACCCGTCCCCCGATCTGTGTTAATATAATTTGTTAGAACGGAGTATGAGAAACTTGGAGGGGTCTATGGAACGGTACTGTCTGATCGCAAACCGTACGTCCGGCAGCGGAAGCGCCGGCGCGTACATCGACCGCGCGAAAGCGCTTCTTCTGGAGCGCGGTATCCGCTTTGAGATCCGCGAAACGCAGTACCCGGGGCATGCGACCGAGCTTTCTAAGGCTGCGGTCGAGGAGGGCTTTGACGTGATCGTCGCCGTCGGCGGCGACGGCACGCTTCGCGAAACCGCGATGTCCCTTCTGCATACCGATAAGGTCTTAGGACTGCTTCCCTGCGGCACGGGCAACGATTACGCGCGTCCCTTGGGCATTCCCACGGAGCTCGAGCCCGCGCTCGACATCCTTTTAAACGGAGAGGACAGGACCGTGGACGCCGGCATGGCGAACGATCAGGTCTTTTTCAACATCGCGGGCTTCGGCTTCGACGTGGACGTTTTGGACTACACCGAGGAATTCAAGCCGAAGTGCAAGAAGGGCGAAACCGCGTACCGGCTCGGCGTACTGAAGGCGGTCTTCGGGCTGAAGCTTCGCAAGACAACGCTGACGTTTCCCGACGGAACGATGGAAAAGAACGTGCTGCTCGCGGCGGCGGGCGTCGGCACACATTTCGGCGGCGGCATGAACGTGCTGCCGGAATCCGACATGTCGGACGGGCTTCTGGACGTGTGCGTCGCGCACGACGTGACGCGGCTGAAACTTTTAAGCCTTCTTCCGAAGTTTATCAAGGGACAGCACGTCGGGCTTCCCATCATCACCTATCGGAAGGCGACCGAGGTCTCGGTGGTCTGCGATCCCGTATCGCGCATCGAGGTGGACGGCGAGCGCATGGACGGCACGCCCGTCACCTTCCGCGTACTTCCCGGCGCGCTGAAAGTGCGCGCACCCAAAAAGAACTGATTCGGAGACGGGTTCATGAGCGACACGAGCGATCGCATTCGTGAATATCTGCGCGAGAGCGCTGACCGCAAGCTGGAGATCGGAAGACTGACCGTATCCCGGCTCGCGATCTTCGGGTTTGCCGCAGGTATCGTGGCGGTCGCGGCGCTCGCGCTGTTCATCCTGGTGTTCGGCAAGCACGACACGGGCCTCAATTTCGAGCGTGCGGACGTGATCAACGGGTATGAATACCGCATGAAGGACGACCGCATCACCTATCAGACGGCGGACCGGCTCTATACCTACGACTGCGCAAGGGACGTCTCGACCTATTACGCGCTCGGAAACATTGCGGGATACGACACCTCCTCGACGATGACGATCGTTTACGCAGGCTCGCAGTTCAAGATCCAGGGCATGGACGAGCCGAAGGCGCTGACCGCCGGAACGATCCTCGACGTGCGCGCAGGCAGAGACTATGCCGCGCTGCTGTTCAGAAACCCCGGCGAGGACCGCGACGACCGCTTCATCCTGATCATCGACCGCGAGGCGCATTCGGTCAATCAGATCTCGTTCAAGGACAGTGAGATCGTGGCGTTCGACTTCATGACCTCCGGCACGGACGAATACCTCTGGGTTTCCACGATGGACGTTGGACAGTTCACCGAGGAATCGATCGTCCGCATCTATCACTGCAATCGGCAGGGCGCGATGGTGCATTACACCTCGCCGTTCTACAACCAGTCCGTGTATCAGGTGTATCTGTCCGACCGGTGTCTGTTTCTGATCGGCACGCACTCGATCATGCGCTACGACCGCGAGGAGGACGGCGGGTTCTCCGCGGAGCGCGACCGCGTGCGCGTGTACGGCAGCACGATCGTCGACTTCTACGCCGGCGCGGAGACCGCGTACTTTATCGCGCTGCCCGTCGCGGCGGACGGCGAGGAAAACAGCCTCGTGCGCCTCATCACCATTTCGGAAACCGACGACCTCTGGTCGAACGTCATGCAGAAATACATGCCCTCCCCCGTCGTCGGCGCGTTCCTGTATAACGGAAGCATCTGCGTCTTCACAAAACAGAACTTTTTACAGTACTCCTTCGCCGGAAAGACGATGAACGATCTCGAGCCGCAGGCGGCGCCGATCGCGGCGTACCGCTACGGCGAGGACGGATTTTTCGTCGTCACGGAGCAGGCGTGCTATCGCGTCACGATCGAATAACGCGGAAAGGAGAACGCTATGGTCACCATCCTCATTCTGATCATCCTCGGCGTGTGCATTCTCGCGGGGTATTACCGTGGGGTCATCTACTCCGCCGTGAGCATCGGACTGACCCTGCTTTCCTTCTTTCTCGCGCTACTGATGATCCCCGTGATCGCGACGCCCGTGCGCGAGAGCAAGAGCCTTTACGGCAGCCTTCTGTACTACTTCGAGGGCTATGAATTCGTCAGCAAAACGAGCGTGGAAATGATCCACGACCCGGTCGCGTCCGTCGACGGCGACACGCTCTCCGAGGTCGTCGAAAACGCCGCTTTGCCGATCCCGCTCGATCGCGCGGTCGAACGGAACATCCGCAGGGAGGCGTACGCGTCGCGCGGCATCACCACGATCGGCGATTACTTCAACCAGACCATCGTCGACGTCGTGCTGAACATCATTTCGCTGCTGCTGCTGTTCGTCGTCATCCGCGTGCTCTTTGGGTTCATTCTGCGCATGATCGATTACGGCAGCCGCGGACTTCCGCGGCTCAAACGCTTCGATCCGCTGTTCTCCTGCGGGATCGGGTTTCTGCACGGGGTCATGCTTTTATACATCTTCTTCCTGTGCGCGCCGATCGTGCTGACGATCGTGCCGAAGCTCGGCGTACATCTCATCGACACGCCGCTTTCCGGCTTCTTTTACCGCATGAATCCCTTCATGTGGCTGGTTCCGACGGTATAAAAAAGACCTTTGGAGGCTTTTATGGAATTTGATTTTACGACGGTCCTCGACCGCCGCGGCAAAGACGCCCTGGCGGTCGACGTCATTCCCTACCCCGGCGTCACGGTCGAGGACGGACTGCGCCCGATCCCGATGTGGGTCGCGGACATGAGCTTTAAGACCGCGCCGTCGATCGTCAGCGCCGTCGAGAAGCGGCTCTTTCATCCGAACTTCGGGTACTTTTTGCTGCCGGACGCGTACTATCAGGCGATCATCGACTGGCAGCGGACCCGCCACGGCGTCGAAGGGCTTCAAAAAGCGCACATCGGCTACGAGAACGGCGTGCTCGGCGGCGTGTCCTCGGTGATCCGCGCGCTCACGAACGAGGGCGACCCGATCCTCGTGCACAGCCCGACCTATGTGGGCTTCCTCCATGTTCTGCACGATCTTAACCGCACGGTCGTTTCGTCCCCGCTCACGCGCGACGAAAACGGCGTATGGCGCATGGATTACGAGGACATGGACCGCAAGATCAAAGAAAACGGGATCAGGCTTGTGATCTTCTGTTCGCCGCACAATCCCTGCGGACGCGTCTGGACGCAGGAGGAGCTGGAACGCGCGATGGACGTGTGCCGCGAAAACGGCTGCACGGTCATCTCCGACGAGATCTGGGCGGACCTGACCTTTGACGGACACCGGCACATTCCGACGCAGAGCGTTTCCGAGGACGCAAAACTGCGCACGGTCGCGTTCTATGCGCCGAGCAAGACGTTCAGCCTCGCGGGGCTGATCGGCTCCTATCATATTATTTATAACAGAGAGCTGAAAAAGCTTGTCTCGGACGTCGGCAGCGCGACGCATTACAATTCCTGCAATGTGCTGTCGCTGCACGCGCTTTTGGGCGCATACAGTCCCGAGGGCGCACGCTGGGTCGACGAGCTCCGCGCGGTGCTCTTTGGGAACCTCTCCTATGTCAAATACTTCATGGAGAACCACTTCCCGGGCGTTACGATGTTTTTGCCCGAGGGAACGTACATGCTGTTTCTGAACTGCCGCGCATGGTGCGACGCGCACAACGTTTCGATGGACGAACTGCTCCTTCGCGGCGTGCGCGCGGGCGTCATCTGGCAGCGCGGCGCGGACTTCGGCGATCCCGACGGCATCCGCTTAAACGTCGCTCTGCCGTTCTCGCTCGTCGAGGAGGCGATGGAACGACTCAAAACGCGCGTTTTCATCGACTGAACCGCCCGATTTTTCCGATGGTTCGACGGCGGAATAATATACTGTATAATATTCGCGTGCGGGCTTGACTTTACCGCATATTCGTCGTATCATCCCCGTGTATACACAATGGTGCAATGCCTGCAAAAACAGCGCAGAGCGCGTAAAAATTTTATGAGGAGCATCATGGAAAAGCAAAAGAAAACGCTGGTCATCGGCGTCATCGGCGCGGACGTCCACGCCGTCGGCAACCAGATCCTGTACCATGCTTTTACCGACGCGGGCTTTAACGTCGTCAATCTCGGCGTCATGGTCTCGCAGGAGGAGTTCATCAACGCCGCGATCGAAACGAACGCGGACGCGATCGTGGTCTCTTCCCTGTACGGTCAGGGCGAGCTCGACTGCCGCGGACTTCGCGAGAAGTGCGACGAGGCGGGTCTCGAGCATATCCTGCTGTACGTCGGCGGAAACATCGTCATCGGCAAACAGCCGTTTGAAGAGGTCGAGAAGCGCTTCAAGGCGATGGGCTTTGACCGCTCCTTCCCGCCGGGAACCCCTCCCGAAGTGGACATTGCGTATCTCAAAAAAGACCTGCATGTGGAGGACTGATCCCCGGGAGCTGACGCGATGAAGCCTGTTCTTTTGATCGATTTCGGCAGCACCTATACCAAGGTCACCGCGGCGGACGTCGACGCCCCGCGTCTTTTGGGGACCGCAAATTCGTATACGACCGTAGAGACCGACATCAACGACGGGCTTGCCGACGCGCTTTGTAAACTCGAAGCGCAGACGGGCAAGCTCGATTTTTGCGCGCGCTACGCCTGCTCAAGCGCCGCAGGAGGCTTACGGATGCTCGCAAGCGGGCTCGTTCCGGAGCTCACCGCGGAGGCAGCGAAAACCGCTTCCTTGGGCGCAGGCGCAAAGGTTTTGAAAACCTATTCCTTCAAGCTCAACGAGGACGACGCGGACGAGATTAAAGAGCTCAATCCTGACATCTTTTTGCTCGTCGGCGGCACGGACGGCGGCAACACCGAGTGCATCACGCATAACGCGCGCGTGCTCCGCGAGATCGGCGGCGATTACCCGATCATCCTTGCGGGCAACCGCAACGCGGCGCGCACCTGTCAGCGCATCCTCGAAGGACGCGAGGTGCATATCGCGGAAAACGTCATGCCCTCGTTCGGGGTGCTGAACATCGAACCGACGCAAAAGGAGATCCGCGAGGTCTTCTTAAACCGCATCGTGCAGGCAAAAGGGCTCAGTAAAGCGAGCGAGCTCATCTCCGGCATTCTCATGCCCACGCCGAGCGCGGTCATGGCGGCGATCAAGCTTTTGGCAGAAGGCACCGAAACGCAGCGGGGAATCGGCGATCTCGTGGCGGTGGACGTCGGCGGCGCGACCACGGACGTGTACTCCGTCGCGGACGGGCTTCCGGACGATCCGAAAACCGCGCTGCGCGGGCTTCCCGAACCGTACATCAAGCGCACGGTCGAGGGCGACATCGGCATGCGCTACAGCATCCGCGGCATCATCGACGCGGCGGGGCTCAAAAAGACCGCGGCGATCGCAGATCTTTCCGAGGAACGCCTTTCGGAAATCGTTGATCTCTTTGCGACGCACACGGACATGCTGCCGTTCGACGACGAAACACAGCGCGCGGACGAAGCGCTTGCGAGCATGGCGGTGCGGGTCGCGATGACGCGGCACGCGGGACGGCTTTCCGAGATCTTCGGGCTCGGCGGACTGCAGCTTGTGCAGACGGGCAAGAACCTTTTGAACGTCCGTCGGTTCATCGTGACCGGCGGCTCGCTGATCCACACGGCGCACACGGGACGCATCGCATCCTACGGCTTTTTCGACGAGGAGGATCCCGCCTCTTTGAAGCCGAGATCGTGCGAGGTGCTCGTGGACAGAACCTACATCATCGCCGCAATGGGACTGCTGTCCCAGT
Source organism: uncultured Clostridia bacterium (assembly GCA_937915925.1). GTDB lineage: Bacteria > Bacillota > Clostridia > Christensenellales > CAG-138 > UBA3792. The sequence goes on along the minus strand of CALGGM010000121.1, from coordinate 13,363 downwards.
ATTATCCGGACGCGGCGCTCACCATTTTAAAAGAGGAGTTAGTAAAAGATGACGGTACAAAATAAGCGGATCCCCGACGATGAATTCAACAGCATTCGGGAAGAGGTTTTAAAGCAGTGGCCGACTGGCGCGGACGTCGATCTTTCCGAAGCGATCGCGTTCCACAAATCGCTTCCGGAGCATAAGGTCTTTTCGAAAAAACTGATCGACGCGAAGGAGAAGGGCATTACGCTGATCCAGCCGCGCGCAGGCGTGGCGCTGATCGACGCGCAGATCAAGCTTCTGACCTATCTGCAGGACAAGGGCGAAGCGGATCTTCTGCCCACCACGATCGACAGCTACACGCGCCAGAACCGCTATCAGGAGGCGGAGAACGGCATCCGTGAATCGATCAAGGAGCGCCGCTCCATGCTGAACGGCTTCCCGGCGGTCAACCACGGCGTCGAGGGCTGCAGACGGCTGATCAACGCTTTGGACACGCCGATCCAGGTGCGTCACGGCACGCCGGACGCAAGGCTTCTGACCGAGATCGCATACGCCGGCGGCTTCACCAGCTACGAGGGCGGCGGCATCTCCTATAACCTGCCGTACGCAAAGAACGTCCCGATGGAAAAGACGATCGCGGACTGGCAGTACGTCGACCGTCTCACCGGCATCTATGAGGAAGCGGGCGTTCCCATCAACCGCGAGCCGTACGGTCCTCTGACCGGCACGCTCGTTCCCGCCTGCATTTCGAACGCGGTCGCGATCATCGAAGCGCTTTTGGCAGCCGAGCAGGGCGTCAAGAACATCACCGTCGGCTACGGTCAGTGCGGCAACCTCGTGCAGGACGTCGCGGCGATCCGCGTGCTCGAAGAGCTCACCAACGAGTATCTTGAAAAGGCGGGTCACACGGACATGTGCGTCACCACCGTGTTCCATCAGTGGATGGGCGGCTTCCCGCAGGACGAAGCAAAGGCGTTCGGCGTCATCAGCTGGGGCAGCGCGACGGCGGCGCTCAGTAAAGCGACCAAGGTCATCGTGAAGACCCCGCACGAGGCGGCGGGCGTTCCCACGATGGAAGCAAACGCGCAGGGTCTTCGCTGCACCAAGCAGGTGATCCATATGCTCAGTGATCAGGTCTGCACGGCTTCGAACTTAGAGGAAGAAAAAGAGATGATCCGCATGGAAACGCGCTGCATTCTCGACAAGTGCTTCGAGCTCGGCAATGGCGACATCGCGGACGGCTGCGTCAAGGCGGTGCTGTGCGGCGTGCTCGACATCCCGTTTGCGCCCTCGCGCTTCAATGCGGGCAAGATGCTTCCCGCCAGAGACAACGACGGCGCGATCCGCATCCTCGAAATGGGCAATCTGCCCTTCACCGACGAGATCAAGGCGTACCACCGCGCAAAAATCGCGGAGCGCGCGAAGGCGGAAAAGCGCAACGCGACGTTCCAGATGGTCATCGACGACGTGTATGCCATCAGCAAGGGTCGGCTTGTCGGTCGTCCGAGGGCATAACAACCCTCCCGTCTGCCTGCGGCATCCACCCAATCCCGAAACATGGTCGTTGCGCGTCGCTGCGCTTCTTCAACTTCCTGTTTCGGTCGCAGCTCACCTCGCTCCTCCCCGCACTGCGGGGCGCTCGGATCGCTGCCCCGTTGCACAGGGAAGGCAAGACCCGGTTTCTCCCGTTACGCTGTCGGCTATCTTCTTGGCTCCCCTGTGCAAGGGGAGCTGGCGCCGAAGGCGACTGAGGGGTTGTCGCCCGTGCCTCGAGCCGGATGAGGTGTAAAACGTATAATCAACTCGAAAGAGCTTTCATAATCATTATTTACAGAAAGGCGAAAACATGAAAATCATCGACGTTATTTGTTCCGCAGGCCGTACCGGCTTCTACTTTGACGATCAGCGCGCCATCAAGGCGGGCGCAAAGTCCGACGGCGCGGCGTACATCGGCGAGCCGAAGACCGAGGGCTTTACCTCCGTGCGTCAGCCCGGCGAATCCATCTCCGTGATGCTCGTCCTCGAAGACGGTCAGATCGCGTTCGGCGACTGCGCGGCGGTGCAGTATTCTGGCTGCGGCGGCCGCGATCCTCTGTTCCTTGCAAAGGACTTCATCCCGATCATCGAGACCTACATCAAGCCGCAGCTCATCGGCCGCGAGGCGGACAACTTCCGCAAGCTCGCCGCGGATCTCGAAGCGATCACCGTGAACGGCAAGCGTCTTCACACCGCGATCCGTTACGGCATGACGCAGGCGCTTTTAGACGCCGTCGCAAAATCCACGCACCGCATGATGTGCGAGGTCGTGGCGGACGAATACGGCTGCACGATCGAGGAAAAGCCGCTTGACGTGTTCACGCAGTCCGGCGACGACCGCTACACGAACTCCGACAAGATGATCATCAAGGGCGCACAGATTTTGCCGCACGCGTTGATCAACAACGTCAAGACGAAGCTCGGCGAGCACGGTGAGCTGCTGTTGGACTACGTTGCATGGCTTCGCGACCGCGTCCTTGCGCTTCGCACCTCCGAGGACTACTGCCCCATCTTCCACATCGACGTGTACGGCACGATCGGCGCGGCATTCGGCAACGACAACTATACCGCGATGGCGGACTACATGGCGAAGCTCGAAGAGGCGGCAAAGCCGTTCCACCTGCGCATCGAAGGCCCGATGGACGTCGAGGACCGCGAAAAGCAGATGCTGGCACTGAAAGCGATCACCAAGGAGCTTGACGACCGCGGCATCAACGTGGAGATCGTTGCGGACGAATGGTGCAACACGCTTGAGGACATCAAGTACTTCGCCGACAACAAGGCGGGTCACATGGTGCAGATCAAGACGCCCGACCTCGGCGGCATCAACAACACGATCGAAGCGGTCCTGTACTGCAAGGAAAAGGGCATCGGCGCGTATCAGGGCGGCACGTGCAACGAGACCGACCGCTCGGCGCAGGTCTGCGTACAGTGCGCGATGGCGACCCGTCCCGATCAGATCCTCGCAAAGCCCGGCATGGGCGTCGACGAGGGCTACATGATCGTCTACAACGAGATGCAGCGCATCCTCGCCTACCTCAAGGCGAAGAAGGCAAGAGCATAAGAACGAACCGAAAGCGGCCCCATTTGGGATCGCTTTCTTGTTTTTTGGTGACCGTTTATAGTATAATGCGGATATAAAAATATACCTCCACCTGACGGGGGAGGTGGCAGCCGAAGGCTGACGGAAGGGGAGAACTACCCTCCCGTCTCGCTTCGCGATCCACCCTCCCTGGCAAGGGAGGGTCAAATAAGGGAGGCAACCTATGATCCTGTTGATCGACGCGTGCGTGCGAAAGGATTCACGCACAAAACGGCTCTGTCGCCGCGTGCTCTCGCACCTCAACGATACGGTGGAAACGGTGCGGCTTGAAGAGATCGACTTTCCGAAAACGAACGAGGCGTTCTTAAAAAAGCGCGACGCCTGCATTGCGGCGGGTGATTTTTCCGATCCGATGTTCGATCTTGCAAAGCAGTTTGCCCGCGCGGACGCGGTCGTCGTCGCTGCGCCGCATTGGGATCTCTCCTTCCCCGCCGCGCTGAAACAGTATTTTGAGCAAATCAACGTCGTCGGGCTGACCTTCAAGTACGGCGACAGCGATATTCCCATCCCGCTCTGCCGCGCAAAACGGCTCTTTTACGTCGCGACCGCCGGCGGTCCGGTGCGGAGCCACGCCTTCGGCTTCGGCTATGTCGAAGCGCTCGGCAGGGAGTTTTACGGGATCGAGATCGCGACGCTGTTCTGCGCGGAAGGGCTCGACATCTTCGGCGCGGATCCCGAAGCGATCCTTCTCTCCGCTGAGGCAGAGATCGACCGCACGCTCGGCTGATGCATCGGGCTGTTGATAAGGGCGGCAGAAGAGCGATTCTTGAAAAGGTGATTTTCAAACAGCTTGAATAGCAGCTTGGCTCCCCTGTGCAAGGGGAGCTGTCGAGGCTTGCCGAGACTGAGGGGTTGTACAGTTTATATGGTTGCACACAACAACCCTTCCGTCAGCCTTCGGCTGCCGTATTACACTCCGCTTCGCTTCGTTTCAGCGGTGCCGTCGCGCGTTACTCGCGCGTCGCCATCTCTCCCCTTACACAGGGGAGGCAAGAGCGCGCGATCCGCTGTAACGAAGCGGTTTCGCGGCGAAGCCAATTCATGCGGCAAAACCGCAATTCATCAAAAACGGGGCTGTTAAGAATTGCAGTTTCTTAACAGCCCCGTTTTCAATTCTCCGCGGCGGGAGAAACGGATGGTGAGGAGAGGTGTCCCCGCCGCGGATCGGAAGAATCTACTTGACCTTGCAGGACAGCACGTTCGACCACTCGCCGAAGTATGTCATGCCCTCGAACACATGATACGAGCGGACCGTGACATAGTAGGTCTTGCCGGAGGTCAGGTTCTTGATCACGGTGCTGTACGCCGCCGGATCGGTGACCTTGACCGCGACGACGTCCTTCGTGAAGTTCTTGTCGGTCGCGTACTTGATCTGATAGCCGGTGAAGTACTTGGAACCGTCCCACTTCACGGTCATGCTCTTCTTTCCCGCGGTCACGGCGTTCAGCGTGCGCGAGGTGATGCGAACCGTCGTCTTCAGCGGTCCCACCATGCCGAGGTTGAAGTTATCCATCGGATCGTCGAAGTACGCCTTGATGCCGTACTGATAGCGCGTACCGGCGTAGACCTTGGTGTCGGTCCATGACGTAGCGGTCGTATTGTTCCAGCGGGTGAAAACCGTCCAGCCGGACGAGGTCAGGTTCCACGCGCGGCGATAGATGACGTAGCCCTTCGCGTTCGGAACGGCACTCCAGTCGACCTTGATGCCGTTCTTCACGTTCGCGATCGAGGTCTTCTCGGTCGGCGGCAGATAGAGCTTGAACCACGTGCTCGCACTCTTGCCGGACTGCTTCATCGTGACGTTGAGCGTCGCGGTGCCGGGCTTATCGTTGTTTTGGAATGACACGTTGTAATACGCCGGATCGACGATCACGCCGTCCGCCGTGATCACGCGATACCGCGGCTCGTACGCTCTGTCCTCGGTAAACACCAGGTACGGCGTCGCATCCTTAAATTCCACTACGTCGTACTCGTCGCTGGTTACAATGCCGTAATAATAATTATAGTCATACCCGACCAATTCGACCTTCACATCGTCGTCGAGCGGGAAGAAGATTCCGACGCTCAGCGTACCCTTTCCGGAATCGAACACATAATGCAGGTTGTTGAGGCTGTGGTCCGCCGTGACGACGCCGGTCGCCCGATCATATTCGATGCCGTCGCGAATCATTGCGTCGGACGAAGAATCCGTTTCGGTTGTATAGACTTCCTCCCAAACACCTTCCCAGTTCTCTTCGGTTCGGAAGGGATCCGCCCCGATGAACGTCTTCAATGCAAAGGTATAGGCGTCGCCGTTTTGCTCCATTTTGCGATCCGCCAGCACCGTCTGCCCGTAGCCGGAAACTTGACATTCCGGGCAGGAGCTGAGATCGATCGAGGTCAGATGATTGTACGCCGCATAGATGTAACTGAGCTTCGGATTATGGCTCACATCCAGCGCCGTCATTTCACACCGGTTGCAGTACAGAGTGCTAAGCTCCGGATTGTTCGAAAGATCGAGCGCGCCGATCGGGTTTTCTCCGCAGTACAGGTGCGTCAGCTTCGTATTCTTGGTGACGTCCAGACTTGTGAGCGCGCAGTGAACAGTAAGTCTCACAAGCTCGCCGTTCTTGCTGACGTCGATCGCCGTAAAGCGCGGGCAGCGCATGTTCAGGCTGTTCAGCCGGAGGTTCTTGCTGACATCGACGCTCGAAAGCGAAAGGCAATTCAGATACAGATACTCCAGCGCCGTGTTCTTGCTGACGTCCAACGATTTCAGCGTCTTTTCGGCGTATTCCGCTTCGTAATTATACTTCGCGCCCTTCTGCGCTTCCTCCTTGACGCGCTCGTCCGCGGCTTTCTGCGCTTCCGAAACGACCGCTTCGTCCTCCTGCTCCTCGTCTATCGCTCTGTCCGTCTCTCCGGAATATCCGCTGAAGGACATATTGCCTCCCAAAGAGAGCGCTTCGAGCTTCGTATTCTTGGAAAGATCCAACGAGCTGATCGAGCCGCCGAGCAGCAGCACGGTCAGTTCCTTCAGCTTGGAAAGGTCGATCGTGCCGTCCACATAGCATGCAAAACGCTTCAATGCGGTGCAGTCGCTGAGGTTCTGCGCCGTGCCGAACGGACGGTCACTGTAGTTGATCAGATACAGCGTCTCCAGCTTTTTACAGCCCTTCACGTTCACGACCTTGGCGTCTGTTTCGATATTCGTAAGGTTGGTACAGTTGGTAAAATTGATCATCTCTGCGGGATTCTCTCCCTTGTCGGAGAAGATGTAAGCCCGCACCAGCGTCGTCATGCCGGAAAAGTCGATCGAAGAAAGACCAATTTCCTCGGCATGGAACTCCTTCAGCTTTTTCAGCTGCTTGAAGTTGTACGGCTGCATCTCGTACAATCCGCCCAATTCGAGTCTCTCAAGCTCCGTAAACCGTTCGATGCCCGCGAGCGATTTGATATCCAACCAGTAGATATCCAGTTCCTTCACCGCCTGCATCTGCGCCTTGGTCATGTAATAGCCGCTGTTCTCATCGCCGCTGACCTCGCAGTTCTCGATGATACACGCCCGCAGATTTTCATCCGGGAAATTCTTGCTGTTAATCTCCAGATATTTTGTTGCCTTTTCGGTCTCCGCTTCCTCCTCCGCAAGCGCGGCGGGGATTATGCTGAACAGCATGACCGCGCACAGCAACAGTACCCAAATCCTTCTTTTCATACGCTTCCTCCCTTTTCATCTTGGATCCGAACGGCGGAGCACGGCTTGCGGGGGGGCAGTTGCAGGCATACGCGCCCCTCCGTTCGTTCTACGTAATAAGACGAGGACGGTTTCGGTTTGGTTTTATAAAATGAAACTTTTTTTCAAAAAAAGCGGCAGCCGCCTTACAGCAGCTGCCGTACCCCTATATTCGGTTATCCAAAAATATCGATCGTTCCCGGCATCGTCCATCGCGCGGTCCCCGTCAGCACTTCATCTGCAGGGATGGTGCAAATTTGCACCACCGACTTTCCCGCAGGGATGCGGGCGGACGTCGGGACCCTGCCGTCGATGATCGTTCCGATCGAGCCGTCGTCCATCCGGATCGAGAAGGCATCGCGGGTGACGTCCTCCGCCGTGCCGTTCTCGCGCACGATCGCGATCCGTACGTCGCCGTTTTCCAACTGCCACGCCATAATGAATAATGTGACGTCAAAGCCCGGTATCGACGCGTTCCCGCTCAAAAAATACACGTCGGTCCCGTAATCCCGATAGACATTCTGCGCGGACGCGATCTCCTCTGCCGCGCCGGGAAGCAGCTCCTCCATGTAGTTGACGACCGCCTCGTCCATGACCTGCTCCGCAAGACGCTCCGCCGCCTCGCTTGCCGAGACCATCAGCTGTCCGTCGACGAGCCGAACGACGCGGTAGCCTCTTGTCGCCTGCATGCTCCCTTCCTCGGTCACGTACTGCACAAAGCTGACCACGTAGGATCCGTTCGATTCTCCGACCACGTACGGCTCCGAGATCGAGAAGCTGTCAAGGAATTCGTCGTTCGTCGAATAGAGCGAGTCCACAAAATAGCCCGTGCTCTGATAGAACCGTTCGGAGAACGAATTTGCGTCGCCATCCGCCTTCGCCTGCTGCAGGATCTGATACAGCCCCGCAAACATTCCCTGCACCGAGGACGCCCGCGCCGCGCCGTTTTCCGCCGACGCCTGCTCCATGCTGCCGTACAGCGCCGCCTGCGCCGCGACCGTGCCCCACGCCGCCGTGCCGCCCATGATCTCCGTCGCCGGGACCGTCACGCCGAACACCGTTGTGCGCTTCGCCACCGTGCGGACCTGCGTCTCCACGTCCGCATCCGCGATCAGAAACGCGCGCGTCCCGTCCGACGCCGAAAGATGCACGACCGACGCGTCGACCTCGGCGTCCGTGCCGTTATGAAAGCACACCGCCGCCATCACGTCGCCGTCCGCGTTCTGCCAAAGATACAGCACGTCGTACGCCGCCCCGTCCGACGTTGCATCCCCGTTCAGCCAAGTGAAATTGCCGTTGAACAGGTCTGCTTCATTGACCCGCTCCGCCGTGCCGTACGCGGGAAACAGGCGAGCAAGAAGCGCATTCTTTTCCGCTTCCTGCGCGTCGGAAAGCCACGAAAGTGCCTGCGCGTCGTTTGCAAACAGCAGTGCGCCGTCCGTCATCCGCACGGCGTCCGACCCCGCGCCCCTTGTTCCGTCGGCGCCGCGCGTTTCATACGCGATCCACGAAAGCCCGTTCTCCTCCGCCGCGACAAAGCCGCTGCGCGTCTCGCCCGCGTGCTGACGGAACGCGGCAAAGTTCGCTGAAAGATCGGCGTCCGGATCGGTGAACAGCGTGCGGTACGCATTGTAATCGTTCGCGTTCGCCATCGTCCTTGCGCGCGTCAGAAGCGCGTTGTACAGCTCCATCGTGTCCGCGACGGGCTGCTCCTCGCCGTCCGCTTCGTCCTCCGCGCGCGGCGTTTCCTCCGGGACCGGCTCCTCGCTTTCGTCCGGATTTTCGGTCTCGATCGGCTCCTGCTCGACCGCCTTGGGTGGATCGCCCTTCATCATCATGTAGACGCCGAACCCGATCCCGGCAAGAAGCCCGACCGAAAGAATGCCCGCAAGGATTTTGCCCGCGATCGCCGCTGCCGTGCCTCCCGCCGCCGCCTTTGCGGCGGTCGCGCTCGCCGCCGTTTCCGCCGTCGCCTCCTGCGCCGCGCTTCGCACCACGGACGCCGTGACTGGCGAGGTGTGCGCTTTTGCGGACCGCCTGAGGATCGCCGAAAGGAACGGGATCGGCGAAAGGCCGTACAGCTTGATGCCTTCCTTTTCGTACTTTTTCACGCCGGCGCGGATCGCCTTTCGCGCGTAGTTCAGACGGCTTTTGACCGTCCCTTCCGAAACGCCGATCGCCTCCGCGATCTCGCGCGTCTTCATGCCGTCGTAGTAATGCAGCAGGATGCACATGCGCTGCTCGTCCGGCAGCGAATCGATCAGCTCCTCGATGATCTGCTGCGCGCGCTCGGTCTCGAGCACCTTCTCCGGCGCGCTCTTTTCGTCGATCAGATTGGGGTCGGCGTAGAGCCCGCGGCCATCCCCGCTTTCGACATACGACGCCTCGCGCGGCGCCTTCAGATGCGCCTTGCAGCAGTTCGCCGTGATGCGGTTGACCCACGCGATGTATGCGCTCGGATCGCGCAGCGCTTCGAGCTTCGTGAACACGGCGATCATGATCTCCTGTGCCGCGTCCTGCGCCGCGTCCTTATCGCGCAGCGTGCGAAGACAGGTGTAATAAACCGGATCCTGCACATCCTTCAGGATCCGATCCATCGCCGCCGCGTCGCCCTTCTGCGCCGCTTTGACGTCCGCTGTGATCTCGTCTAATGTACGCCCCGTCTGCATTCCCGTCTCCCCCGATCCGTCCGTGCCGCTGTTTTGCGGCTCTGATTCAGTATACCATATCCGATCCGCGAAAGGAAGATTTTCTGTATAGAAACGATTCCTTCATGACAGCGACGCTGTCAATTCACGGCGCAGCCAATTCATGCCGTCAGGCAATTCACGCGGTGGCGCCGCAATTCATGAAAAAAGGACGCCAAGAAACCGCGTTTCTTAACATCCTCATCTTCATTTCAATTTATTTCACCTTGCACGTCAGCACCTCGGACCACTGTCCGAAGTACGTCATGCCCTCGAATACATGGTACGAGCGGAGCCGCACATAGTACGTTTTCCCCGACCGAAGCCCCGTGACCGTCGTGCTGTACGTCTGCGGGTTCGTGATCTTAATGGCGACGGCGTCCTTTGTAAAGCCCTGATCCATCGCGTACTGGATCTGATAGCCCGTAAACAGCTTCGACCCGTCCCACTTCACCGTCATGCGGCGCGATCCGGGCGTGACCGATTTCAGCGTGCGGGTGGTGATGCGCACCGTGGTTTTCAACGGACCGACCAAGCCGAGGTTGTAGTTGTCCATCGGGTCGTCGAAGTACGCCTTGACCCCGTACTGGTAGCGCGTCCCGGCGTAGACGTTCGTGTCGGTCCACTCCGTCGCGGTCGTATTGTTCCAGCGCTTGAACTCCGTCCAGCCGGACGAAATGAGGTTCCACGCGCGGCGATAGATCACATACCCCCTCGCATCCGGTACCTTTGCCCATTTCAGCCTGATGCCGTTCTGCACGTTCTCGACCGTCGTCGATTTTGTCGCGGGCAGATAGATCTTGAACATGATGCTGAACAGTTCGCCCGAAACGTGATCCAGAACGTCGGCATACGCCGTGCCGGGCGAGTAATTACTGCGGTACATCGCCGTGTACGAATACAGCTTGATCTCATCTCCGTTCGCGTTCTTTACGATCACGCGCGGCGTCTGTTCGGATCCGTTATACACCGTGTACGGCGTCGTTCCCTTGAACTGCACATCCTCCGGGTTCAGCTCGACCGAAGCGATCGGGTCGGCGTCCAGAAAGTGCCACGTCGCGCCCGCGCCGTTCTCGCTGTAAAAAATTGCGTTGCCTCCGGTAGCGATATTCGGCTTCAGCTGTGCTTTAAAGGTCTCTTCCGTTCCGAGATAATACACGTCCGTAAGCTGATTCGCGCCTAAAAATGCGGACAGTCCAACGCGCGTCACGGTCGTCGGGACGGTGATCGACTGCAGATTCCTGCATCCTGCGAACGTTCCCGTATTGATTTCTTCGATCCCTGAGCTGAGTACGACTTCCTTGATTTCCGAATGGTTCCAAAATGTGTATGCGGCTATCAGTGTCGTCCCTTTCTTGATATAAACGGTTTCCGGGCAGTCTCCCTCACATCCGATCAAGGCAAAATCGAGGTAAACCGGTCCGAATCCGTTTTCCTCAACATACCGTTCCCAGTACCCGGTTTTGGTAAACGCACCGGTTCCCAACGTATCGTTTTCGATCGCGGTCAGGCTCTCCGGCAGTCTGATGTCATAAAGAAGGTTACAATTATTAAATGCACGGTCTCCGATCGTCGTAAGTCCTTCCGACAGCACAAGCTTCGTCAGGGAGCCAAGGTCCTCGAACGCACAATCTTCGATCGTCGTTACCCCTTCCGGTACAATGATTTCTTGAATCAGACCGTCCATTCTTACAAACCCCGAAGGAATCGTTGTCAGCCCTTTCGGAATATTGATCTCTTTCAGGTTGTCACACTGTGAGAAAGCATACGTTCCGATCGACGTCACCCCGTCCGGTATTCTTACATCAGATAATTGTTCGCAATCGAGAAAAGCATGATTTACGATGGTACGAACACTTTCGGGAATATTGATCTCTTTCAACGAATTACATCCACAAAAAGCATTAATTCCTATTGACGGTATTCCTTCCGGTAAATGGATCGTCTCTAAATTGCTGCAGAGATAAAACGCCATTTCCCCCAAGTGCGTCATTTTATCCGGCAGAACGACGTAACGGATATCGTCACGGTAAATGCGCCACGGCGCCGTTGAACCGTCGGAATCACCGATTCCGTGCGGATAATAATAATCGAAATCATACATGGCGCCGCTTCCGGTGACCGTCAGCGTGCCGTCGGCATAGGACCAGTAAAGATCGTCACCGCATTTGCCCGATACCGCTTTCTCTTCCGCTGCTGTCCGCGTCTGCGTCCCGATCAAAAGAACCACGCAGAGCACGACCCATATAAAAATTCGCTTTCCCTTCATGTTGCCCCCCGTTTGTTCCTATGATGTTATTGATAGTAACGCCAAAGCGTTCTTGAAACGGTCTCTACCCGTTCGCCTACGGTTCTCGAATCCGGTTCTACGAACGCAGCTTCATCTGTCCATTCGGAATATGCTGTAAAGCAATAGTAAACCGTTGTAACCATGATCTTATGCAGATAAACCTTATATACGTTATTTCCGGCGTCATATTCATAGGAATAAATCTGAAAATCGTCCGACTGCGCTTCATATGCGATGGCTGCGTCCTCCGTATTGACTGTTCGGTAGTATTCGCCGGACGCCGTATATTCGGTTTGGCTTACAATCGAATAATCGCTGTATCCGAGATAGTTTTGCATGTCCATCGTAGTTGAGGTCAGTAATGACGCCGGAAAATTCTGTTTCTCTTCCGTGACACTTTTATTTCCCGAAACATACCGATACCGATACTGCGTCTTCGATTCCGACACAACTCCCGCGGGCGGCTCCTCCTCGCTCCAATCCGACCACCCGTATATCGGAACAGCGGTCGGCTCCGCAGTCGGCTCGGCGGTCTGGTCGGTCGTGGCGGCAGGGGTTGCTGCCGGTGCGTATGCCACAGGCGCCTGCGTTTCACCCGTGCCGGTGAAATCGATCTCGATCTGCCCGTCCGCATCGGAGAGCGACACGCCTGCGGCGTCGAGCGCCGTAAGCGACGGGATCAGAAGGCGCTCCGGCGTGCCCTCGGCGTTGTCGAAATAGAGCGTCAGCGCGGTCGCTGTGTTCGCTTCAAACGAAGCGCTTGCGATCAGCGTATACGCCCCGGAATCGGTCGTAAGGGTCAGCGTGCTGTCGGAGAACAGGATGCGGTTTTCGCCGTTGTTCATTTGCACGACGATCTTGCCCATGCCGTTTTCCGTGTACGTCTGATCGACCGACGCCGTAAGCCCCAGATACGAATCCTCGCCCGCGATATGCAGCTCCTCCGTGGTTGCGGGCGGCTCGGCGCCGTCCAGCGGGATCACGATCGGCGCGCCGCTTGCGTCGGCAAACCCGTCGGCGGCAAGCGGTTCGAGATTGTTAAGCGTGAGGCTTTTCGGCTCGCCCGTCGCGTCCGGGAAGCGCAGCTCGACCGTGCCATTTGCAAGAGGCGCGACGGTTACGTTCTGCGTCTCGGCAGAGAACGTCCCCTCCGACGTCTCGAGAGAGGCATTTAACGCGGCAGCTTCAAAGCTTCTTGCGTCGTTCTCATATCGGACGCGGACCGCTTCGCCGCTTTGATAGGACTGGTCGACCGTGAGCCGCAGTCCCTGATAATAGGTTCGTCCAAAGATTCGGATCGCGTCGGACTCGACCGCGACCGCGGGGATCGGCGTCTCTTCCGGATCAACCGGCAGCGGCGTTTCCTCCGCAAAGACTTCTTCCTCCATCCGCGGCGGACGCCCCTTGATCGATTTGTAAATGCCGAAGCCGACGCCCGCCAATAGACCGAGCGAGAGCACACCCGCGACGATCCGTCCGATGACGGTCCCCGCGACGCTCGACATCCACGTTGATGCTCGAGAGTGCCGGGTCGGACATGTCGCAGAGGA
>CALGGM010000120.1 GCA_937915925.1 uncultured Clostridia bacterium | reverse complement strand
AAATGACCCACGAAAAGAGATATTTCATATTTTCGGGGGCGCTCACGCCGGTTTCCGTAAGTCTTTCAAACCTTCCCGCAAGAGATCTGTCTTCTGCCGCCAGATGGAAATGGCAGGCGCCGATCCCGACGTCCAGCCGTTGCAGGTCATAGGTGTATTTGCTTTTCGGATTTTCCTCGCGATAAAAGTGGAAGATGCCCTCTTTGAATACGATTCGCCACGGTTGGCGGTTGGCTGCGGAGGGAGCAAGGCGCAGCATCTCCAGCGGAAAGGCATACTCTCCGGCTCTTTCTTTCGTAAGCGGATTGCCGAAGCTTCCTTCGAAAAACAACTCGCTCCATTCTTTACGGTGATCCGAATCGCTGAATTTGCGAAATGCGCTGTTCACAAGAGTCGTTTTTTCTTTCGGATAACCGATCGGACAGACGATCGGGAAAATCTCTTCTTCAAGATCCATTGCACCGGAGAACTGAGCCCTGTTGAAGGTGCCGGCAAGCCAACAGGTTCCGAACCCTTCGGCTGTTGCCGAAAGAACGAATTTTTCAAAGGTGTATCCCACAGATTCCGGCGCGTTGTCACCGTTTTTTGCGGCGACGCCGACAAACGCGGTCGCACCGCGGATCACCCCGTATGTACCGAGATGTTCCGTATCGGATCCATCTTTTATTTCAAGCAGCCGCATCCTCACCTTGCCGTCGAAGGGAGGCGGCGAAAAAGCGGCTTCGTCCATCAGTTTTGTCAGAATTTCCTTATCATACGCGGAAAGCGGGCGTTTTACATAGGAACGAACGCTTTTTCTGCGTCTTATCGTTTGTTCAACGTCAAACGTCATCGGTCTTCACCTCGTTTCCCATCACTTTTGCAAAGATTTCGCCCATCTTTTCAGCGCTTTCCCTCATTCCGGAATTGAACCAGTCGGTCAGAATGGATAAGAACGCGCCTTCACGCGCGACTTTCGCGTAATGCTCCTCGACGGTCGCGGAAGGATATACGGACTCTAAAATGACGCCGTCGTCCAACTTGAGGTTTGCCTTCAAATAAACGGCGAAATAATCGCTGTTTTCTTTGATCGTCCGGAAAAAGTCAACATACCACTGTTTACGGTTCGTCTGGAAGCGGTCGCCCCGAAGCGATGCGGAAAGCTCGGTATACAAACTGCTGCACAGGTCTGAAACCAGCGCTTCCTTTGACTCATAATTCCGATAAAAAGCGAGCCTCGACACCCCCGCGCGTTTGGCGATCTCCGTGACCGTGATTTTTTCAAAATCCTCGCTGCCCATCAGCTTGAACATAGCGATCCGCAGACATTCCCGTGTAATTTTGTTCGATTCCTCATTGGAAAGACGAAGGATTTCCTTCTTTTCAAGTTCCGTTTGCATTTTGTTCCTTTCTCGACGTAACAAATAATTCCTTGTTTGTTTACTCCGACAGCCGGGCTATTGACATGACGGAGCCAAATATGATATACTGCGTTATGACGTAACAAATGTATCACCGAAACATCTGATTGTCAAGAGGTCAAATGAAAATTTTTGGAGGTTTTAAAAAATGAAGTTCATGAAGGTTTTAAGCGTGATCCTCGGTATCCTCATGATTGCATCGGGTATCTACTGTATCCTCAACCCTGATATTACGGGACTTGCAATCGGTTATATCGTCGGCGTCAGCATGATCGTTGACGCGGTGGGGCGCATCCACGCCTGGTTCCAATTGAAGAAAAACGGGCAGGCGGACGGGTGGCTTCTCGCCGGCGGTATTCTTTCTGCAGTATTTGGCGTAATACTTATCGCAGACGTTGCGACACAGCTTTATATGGATATGTTCATAGCCTATATGGCAGCGTGCTGGATCATGGTCCAGGCGATCATCACGATCATCCGCGCCTTCAGAGTGCGCAAATTTCATAAGGTGCTCGATACCCGCTACCTCGGCAAGCATTGGTGGGTAGGACTGATCATGGGCATTCTTCTTGTCGCCGCTTCCTTGATGTGCTTCATCCATCCCGGTATCGTCATCACGTCCATGGGCATCCTGATCGGACTCGGCGTCATCGTTGCGGGCGCAAACCTCATCACTCTGGCGACCACCCCAACGGCTAAAAAACAACAGAATAAATAAAATAATTGGAGGAATAACAATGGGAAACTTAAGACAACTCAAAAGCGCTATGAAATCCGACAAGGAGCTTCGCCCGATGCTGGTGCGTTCCATGCTCCACGAGCTGCTGATCGACCTGGACGGCGATAAAGTGGCGGACATCGCGCTGATCGACAATAACCGCGACGGTGATATCGACATGATCGCCGTAGACGCCACCGGAAACGGCGACTTCAACCTTTACGTCGGCGACGCGGACGGCAACGGCATTATCGATACCGTCGAGTTTTATGACGACGGTGACGACATGCCGATCGCGGCATATTTCGGCAGAGCCGTTGAGGAGAGATTTATCGAGCTGGGCGAAGCGATCTTTGCGCGCATTCTCGCCGGCGAATTGATCGCCGATCAAATCATCTCGGCGTTTGAGGAATTTGAAGCCCGTGCGGAAGAAGAATACGCAAAGGCGAAAGAAAACAAGAAAACCGAATAATTGTATTTGGAGGAAATCACGATGGATAACAAAGAAATGATCATAGCCGGGTTACAGGGGATCGTTACGGGACTTTCTCAGCAGGCGGACGGACACGTGATACAGTCAAAAATATTTGCCGGCAAAGGATTTACAAAGCTTGCGGACAAATACGCGGAGCACGCGTCGGAAGAAAGAGGGTACGTCGATCAGTGCATCGACCGCATCCTCGATCTTGGCGGCGAGGTGAAAAACGAGGCGAAAGCCGCCGCTCCGGTCTATGCCGATCCGGTCGAATGGGTCAAATATGACCTTGAGGTTTCTAAAGCGGGTTTAGCGGGACTTGCCAAGCTGATCGAGGCGTCCGTCAAGGATCCCGTAACTTTTGAGATTCTCGTCGCATATTACAAGGACGAAGAGGAGGATCTCCACTGGGGAGAACAGCAGCTTGAACTGATGGAGATGATTGGCAAACAGAACTGGCTCGTAAATCAACTGTAAAGGAAAGGATCCATATGCCTGACAAATACGTTGCACCAACGATCTACGGCGCGGTACAGGGTGTTGAAGAAAACGGGTATATTGCCTTCAAAGGGATCCCCTTTGCAAAGCCTCCTGTGGGTGAACTGCGTTTCAAGCCGCCCGTTGACCCGGAGGGCTGGGAGGGCATCCGTGTATGCGATACTTACGGTCCCATCGAACCGCGGCCGGTCAATGCGATCGGAGGCGTTGTGGGCGGAGGCTCGGGTACCCCCTGCTCGGAGGATTGTCTCTATCTGAACGTTTACACGCCATGTCCGGACGGCAAGAAGCGCCCGGTACTGTTCAACATCCACGGCGGTGCTTTTCAGACGGGCGATCATTCGCTCAATTCCGATCCGGCGGGGACTACGGCTTTGGACTGCGTTCTCGTAACGGCAAGTTACCGTCTCGGCGTACTCGGTTTTTTACAGCTCGATCGCTATCTCGGAGAGGAATACATCCAATCCGGCAACTCCGGCATGCTCGACGTCATCAAGGCGCTGGAATGGGTGCATAAAAACATCGAGAGGTTCGGCGGAGACCCCGAAAAAGTCACCGTTGCCGGGCAGTCCGCCGGAGCGAAGATGGCGAGCGCGCTGCTCTGCGCGAGCAAAGCAAAGGGGCTGTTCAGCGCCGTTATGCTGGACAGCGGCGCGACCAGCGCGATCCGGGATCTGCACACTGCGCAGGAGATCGCGGAGAAATACGCCGTCGCCTACGATCTGACAAAGGAAAACGCCAAGGAAAAACTCCTTGACGCGCCGTGGGAAAAATTGATGGAGTGCCAGGGCGTCCTGTTTGCAGGCCCGTCGCTGCAAAACCTCGGGCCGGTGTTCGACGGCGTCAATTTTGACGGCGACGACGCGCTTCAGATCATCCGCTCCGGTAAGGCGAACTACGTCACCGTCTTCGGAGGCTACAACCGCGACGAATATTCCAGTCTGATGGCGTATTATCCGATGAAGAGCATCGACGACGTCGCCGGTTTCTTCGGCAGGAACACGCCGTATATTCTGGCGGTGCTGGAAAAGCATCATATCGCTGGAGATATGAATCGGCTTGTTGCCATCATTTCCCGCTACTTCTACGGTTTCCCCTGCATCGATATGTTCGACGCGTTTGCCGAGGCGGATAAAGGCAACGCTATGTATCTTTACCGTTTTGACTGGGACTGCGGCGGCAAGGGCGCCGGACACACCCTTTGTTCGGGGATCGCCACCGGCTGCACCGCAGTAATGGATCCGACCGTCACGAGTTACCCGAATTACGACGTGGTTTATCGGCAGACGGCAGCGATGTGGAACGCTTTTATCAAGACGCAGAACCCGAACGTGCCGGAACTGCCGGAATGGCCGAAATACGAGAAGGAGACCCGCCTGGCGATGTTTATCGACGTGGAAAGCCACGTTGCTGAGATCGAGCACACCGATCCGAATATCGGAACGCAGACGCTCAGACTGTAAACGCGGGGTGCGAGATGGACAAGAAACGCCTGCTTTATTACGAGGCGTTCATCGCGATCGTCCTGTCCTTTATCGGCGGCATTTTTGATGTTTACTGCCTCTTTAACTTCAACATCTACGCGATGCTGCACACGGGAAATGTCATCAAGCTGGTCACCAACCTGATAGACGGCGATATCGCGATGTTTCTCGCCACGTTCTTTATTGTGCTGGCGTTTGCCGTCGGGATATTTCTTGCCAATGTCTATGAGCATCATCGGAAAGATACAGGCAACAAGGGGCTTCTGATTATCAGCATGGCTATCCTGTTTTGTGCCGCCGTCGTGCCGAACGACAGCGCACCGGGGGTGCTGTCACCGCTGAAGATGGTCGCCTCCGTCCTGCTCGGATTCGAGGGAGCGTTTTTGGTGCATTCGTTTATCCGGTTTGGGAACTATCCCTTTTCCGCAACGACTATGACAGCGGATATCAACCGGTTTGTAACGGGCATCTACAAGCGGATCACCACTAAGGACAAAAAGCACAATTTCGGTATTCTCGTATATCTTTTGATCTTTGTCTTCTTTATTCTCGGCGTTGGGATCGGATACGTTTATCTGCGTCTTCTGCCGACGTTTGAAGAAGGATTTATGAAGTTGTACGGCTATAACCTGCTCCTGCTTTTGCCGCTTTTCTGTATGATCGTTCTCCTGACCGTTCCTGAACCAAAGAGCGACGAATCATAAATCACTGTGCGCTTCGGGAAACTTTAATGCCTGAAGCGCACTCTTTTCAAAAATTGTAAACCCGGAGGAATATCAATGGAAACGACTTTGATCCTTTTGCGGCAAGTTTTGATCATGTTTCTGCTTGCCGCCGTTGGATTTATCGCCTATCGAGCCGGGAAGATATCGAACGAGGGCAGTAAAACGGTCGGTAATCTGCTGATCTATATTTCACTGCCCGCCGTCATTATCAAGGGATTTCTGGTGGGTCGGACGACCGAGAGAATGATAGGACTGCTCATCAGTATGGCGGCGGCTGCGGTCATTCTCGGTATTTGCGTTTTGATCTCACGGCTTTGCTTTAAGAAAGACACCATCGCATCCTTCGGCGCGGCGTTCTCCAATCCCGGTTTTTTCGGGATCCCTCTGATCACTGCAATGCTTGACGACACAGCCGTCTTTTACGTTGCGCCGTTCATAGCTTTTCTCAATCTTTTGCAATGGTCTTACGGTGTTTCTCTGCTGACCGGCAAAAAAACGGGGCTAAAGGTGAAAAAGGTGATCACCGCGCCGTTTATGATCGCCATCGCCGTAGGGCTCGTCCTGTTTTTTACAGGGC
>CALGGM010000119.1 GCA_937915925.1 uncultured Clostridia bacterium | reverse complement strand
TCGCGTTCAACGACGAGAACGAGATCTGGTGGATGGAGACGATCGGCGGACATCATTGGATGGCGAAACGCGTGCCCGACGAGGTCGCGGTCGTCATGCCCAACCAGTTCGGCATGGACAGCTTCGACTTTGACGACGCGTTCGGCAAACAGGAAGCGCATCTGTGCTCGAAGGACATGAAGGAATTCATCGAGACCTATCGGCTCGACTGCAATCAGAACGGCGCGTTCAATCCGCGGTGGGTGTTCGGCTCGCACACGGATCAGGACCATGTATACAACACGCCGCGCGCGTGGTACATGGGTCGCTGCTTGACGCCGTTTTCGCACCGCTGGGAGGGACCGGACGCGGAGTACGGACCCGAGAGCGACAATATTCCGTGGAGCTTTGTGCCGGACCGCAAGGTGACCGTCGAGGACGTCAAGGCGATCCTGTCGTCGAACTATTTCGGTACGCCCTATAATCCGTATCTTTCCCACGACACGGGCGTGCGCGGCAAGTACCGCTCGATCGGCATCAACCGCACGGGCGTCACGACGGTACTGGAGATGCGTCCCGACGCGCCGAAGGGCGTGAAGGGGATCGAATGGATCTGCTTCGGCTCCACGACGTTCGACGCGCTGCTGCCGGTCTATCCGAACGTATCGAAGATGCCGAAGTATCTTTCGGACGTCACGCTCACCGCGTCGACGGAGAACTTCTACTGGGCGAGCCGCTTGATCGGCGCGATGGCGGACCACAGCTATCACGCATGCGTGCAGATCATCGACCGGTATCAGAGCGCCGTCATGACCGAGGGCAGGCGGATCGTGCTCGAATACGACAAAAGAATTGCGGAGACCGGCGATCTGAAGCTTTGCGAACAGGCGAACGACGCGCTCTGCCGCATGGCAAAGGAGCAGTCCGACAAGACCCTGACCGCCGTCCTGCAGCAATCCTCGCTTTCCATGAAGAACGGCTACAACCGCGCGGATAATTGAGAAATTAAGCGATGCTTTGCGGGGCGTCCGGGAGGACGCCCCTACGATTCGTTTGCGCAAGCTTGCCCTCCCTGTGCAAGGGGAGTGGCAGCCGAAGGCTGACGGAAGGGTTGCCTTTTGATCTGCAGCTCTTTTCACGGGACGCCGAGGTCGGCGTCCCCTACAACGGACGGACAATGCCCGTCCCGGCGAATGCGCGCAACCCGTAGGGGAAGATACCATCTTCCCGTTCCGCTGTTGTGAAAAAGGAAGGCTTTCCGATGGAAAGCCTTCCTCAGCGTGTCAAAAAACCTTTTGACACGCTGAGCAGGCTGTTGATAAGGGTGGCAGAATTCGCGTTTTCGCGACGGAGCTATACTGGAGTATGCGACCGAGCGAAAACGCGGATAATTTGCGGCGAAATAATAGAAAGAAAGGGCGTCCTTGCGCCCTTTCATCCTGCCGGTATTCACATTGATAATATCTCGCCGCAAATGGTCTGACCCCTTTTGCGACAGCCTGAGGAAGGCTTTCCGATGGAAAGCCTTCCTGTGTGTTTTGGGTCAATCGAGCTGTTTCAGATACGACCTGCGGCGCTTGTGCTGGACGGCGTTGAAGCGTTTCCAGAGGTTGCGGATCTGCATGTTGTCCTCGAGGTTCAGGTTCGTTTCGGCGTATTCGACGCCGTCCTCGGTGAGCATATCGCACATGGCGGCGGCGATCACGGCGGGGATGCCGGTGTTGACGTATTCCGGCGCGACCGCGATGAGCCCGAGATCGATCACCTTCGGATGCTTGATCGCGCGAAGCAGGCGAACGAGCGCCGCCGGGGTCAGATGCCCGTTGCTCTTCTGTACTGCCTTTGCGATCGACGGGAAGCTGACGCCGAAGCATACGACCTTGTCCTGCTCGTTCAGGATGCAAACGACGTGCTTGAGATCGATGATGAGGCGGAAGTTGTCGATCATCATCTTCTTCATGCCGGGCGTAAACGGCACCGTGCCGTACAGTCCCTCGTACGCAACGTCCAAAAGATCGAACAGTCCTTCCTGGTAGCGGTTGATGAAATCGTTGACGTTTTTCGCCTCGCCGATGCGCAGACGGTATTTCTGAAGGACCTGTTTCGACAGCTTTTTGAGCTTTTCGGCGGTCTCCGGCGCGGGCGCGTAGAGCTTCGATTCGAGCCAGTCGACCTCCTTTTCGTAGCCGCAGCCCTCGATCAGCCTGCCGTAGTAGTCCGCGTTGTACTGCTCCTCAAACGTGGAAAGTTGATCGAAGCCCTCGACAAGCAGCCCTTCGCGCTCGAGATCCGAGAACCCCAGCGGTCCGCACACGGCGTTCATGCCGCGCCGTCTTGCGAACTGCTCGACCGCGTCGAACAGCGCCTTCGCGACCTCCGGATCGTCGATCGCGTCGAAGCGGTTGAAGCGGATGCGCTTTTCGTGATTCTTCTCGTTTGCCGCCTTCTGCAAGATCGCCGAGATGCGTCCGACGACCGCGCCGTCGCGATACGCAAGCCAGTAGCCCGTTTCGCAGGTGTCGTTGTAGACGAAATCGTCGTCGAAGATCTTCTTCTCGTCGCCGTACAGCGGGGGAACGAAGTTCGGATTGTCGCGATACATCCGAAGCGGAAACTCCAGAAACGCCTTCTGCTCCGCTTTGGTTTTGACCTCTTTGACCGTAACCATGGGACTACCTCAGCAGCGGCGCGTTGCGTGGAAGCTGACGCCGACGCCGTTCGGACCGCAATGGGACCCGGCGGTCGGGTTCGTAACGACGGTCTCGATGTTAAGATCGTCGCCGAAGCGCGCATGCAGCATGTCACAAAGCTCTGCGGCAAGCTCCGGCGCGTCGGTGTGCCCGACGATGAAGCGGTGGTTTTTGATATCGTCGCCGAGCTCCTCGACCGTTTTCAGAAGCCGCTCCATCGCGTTCGCTCTGCCGCGCTCCTTGCCGATGCTGACCATCTGTCCGGCGTCGTCCATGCAGATGATGGGGCGAATGCCGAGCAGCGTTCCCATCGTCGCGGCGATGCCCTTGACGCGGCCGCTGCGCTTGAAGAACTTCAGATCGTCCGCAAAGAAGTACTGCGCATAGTGGTCGACCTCGCCGTTCGCCCATTCGATGAGCTCCTCGGCGGTCTTGCCCTCTTGATAGAGATCGCCGATCGTGCGCACGAGATTGTAGCTGACGATCGTAATGCCCTTGGTGTCGATGTGATAGAACTTGCGCTCCGGAAACTCCTTCAGAAGCTCCGCAACCGCCTCGTCCATCGCGCGGAAGGTGACCGTCATCGCCGCGGAGAAGTGGACGTACAGGATGTCGTTGCCCTTCTCAAACTCCGGCTGAAAGTAATTGCGGTAGCGCTCCGCGGAAATACCGCCGGTCGTGGGCAGAACGCCGTTTCGAAGGCTGTCGTAGAACGCGTGCGAATCGAACACGTCGTAGTCCTCGTAGGGCCAGACCGTCTTTGCGTCGATGCTGTACGGCATGGAGATCAGACGGTACCCGTATTCCTTTGCAACCTCCGGGGTGATGTCGGTATCGGTGTCGGTAAACAGTGTCAGCATGGTATTACTCTCCTACTAAGATATATTGATGAACGGGCTGTCCGCCGTCGATGCGGATGACCTCCGTTCTGGGGTACGCCTTGGTGAGTGCGGCAAAGAGCTGGTCCGCTTCCTGCGCGGGCGCGTCGCACCCCACGAGCAGCAGCAGCACGCCGCAGTTCTCCGCATGCATCGCCTTCGCAAGCGCCATGGCGGTGTCGGCGGCGTCGCGATCGTCCACATGGATCGTGTCGCCGATAAAGCCGATGAAATCGCCTTTGCGCACATGCAGACCGTCCTTCTCGGCGTTGCGGCTTGCGCGGGACACAAAGCCGGTCGTGACCGAGCGGATGATCTCGTTCAGTTCTTCCACGACCGCGTCGGGATCGGACGCGTCGGCGTCCATCATCGAGATCGCCGCGTAGCCCTCGCCGACCGAATGCGTGTTCAGCACGCGGATGTCGGAAGCGGGATAGAGGTCCTTCGCCTGCTTCGCGGTCAGAAGCACGTTGCCGTTGTTCGGGAAGACAAAGACCGTGTCCGCGTTGGTGCGGTCGAACGCGTCCAAGAAGTCGGACGCGCTCGGGTTCATGCTCTGCCCGCCGTCGATTACGACGTCCGTGCCGAGATCGAGGAACGTTTCTTTTAAGCCTTCGCCCGCGGCGACGGCGACGATGCCGGTCTTCTTGCGTGGCTTCGGCGCGGTGACGGTCACCTCGGGCAGCGTGGTCTCGTTGTGCTGCAGGGACATGTTTTCAACCTTGAGCGTCAAAAATTCGCCGTAGCGCTGGCAGCGGTTTAAGACGTCGCCCGGACGCATCGTGTGTACATGCACCTTCACGATCGTTCCCTCGCGGAACGCCACGACGGAATTGCCGACGCTGTTGAGATATTCGACGAATGCCGGCAGATCGAACGCGTCGGGATCGCCCTTCGCGTTCTGCAGCCGCAGAAGAAACTCGGTGCAGTAGCCGTATTCGAGCACGCTGTCGGACTGGAACGCGTCGAGATCGACCTTCTTCGCCTCGGCGTGCGCTTCGACACGCTCCACGGTTTCGCCGTTTAAGGAGCGGCGCATGCCCTCAAAGATGTAGATAAGCCCCTGTCCGCCGGAATCGACCACGCCCGCTTCGCGCAGAACCGGCAAAAGCTCCGGGGTACGCGCAAGCGATCGCTGCATCTCGCCGAGCAGATCGTTAAAATAGCTTTTCAGCGTCGAGTCCGGCGTGATCCGCTCGTTCGCGTAGCGCACGCCGTCGGAGAAAACGGTCAGGATCGTGCCTTCGACCGGCACGGGAACCGCGCGGTACGCTTCCTCCACGCCGCATTCCATCGCATGCGAGACCACGGAGACGTCCGCCTCGCGCACACCCTGAAAACCGCGGTTGATGCCGGAGAAGATGCGCGACAGGATCACGCCCGAGTTTCCGCGCGCGCCTAAGAGCATTCCGTGCGCACTGCTGCTTGCGACCGTTTCAAGGTCCGCGCCCGCGTCGCGCTCCGCCGCGTCCGCGCCGGAGTACACCGTCGCGAGCATGTTGTCGCCGGTGTCGCCGTCGGGGATGGGAAAGACGTTCAGATCGTTGACCGCCTTGCGATAGCAGCCCAGATGATCCGCGCCGCTACTAAGCATTCCGGCGTACAGCGCGCCGCTCAATGTCGTGTTCTGCATAGCCGCCTCCTCAGACCCGTTCGGGGAGCGCCGTCTTGACCTCCACGATGTCACTGAGCGAGCATTGCAGCGCGCTGCAGATCTTGATCAGCGTATTCAGATGCACGGGCAGATCCTTGCCGAGCTTCGCGATCACCGCGGAGCTCAGATTGGTAAGAAACTGCAGATCCTTTTTCTTCATCTTGCGGCTGGAGAGCAGCTCCCACAGCCGGTCATAACAGACCCTGCACGATTCGGATAACATAAAATCCCCCTGAACAAAGAAGATGCGGTTCCCCTCAACTGTACCGCTCCAAAAATTACAGACTAATTTTAGCATCTATTGCGACAAGTTTCAACACTTTCTTTACGATTGTAAAGATTTTATATGAATTTCACACCGCATACGGCGAGAATCCGCGATTTCCTTCGGTTGACAGGAATCCGAAACCGACATATAATATATTCTGACCCACAATAATGAAACGGAGGAACCGATATGTTTTGCAGCAACTGCGGCAGGGAAGTGCCGAACGAAGCGATGTTCTGTCCGGAATGCGGAACGGAGATCAAAAAAACCGCGCCGCAGCCGATCGTGATCCCGGAGCCTGTTGTAAGCGAGCCGACGCCGAAAGCGGAGCCGACCGCGCCGAAGCAAGTCCCGACGCAGGCGAATGAACCTGCGGTCCCGGAGGAGAACCGCCCGTTAAGCCCGTGGGCGTATTTCGGCTATGGGCTGCTGTTCGCGATCCCGGTGGTCGGATTCATATTGCTGATCGTCTTCTCGTTTGCGGGAAAGAACGTCAACCGCAAAAACTTTGCGCGCGCCTACTGGTGCAAGCTTCTCGTGATCCTCGGAAGCGTGCTGGTCCTTTTGGTGCTGATCATCACGGGCATTCTCCGCGGCACGCTCGAGGGCGTTCTCCTCTGGCTGCGCGACGTGTGCTTCCCGTGGCTGACCGGCGTGCTTGGATAAAGATCAATCATTAAGGGTTGTCGCCATTCGCGACAGCCCTTTTTTTAATCTTGCCAGTTTGCATGCGTAATGGTACAATAAGACAAACGGAAGGGAGGCAGATCCATGCTGTACGAATATCGTTTGGAAACCCCGAAGGAAGGCTTTATCGACATCACCGATGAAGTGCGCGACGCATGCAGACAGAGCGGCGTGTTCGACGGAATGCTGACCGTGTACTGCCCACACACGACCGCGGGCGTCACGATCAACGAAAACACCGATCCGGACGTCAAAAACGACCTCTTGCTCGCGCTGAACAAGACCTATCCCGACCGCGCGGAGTTCCGCCACTCGGAGGGCAACAGCGCGGCGCACCTGAAGGCGAGCGTCATCGGCAGCAGCGTCACGGTCATGATCGACGACGGCGAGCTCGTGCTCGGCAAGTGGCAGGCGGTATATTTCACGGAGTTTGACGGTCCGCGCTCGCGCCGGTTCACCGTCAAGGTCATCGGCAACAGAGGATAAAGCGGAGGGTATTTTGATGAAAGCATACGAACGGTTATTGAACTATGTCGTCGTGCATACGACGAGCGACGAGGAGAGCACCACGGTCCCGACCACCGCGCGGCAGTTCGACCTTGCAAACCTGCTGGTCAAGGAATTACAGGCGATCGGCATTGCTGACGCCGCGGTCGACGAGATGTGCTATGTATACGCGCATCTTCCCGCAACGGAGGGCTATGAAAACGCAACGAAGATCGGCTTTATCGCGCACATGGACACCGCGCCGGACTTCTCGGGCGAGAACGTGAAGCCGCGTCTGATCGAAAACTACGACGGCAAGGACGTGCGCCTGGGCACAAGCGGCAGAACGATCGAGCTTGCGCAGTTTCCGCATCTGTCGTCGCTAAAGGGACGCACGCTGATCGTGACCGACGGCACGACGCTTCTTGGCGCGGACGACAAGGCGGGCGTTGCGGAGATCGTGACGATGCTCGAGCACCTCATCAACGAACACATTCCGCACGGACAGATCTCCGTCTGCTTCACGCCGGACGAGGAGGTCGGCAGCGGCGCGGATCATTTCGACGTCGCACGGTTCGACGCGGAATTCGCTTACACCTGCGATGGCGGCGCGGAAAGCGAGCTCGAATATGAGAACTTCAACGCGGCGGGCGCGGTATTTGAAATCCACGGGTTCAACATCCATCCGGGCGAGGCGAAGGATAAGATGATCAACGCGCTGCTGGTCGCGTGCGAGATCAACGGTATGCTGCCGAAGGGACAGACCCCGCGCGATACGGCGGGCTACGAGGGCTTCTGGCACCTCACCGATCTTTCGGGCACGACGGAGGAGGCGAAGCTTTCCTACATCATCCGCGATCACGACTTTGAACGCTTCGAGATCCGCAAGGCGACGCTCGAAACGATCGCGCACGCGATCAACGAGGAGTACGGCGCAGGCACGGTGACGCTTTCGATCCGCGACCAGTACCGCAACATGAAGGAGAAGATCGAGCCCTGCATGCACCTCATCGACAACGCGAAAAAGGCGATGGAGCTTGCGGGCGTCACGCCGAAGGTACAGCCGATCCGCGGCGGCACGGACGGCGCAAGGCTCTCGTACATGGGGCTTCCGTGCCCGAACCTCGGCACCGGCGGCTACGCGTTCCACGGTCCCTACGAGCACATCACCGTCGAGGGCATGGACGCTGCGGTCAACGTGCTTCTGAACCTCGTCGCGATCTACCGCGAGCGGTAAGGACGGAGTTTTCCGCAACAGCGGAAGGAGAAACAACCCCTCCGTCTCGCTTCGCGTGTCGGCGCCCCTTGCACAGGGGAGCTCGAATTTTACCCGTAGGGGCGGATCGCATCCGCCCGCGTAACAATTCCGCAAAGGAAGCATAAACAAAAACAGGAACCGCGCACATTGCGGTTCCTTTGTCATATCACGATTGCGGATCGGTCGGTCTCCACGGAAACGCCTTTAGCCGCTCCACGGTTCCTTCGGTTTGCCGGAACAGCGTCAGCAAGCGCTTTCCGCCGCTGTTACCATATCCCGCAGCGCTTTTCAACCTGCCGAGTCTTGGGATTCCCATAAAATCCGTGACAGAACCGCGCGGCTGTGGTATCATCAAACAAGAGCAAGACGGAGGCATGAAGATGAAATCGATTCTGATCAAGGACACCACGCGCGAGGAGCGCGAACAGATCGTGCGGGAGGCGCTGTACGGCGCGTGCGGCGCGGAATGCGAGTTCTGCAACGGCTGCGACAACTTGGGCGGCGGACGGATCGACGCGATCTATCAGCCCTATATCGACGGCGAACGGGAGATCGCCGAGATCAACGCGGCGTATCGCGCGCCGTTCGTGCATTGAACCGGGAAAGGAACCTCCATGAAAAGATTTGTTTCGATCGTTTTGATTGCGCTGCTTGCGCTGAGCTGCATCGGCTGCGCGAAGTATCAGACGCACTATAACGCGGTGCTGTTTGTCCATTCCAACACCGACGATTCCGCCTTTATGGAGTTTTATCAATTCGAAGGCACGATGGTCTTCACGCTGCGCGCAAACGCGTCCGATACGCTGAAGTACACCGGAACGCTTGAAACCGGCAGCGCGACCGTGTCCTATGATTGCGGCGACGGAAAGACCGCGTTGTTCTCCGTGGACGCGGGCGACACTGTAAACGACAGCCTTGCGCTTATGAGCGGCGGCACGGTCTACGTGATCGTGGAAACGGACGGACGGTGCGAGAACGGCGCGTTCACGTTCTCGATCGAGTGACAGCTATGACAGGCTATATTGCGGAAATGCGAAAGCTCGTCGGGCGTCGGACGCTCATGCAGTGCGCGGCAAGCGTCGCCTGCATCGATGAACGCGGGCGGATCCTTTTAGGGAAGCGCGCGGACAATCACATGTGGGGCTATTCCGGCGGCGCTTGCGAGATCGACGAGCGCGCCGAGGACTGCGCAAAGCGGGAGCTGTTTGAAGAGATGGGGCTGATCGCGGACGAGCTCACGTTCTTCTGCGTCAATTCTGGACCGGAGGCGCACTACGTCTACCCGAACGGCGACGAGGTCTCCAATTTCGAGATCGTGTACGTCTGCCGAAACTGGCACGGCGAACCGACCGCGCGCGACGGCGAGATGGAGGAGCTTCGGTTCTTCTCCCGCGACGAGATCGATCTTCGTTCGATCATGCCGCCGACCCGACACGTCGTTGCAAAGCTCTTGGAGCAAATACCGTAAAACGGACAGGGAGTTTGATATGGAAACGGAACGGCTGATCCTCGACCGGGTCAGAGAGACCGATAAAGAGGATTATTTCAACAACATTTCGCACGACAGGAAGGTTCTCGAAACCTTCGTCTGCCGCTACGCCGAATCGCTCGACACCTTCGATTTTTCAAGCTATCCCGGGCGGGACGATCTCTTTGCGATCCGCTTGAAAGCGACCGGACGGCTCATCGGGATCATTCTGTATTTCGACGAGACCGACGGCGTGTGCGAGATCGGCTACGGGATCGGCTCAACCCATTGGGGCAAGGGCTATGCGACTGAGGCGGTCAAACGCTTTCTCACATATTTGTTTGACGAAAAGGGCATGCAAACCGTCACGGCGTCGTACTTTACCGGCAACGACGCCTCGCGTCGTGTGATGGAAAAATGCGGCATGACCTTCTCCCGCTTCTCCCCGCAGGAGTTTACATACCTCGGCAAGCCGCGCGATCTCACCTACTACGCGATCGACAGACAGTAAAAACGGACGACCGACGGTCGTCCCTGCAGGTTAAGGAACTCATGTTTGCGTCCACGGACCGTAGGGGACGCCGACCTCGGCGTCCCGAAAAGATGGCGCGGTTTTAGAAACACCTCATCCGTCGCCTGACGGCGCCACCTTCCCCTCGGGGGGAAGGCTTTTGGGTACGCCGCGTGCGATTGGGGAAACGGACCGTAGGGGCGGATCGCATCCGCCCGCGTTACAATTCTGTACATACGGGCATTGCCCGTCCGCTGTCAAAACCGAATCAGATTGATGCCCGTCTCCGGGTCGGGGGTGCGGTCGACTGCGCCCCGGAGGATGCGGATGACCATCTCGCAGGTCGCGGAAACGACGGCACGGTTCAGATGCCCGCCGACGACCGCGCAGCTTGCATTTCCTGCACTCATGTGCAGGTGCTGATAGAATGCGCCGTCCTTTTCGGTGATCGTGCCCGTCAGGGACACGATCTCATGCGGCCCCGTGAAGGTCTTCGAATCATACCGCTTTGCCGAAACATCGTACACGCCGACCGTAAAGTCGTCCGTCGCGCCGAGCGCTTCCACGCTCGCAAGCCGGATGTGCTCTTGTTCCGCAACTGCCTTCACCTGTTCGATGATCTCTTCACCGCGGTCGATGCGCACGATGACCGTATCGTTGAAGCGTCTGTATTCCATGCCGTCCTCCTTATTGTCCATGCGCCGAAGGCGCAATTCATGTGCGAAGCACAATTCATGCACGCCGTGCAATTCACGGCGAAGCCAATTCATTTAACGCATCATTCGTATCGCGTTTTCGGTCATGACTACCAAATAAAATTCGATTTCAGCATCTCGCCGTTGTCGATGAGAATGTCCTCGCCGGTGATCGAGCGGTTTTCGACCGTCAGCGTATAGCTTAGCGCCGCAACCTCGTCCGCAGACGCCCATTTATGCAGCAGCGTTTCGTTAAGCACCGCAGAATACAGCGCGTCGCTTTCGAGAATGTGCGCGTTTGCGGGCGTGACGACGCCGCCGGGGGAGATGCTGTTTACCGTGATCCCGCGGGAGCCGAGCGCGTTCGCAAGGTATTTCATGTACCCGACGATCCCTGCCTTGCTTGCGACGTAGTACGGAAACTCCGCGCCGTTGCGCGCCGACGCCGAGGCGATGAACAGGATCGATCTGAGCGCGGGCGCGTCAAGGAACCGCTCGGTAAAGCGGATCGTGCCCGAAAGATTTACGTCGATCGCGTCGGCTTCTTCGAGCGTTCCGGCGTTGTTTATCAAAATTTTCGGGGCGGGAATTTCAAGCGCGCGCTCGTCACGAATGTCGCGCCGAACATGCTTGTAGTTCGGGTGTTCGATGGCGGCGGGGGAGAGGTCCACGCCGAAAACCGCGTGACCTTCCTTTAAAAACCGCTCGGCGATCGCCTTGCCGATGCCGCTGGATGTACCGGTAATCAGGACGTTCATGCCGCTGCTCCTTCCGTAGCCTGCCGCGCCTTGATCCGCTTCGAGATGCGATAGCCGATCGGCGAGAACACGACCTCAAACAGCAGCTCGGCGACCGCGCCGGTGACCGCGCAGGTGAAGCACTGCAACAGCGTCCAGCCGAAAAAGACCTTGCTCACGATCAGCGCAAAGACGAGGTTGTCGATGAACTGTCCGATGAACGTGGACACGTACGAGCGCAGCGCGAACTGCCCGAAGCCGTCCTTCCTTTTCAGCAGCTTTCCGACGCCGTAGTTCAGAAAATTGTTGACGATCGCGGACACGAGGAACGCGACGGAGCTTCCGAGCAGCACGTACCATGTGCCGCCGAAGGTGTTGTCCAGCGCCGTATTGATGATCTGTTCGCTGCCCTCGACGAAACTTTCGCCCCACATGCCGGGGATGCGGCTCGCGGCAAAGAAGATCCCTGCCATCAAAAGGTTCAGCGCGAGCGCAAACACCGAGAACAGCGTCGCGGCGCGCGGACCGTAGCAGTGCGTGAGAACGTCCATCGTAAGGAACGCCATCCACGAGAGAAGGAACCCGGCGTCGAGCGCGAGCCAGTTGAGGTTCACGATGCTCTTGTTCGCTAAAAGATTCATACCGACGACGGCAAGAACGGTCAGCGTAAGCAAAAGCGGGGGAACGGTTTTCAGCATTTCGCGAAATTCGGAAACGGTTTTTTTCATGGGAAAATAGCTCCTTGTTTTTTTACGGTGGTTACCAAGAGACACCGCTTGCGTCCGCACGGGACGTTGAGCATGATAGCACATCCGTGCAGAAAATGCAAGTAAAAGGGAAAAAGAAAAGGGCTGTTTGGAAAGTCTCGAAATGTCATCCTGAGGCGTGTCAGCGACGAAGGATCTCCTAAAGACTCGTATCGTTACTTGGAGATTCTTCGCCTAAAGGCTCAGAATGACAGGACTTTCCTAACAGCCCCGTGATCGCCGTATTATTTCCTGGTGAACAGCACCGCGGAATCGGTACCGTAGTACTGCGCGCGCTGCGGCTCGCCGGTGCCGTTCGTCCAGCTGTACGCGAGGTTGTACGTGTAGGTGTAGACCTCCTTGAGCGTCAGCTTCTTGTCCTTGTTGCTGTCGGCGGGCATGGAGCCGGAGTACGCACCGTTCGGGTACGTGCCGCCGACGCCCTTCACAAGCGCCGCGGTGAACGCGCCCTGATAGTTGCCGGAGCCGTCATATTTGCCGTCCCAGGACGACTGGTCGTAGGATGCCGCGGCGATGACGATGAACTTGCTCTGCTTGAGCTCGCCCCACTTTGCGCCTTCGGGCGCGTCCTCGGTTTCGAGCCAGTAGCCGGAGAACGCGTCGATCGCGCTCTGATTGAACGCGTCAAGCGGATCGACGCCGCCGGACTTTGCGATGCTCGCGCCGCTGTGGCAGCTGTCCAGAAGAATGATGACTCTGCCCTTGACCGAGGAAAGCGCGGACGCAAGCTCGGAGAAGGTGATGTATTCGACGGCGCCGCTTGAGCTGATCGCGCAGAGCGCGCCCTGATACGAGCCGGTGCCGCCCGTGTTGGTGCCGTGTCCGGAGTACGTGAAGATCGAGATATCGTTGTCCTTCGCGTCCTTGAAGGTGGAGCTGATCGCGCTCAGGATCTGCGCCTTGCTGGAGTTCGGAAGCGCCTTGACGGTGATCGGCGCGCCGAAGCCCCGGAACGTGCCGGCAAGCGCGTTCATGTCGTTGACGCAGCCCTTCAGCGGACTGCTTGCGTAGCTGTTCTCGCCGACGAGCACCGCGCGGTACTGCGTGTCGGTGGAGAGCACGGTCGTGCCGCTGCCGGGCTTGATGCACAGCGTGTTCGACCACTCGCCGAAATACGTCATGCCTTCAAAGTTGTGATAGGAGCGGACCGTGACGTAGTAGAGCGTGCCGTTTGTGAGCGATTTCAAAACGGTCGAGTACGTCGCGGCGTCCTTGACCCAGACGGCGGTGACGTTCTTGGTGAAGTCCGCATCGGTCGCGTATTTCAGCTGATAGCCCGTGAAGACCTTGGAGCCCGCCCACGTTGCGGTGATCTGCTTGCTGCCCGCCTTCAGGGATTTCAGCTCGCGCGTGGTGATGCGGACCGTCGTCTTCAGCGGACCGACCTCGCCGAGGTTATAGTTGTCGCCGACGTTGCCGCCGATGACCGCGCCGCTGACCGGATCGGTGCGCTGCGCAAAGTACGCCTTGACGCCGTACTGATACCGCGTTCCGGCATAGACGGTCTCATCCGTCCAGACCGTATCGGTGGTGTTGTTCCAGCGCTCAAAGGTCGTCCAGCCCGCGCTTTGGAGATTCCATGCGCGGCGATAGATGACGTAGCCGGCCGCGCCCGTGACCGGCGCCCAGGAGATCTGAATGCCGTCGGACACATTTTCAACAGCGGTTTCGGTGGTCGCGGGCAGATAGATCTTGAACCATGCACGCGCGCTTCCGGTGTAGACGCCGGTGAACCGCAGGATCACATAGGCGGTGCCGGCGTTTCTGTTCTCGCGGTATTCATAGGTGTAGTTGCTGCTGCTTACGACGTTGCCGCCCGCGTCCTTGACGGTGAAGCGCGGCGTAAACGCGCTGCCGTTATAGATCACGTACGGCGTCGCGCCCTTGAACTTGACGTCCGCGGCGTTCCATTCGATTGTGCCGTCGAAATTGCTCACGGACGCCTCGATCACGACGTTGATGCTGCCGGTCGCAGTACTGTTGTAATAGTTGACGCCGAGAACGACGGTATCGCCCTTGTACATCTCGCGCTCCAGATAGAAGTTGTTGCCGTCGCCGCCGTCGTCGTCATCGTTAATCTCGTTGAAATTGAGGTCCAGCAGGTAGCCGCGCGTATCGTCGCTGCCGGTCGAATAGAAATAGTAGGTCCCGCTTTGAGGCGCGGTGAACGGGCGGTATACGGTCGAACCGGCGGTGCTGACGGTGTAGGTGTTGTTCCCGACCGACAGCGGATCGTCCCCGACGGTGTCGACGAACACGGCGATCGTGCCGGTCGTCGAACTGCTGTAATACCGGACGCCGATCCAGTACTGCTGTCCGGCGTTCATGCTGTACACGATGCGGAAGTTGTTGCCGCTGCCGCCGTCGTCGTTATAGGCGAGCTGCGTCCAGCTCGCGTCGCACAGATACCCGTAGGTATCGTCGGAACCGGTCGAGTAAAAGAGATACGTGCCGGTTTTTGTCGGCGTGAACGGGCGGTAGAGGGTCATTCCCGCTTCGTCAATCACGTAATCGTTCGAACCGAGCGCAAGCGGAGATTCGGTGTAATACGAATCCTTCGGATCGGGCGCTTCGAGCGCATCCTTTTCCGCGGTCGGCTGCTCGGCATCCGGCTCCTTTTCCTTTCCTTCCGCCGCCGCAAATGCAGGCAGAAGCGTCAGCGTCATCGCGATGCAGAGCAGCAGCGCGAGCAGTTTTTTCATGTTTGTACGCATGGCATTCCTCCGTGGGATCTCAGGCCTTCGACGCTTCGAAAGAACCTTTTCTATCCTTAATATAATAGCGCAAGTATAGGACCGTTGTCAATCGTCATCGAAAAATCTGACGAAAAAGACGGACAAAAAATGTCATTCTGAGGCGCGAAGCGTCGAAGAATCTCAAAGCGACATGGTTTTCGGAGATTCTTCGTCTTCGACTCAGAATGACAGAGGTTCGAATGGGTTAATCTTTGCGCGTCAGACTGTGAAGCGCATGTGGGTCTTCTTGCCCTTCTTGATCTTCACACCGTCCTTCAGCTGTTCCTCGGTGATGTTCATCCACGTATCGTCGACGCGTGTTCCGTCCAGCTGAATGGAGCCCTGCTCGATCAGCGTGCGGACCTTGCCCTTGGACTTCTCGATGCCGCCTAAGAGCAGCATGTCGACGATGTTGATCTTTCCGTCGGTAAGCGCGTCTTCGGGAACGGTGAACGAGGGCATGTTCGCGTCGTCGCCGCTGCCGGAGAAGAGCGCGCGCGCCGCCGCCTGCGCCTTGTCCGCTTCCTCCTCGCCGTGTACGAGCGAGGTCAGATGATGCGCAAGGATCTCCTTCTTCTCATTGATGCGCGCCGCGTCCCAATGCTCCATCTGCTCGATCTCCTCGATCGGAATGAAGGTCAGCATGCGGATGCACTTCATCACGTCCGCGTCGTCGACGTTGCGCCAGTACTGATAGAACTCGAACGGCGTGGTCTTGTTCGGGTCGAGCCAGACCGCGTTGCCCGCGGTCTTGCCCATCTTTTTGCCCTGCGAGTCTGTGAGAAGCGTGATCGTCATCGCGTACGCGTCCTTGCCGAGCTTTTTACGGATCAGCTCCGTGCCGCCGAGCATGTTCGACCACTGATCGTCGCCGCCGAACTGCATGTTGCAGCCGTGGTGCTGATAGAGATAGTAGAAGTCGTACGACTGCATGATCATGTAGTTGAACTCAAGGAAGGAGAGTCCCTTCTCCATGCGCTGCTTATAGCATTCCGCGCGGAGCATGTTGTTGACCGAGAAGCACGTGCCGACCTCGCGGAGAAGCTCCACGTAGTTGAGCTTCAAGAGCCAGTCGGCGTTGTTGACCATCTCCGCCTTGCCCTCGCCGAACTCGATGAAGCGTTCCATCTGACGCTTGAAGCATTCCGCGTTGTGGTCGATGTCCGCCTTGGTCAGCATCTTGCGCATGTCGGTCCTGCCCGAGGGATCGCCGATCATCGTCGTGCCGCCGCCGATCAGCGCGACCGGACGGTTGCCCGCCATCTGCAGACGCTTCATCAGCGTGAGCGCCATAAAGTGTCCCGCCGTCAGGCTGTCCGCCGTGCAGTCAAAGCC
>CALGGM010000118.1 GCA_937915925.1 uncultured Clostridia bacterium | reverse complement strand
CCTTCCGTCTGCCTTCGGCATCCACCTTCCCTTGCACAGGGAAGGCAAGAAACCCGCCAACGGCTTGTAGGGGCGGATCGCTTCCACTCGCCGTAACAACGAAATGTGGGAAAGGAGATCCTTCGGCGGCTTCGCCTTCTCAGGATGACACGCGGGTTTTGAGCCCCTTGTCCTATTCTGTCATTCTGAGGAAAGCGGCGAAGAATCTCCCCTACAACAAACAACGGAACGGGAAGATACTATCTTCCCCTACGGTTTGGTTCTGCCCGTAGGTGCGACGGTACGCGCGGGATGACAAATCTGCCCGTCCTTCCCGATCCCATTACGCAAAACGGGAGAGGCACTTGCCTCCCCCGCTGCTCCTTTGGTTACTTACAGCGCCTGCTCGATGAACTGCGCGATCAGTGCCTTCGGGCGCGCGCCTGCGCTCTGGTCGAGAACGTCGCCGTCCTTAAAGAGGACGAGATTCGGGATCGAAGCGACGCGATACTTTTCGCAAAGCTCCGGCTCTTCGTCGACGTTGACCTTCACGAACGTGACCTTACCCTCGTACTCGCCGGCAAGCTGATCAACGATCGGCGAGACCATGCGGCACGGACCGCACCACTCTGCCCAGAAATCCACCAGAACGGGAAGCTCGCCGTTGATGATGGAGTCGAAGTTATCCAATGTGCCTGTTACGATGTTTGCCATATTGTTAGCTCCTTTCTTTATTTCAATCTCATTCTTCCTCGGGGACGACCGCGATATGCAGCTCCTCAAGCTGTTTTGCGTCGACTGGATCGGGCGCGTTCGTCAGCGGGCAGGAAGCGTTCTGCACCTTCGGGAACGCGATGACGTCGCGAATGCTCTGCGCGCCGCAGATCAGCATCGTCACGCGGTCGAGCCCGTATGCCAGTCCGCCGTGCGGCGGCGTGCCGTACTTCAACGCATCCAGGAGGAACTTGAACCGCGCTTCCGCCTGTTCCTTAGATAAACCGATGACCTCGAACATCTTTGCCTGCAGCTCGGTCGAGTGAATACGGATCGAACCGCCGCCGATCTCGTTGCCGTTCAGCACGATGTCGTACGCCTTTGCGCGCACTCTGCCCGGATCGGTGTCGAGATACGGAAGGTCCTCGTCCATCGGGCTTGTGAACGGATGATGCATCGCGACGAAGCGGTTCTCCTCCTCGCTCCACTCAAGAAGCGGGAACTCGACGACCCACAGAAGATTGAACTTGTTCGGATCGATGAGACCGAGCTTGTCGCCGAGCTTCAGACGCAGAGCGCCGAGCGAAGCCCAAACGACCGGGTTCCTGTCCGCGACGATGAACATCACGTCGCCCTGCTCGAAATTCGCCTTCGCCTTGATCGCCTCGATCTCGTCCTCGGTCAAAAACTTCGCGATCGGGGACTGGAGACCTTCGGGCTTCCAGTTCATCCACGCAAGTCCCTTCGCCTTGTAGGTCTTGACAAACTCGCCCAAAGCGTCGATCTCTTTGCGGCTGAACTTTGCCGAAGCGTCCTTTGCGACGATGCAGCGAACGCTGCCGCCGTCGTTTAACGCATTCTGGAACACGGAGAAGCCGCAGTTACGAACGCAATCGGAAAGGTCACAGAGTTCCATTTCAAAGCGCGTATCGGGCTTATCGGAGCCGTAGCGGTCCATCGCGTCCTGCCACGTGATGCGCGGCAGCGGAAGCTGAATATCGAGGTCCAGCGTTTCCTTAAAGAGGCGCTTCAAAAAGCCCTCGTTCATCGCCATGACGTCGTCCGCTTCGACAAACGACATCTCAAGGTCGATCTGCGTAAAGTCCGGCTGACGGTCGGCACGAAGGTCCTCGTCGCGGAAGCAGCGGGCGATCTGCATGTAGCGATCAAATCCTGAAAGCATCAGAAGCTGCTTAAACAGCTGTGGGCTCTGCGGCAGCGCGTAGAAGCTGCCCGGATGCACACGGCTCGGCACGAGGTAGTCGCGCGCGCCCTCGGGCGTGCTCTTGGTGAGCATCGGCGTCTCGATCTCGAGGAAGCCGTTTTCCGCGAAATATTCGTGCGTGATGCGCGTGATCTCGTTGCGCATGATGAGGTTTTTCTGCATGCACGGACGGCGAAGGTCCAGATAGCGGTACTTCAAACGCAGCAGCTCGCCGGCGTTGCAGTCGTCGCCCGTGTCGATCGGCGGCGTTTCGGCGCTGCTCAGGATCTTGAATTCCTTCACCTTCACCTCGACCTCGCCGGTCTTCATGTTCGGGTTGATCATGTTGCCGGTACGCGCTTCGAGAATGCCCTTGACCGCAAGAACGTACTCCGAACGGATCGTGCTTGCGCGATCGAAATCCTCTTTAGAAAGCGTCGACGAATCGAACACGACCTGCATCAGACCCGTGCGGTCGCGAAGCTGTACAAAGATCAGCGCGCCGAGATCGCGGCGGACGTTCGTCCACCCCATCAGCGTCACTTCTCTGCCGACGTCCTCTTTTGAAAGCTCCGTGCAGTAGCACGTGCGTTTCCATCCGCTCAAAAATTCTCCCATTGTTTATCCCCTCCGAATTGCTTTTTCGATGCTTTCCGCATCGAGCTCTACCATGGTCGATTCGCCGCCCTGCATGGATTTCAGGGTCGCGGCGTTGTTGTTCATTTCATCGTCGCCGATGACGAGCGTATATAAAGCGCCGGTCTTATCGGCATACTTCATCTGCGCCTTGACGCTGCGCTCCATCAGGTCGAGATCGACCGAAACGCCGCGCGCGCGAAGCGCTCTCGAAAGCGTAAAGCACTTGTCCTTTGCCGCCTGCCCGAGCCCGATCAGCATCACCTCATAGCGCACCGGCTTCGGAATTTCTACACCGAGCTTGTCCATGATGAGAAGCAGACGCTCCATGCCGAGCCCAAAGCCCACCGCAGGCATTTCGGGGCCGCCGAGCTCTTTGATGAGCCCGTCGTACCGTCCGCCGCCGCACAGCGTTCCCTGCGCGCCGGGCATGCCGGACACGATCTCGAACACCGTCTTGGTGTAGTAATCGAGCCCTCTTACGAGCATCGGGTCGATCTCATAGCGAATGCCGGAAAGATCTAAAAGACGCATCAGCTCTTTCATATGCGCGCGGCAGTCGTCGCAGACGTAGTCCATCGTGTGCGGCGCGTCCTTGACGATCTCCTTGCACGAATCGACCTTGCAGTCCAAAATACGCAGAGGATTCGTTTCAAAGCGGCTCTTGCACGTTTCGCAAAGCTCGTCGTAACGGCTCGCAAGATATTCTTTCAACGCCTGCTGATAGCGTCCGCGGCACTTCGGGCAGCCGATGCTGTTCAGCTTGATCGTAAGGTCCGAGCAGCCGAGCGTTTCGAAGATCTCCGACGCAAGCGAAATCACCTCCGCGTCCGCTGCGGGGCTTGCGGATCCGAAGATCTCCACGCCGAACTGGTGATGCTCTCTGAGCCTTCCAGCCTGCGGGCGTTCATAGCGGAACACCGGGCAGTAAAGATAATACATCTTGGTGGGCTGCGCTTCACTGAACAATCCGTTTTCCACGAACATGCGCACCGCGCCCGCCGTACCCTCGGGCTTTAGGGTGATGCTGCGATCGCCCTTGTCCGTGAAGGTGTACATCTCCTTTTGCACGATGTCCGTCGTGTCGCCGACGCCGCGCAAAAACAGCTCGGTGTGCTCGATACACGGAGTGCGTGCTTCTAAAAGCCCGTATTTTCTCACGATCTTACGGATCGTGCTTTCCAGATACTGCCAGCGATAGCTCTCTTCCGGGGTAACGTCTTTTGTGCCTTTCGGCGCTTTGTATGCCATAGCTTCCTCCTATACAAAAAATCGCGGTCTTTCGCCCATGTTCGGGACGGAAGGACCGCGGTGCCACCCAAATTTCGCAAACTCTTTGCGCGCTTTTCCCCGATAACGAGGGGTCTCCGGCATGCCTTTTGGATCCGGCATGCAGCTTCGGGATGTCCTTCCCCCTCCTTGCTCCGCGCATCTTTCAGCCGTGGACGCGCTCTCTTTGGGATGCTCCGATGGGTACTCTTCCGTTCAACGCTTTGCGCTTATTATACCATAAAGCGACACGGTGTCAAGAAAAAATCTCGCCGAGAAACAGCTTTCTTTTCGCGGTGTCCAGCGTTTCGAGCTTCGCGCCGTAGGTCGGAACGTCCTTCGGATTCGGAATGCGCTCCACGCGGTTCTCGGAATCGAACACGCGCTTTGTCATTGCGCCCGCTCCGTGCGCCAAGATCGAGGTCGTCTCCTCCATCATGTCGATGTTGTAGACGCATAGCTTCCCGTCCGCGGCGTAACCGACGTTTTCGAGATTGCCGTTCTGATACTTTTGCCGATACATGTAGTAGGGCCAAAGTCCGATCTCCTTTGCCGCCCGAAAGCCCATGTCGATCATGGTCTCCACGTCCTCGCGCGCGGGCAGCGGATATTTGTCCAGCTGATCCTTTAATCTGCTCGACCGCTTGATCGCAAGCGTATGCACGGTGAGATTGTCGGGACGAAGCGCCTTGATCTCGGAAAGCGTGCGCTCGAAGTCCGCGACCGTTTCTCCGGGCAAGCCCGCGATGAGGTCCATGTTGATCGAAGCAAAGCCCATCTCCCGCGCAAGGGCGAACGCCTCTTTAATCTCTGCTGCCGTGTGCGCTCTGCCGATGCGCCGTAAAGTTTCGTCCGACATCGTCTGCGGATTGATCGAGATGCGCAAAACGCCGTGATCGCGTAAGACCTTGAGCTTCTCCCGCGTGATCGTGTCGGGGCGTCCCGCCTCCACGGTGCATTCCTCGCCGAAGGTTCCGTATGTCCGTTCGACGTGCGTTAACAGCGCGTCCAGCTGTTCTGCCGAAAGCACGGTCGGCGTGCCGCCGCCGAGGTAGCTTGCGCGAACGCGGAAGCCTCCGTCTTTTACAAGCCTTGCGCCGTTTTCAATGTCCTTATACAGGAACGGAAGATACTCCTCGACGGCGTTCTTTTTCGCGATCTCCGCGCCGAACGAGCAGTAGAGGCACCGTGTTTTGCAGTACGGAATGCCGATGTACACGTCGACGTCGTTTGCCCGCACCGATTCGAGGATCGGCTTTTGCACGGCGTTGATCGTCGCAGCCAGGCGGAGCTTATCGATGCGCACCGAGAACACGTCACGAAATTGCTTCACCGCTTCCTCGTCGCCCACGCGTTCGCAAAGCTCGCGCAAGAGCTTCGTAGGGCGGATCCCCGTCAGGCTCCCCCACGGCATCTCCATGGGATGCACGCGCTGCATCAGCGCGTAGACGGCTCGCTTTTCGGCGCGCTTCTCCTGTCTTTTTTGATCGAGCGGATCGGACGCGTCGACGGTGTACGGGATCACAATCGGCTCGCCGTCCGGCTCCGTCCTTGCCGCTGCGGTCATGGCGATAGCATCCAGCGTCACGGAAACCGTCAGCTCGGCGTCCGGCGTTTCCTCC
Source organism: uncultured Clostridia bacterium (assembly GCA_937915925.1). Lineage (GTDB taxonomy): Bacteria > Bacillota > Clostridia > Christensenellales > CAG-138 > UBA3792. Next base: position 9,268 of record CALGGM010000118.1, on the reverse strand, counting down.
TCGGTGATCGGAACAAGACCGAGGAACATGCGGATCTCCTCGGCGACGTCGTTTGCATATTGCGGTGTGTTGGTGATCAGTCGAACCACGGGTCTGCCTCGTAATTGATCGGATTGGTGCGCTTCTCCTTCGCGACCGTCGTGGGCTCGTCGTGACCGGGGAACAGCCGATAGTCCTCCGGCAGCGCGAACAGGATGTTGCGGATCGAATACGCGAGCGCCGCAAAGCTGCCGGTCGGCAGATCGAACCGACCGTAGCCGTCGGCAAAGAGGGTATCACCTACGAACGCGCAGCGCTCTTCATCGCAGACGAACACCGTGCCGCCCTCCGTGTGTCCGGGCGTGGCGAGCGCGCGGAACGTCAGCCCCGCGGCAGTAAACGTGTCGCCGTCGTGCAAGAGCACGTCCGGCTCGACCGGCGTCTGCGCAAGGAAGTGCAGCGCGGCAAGGCTCGTATGCGCGTTACGAAGACCGCCTGCGTCCGCCTCGGAAATATAGACCGTCGCGCCCGTATCGCGCTTCAGCTCCGCTACGCCCAAGAGGTGATCGAAGTGCCGATGCGTAATGAGAATATCGGAAAGCGTCCAGCCGTGCTCCTTCATGACCGTCTTTGCGAGCGCGGCGTCGGACGGGTCGATGACCGCAACCGTGTTTGCGCCGTCCCGTCCCACAAAGATCATGTTCGCAAGGACCGGTCCGCAGGGATAGATGAAAATTTGCATGTCAGAATCCTTTCTTGGAATCGAGCAGGATCGTAAAGGGTCCGTCGTTTACGATCGATACCTGCATGTCCGCGCCGAAGCGTCCCGTCTCCACCGGCACCGCGGCTTTCAGCCGTTCGATGCAGCGCTCATAGAGCGGGATCGCCGTCTCGGGACGCGCGGCTTCGATGTAGCTCGGTCGCCTGCCCTTTCTGGCGTCGCCCAAAAGCGTGAACTGCGACACCAGAAGGATCGACCCGCCGATCTCGACGACCGAGCGATTCGGCACGCCGTTCTCATCGTCAAAGATCCGAAGCCCGATGAGCTTATCCGTGATATAATCCGCGTCCGCTTCCGTATCGCTGACCGATACGCCCAAAAGGACGCAGAGCCCGTTACAAATTGCGCCGATCGATTCTCCGTCGACCGTAACGCCTGCGCGCTTTACGCGCTGAACCACCGCCCGCATCGCTGCCTCCTTATACGCGGAATACGTCCACGACCTGCCGAAGCTTTTTGAGGTTCGAGATGATCGTGGAAAGCTGCTCCGAGCTCGCCACCGTGCAGGTGATTTCCATCGCCGCGTAGCCGTCGTCGGTCGAGCGGCTCGAAAGATCGGTCATGTTGACGTTGAGCCCCAAAAGGACCTTCGAAACTTCCAGAAGCGAACCCGGCTGATCCTCGATAAACACGCGAATCGTCGCGCTGAAATCGGTGCGCGCGTCCACCGCCCACTCGACCTCGATGATGCGGTCCTCCTCCTGCATCAGCGTCTGCACGTTCTTGCAGTCCGTCCGATGCACGCTTACGCCGCGTCCGCGGGTCACGTACCCGATGATCGGATCGCCGGGCAGCGGGTTACAGCAGTTTCCGAAAAACACCGCCATGCCCGGATCGCCGAGCACGTAAACGCCCTTCGGGTTCGCCCGATGCAGCGGGCGCTTCAGCGCTTCGCTTCCCGCCTCGCCGAGCTTTTTCTGCATCGCGTCGAGCCGTTCGTCCTTGCGGTGCAGGTCGATGAGCTTATGCAGGACCTGTCCCGCGGAGATGCCGCCGAACCCGATCGAGGAATACAGATCGTCGAGCGAGGTAAAGTTATGCCGCTTTAAAACCTCATTGTAGTATTCCGGCTTCATCAGGATCGCAAGGCTCTGCGCGTGCCGCTTTGCAGTCTCCTCGAGCATCTCGCGTCCCCGCTGAATGTTCTCCTCGCGGTTCTCGTGCTTGAACCATTGACGGATCTTGTTCTTCGCCGACTGCGTCTTGACGATCGCGAGCCAGTCGCGGCTCGGTCCCGCCTGCGAGTTCGACGTGATGATCTCCACAACGTCGTTCGTTTTGAGCTTGTAGTCGAGCCGCACGACGTTTCCGTTGACGCGCGCGTGCTGACAGTGATGTCCGATGTTCGTATGAATGCGGTACGCAAAGTCCAGCGGCGTCGAGCCCACCGGAAGGTCGATGATCTCGCCCTTCGGCGTCAGCACGAAGACGTATTCGCCGAGGAAGTCCTTTAAGATGTTGTCGACGAACTCCTTGCTGTCCTCGGTCGTTTCTTCGGCTTCCAGAACCTGCCGTAGCCACGAGGTCTTGCGGTCGAGCTCGGTCATCGACTTGCGCCCTTCCTTGTACATCCAATGCGCCGCAATGCCGTATTCCGCGGTGGCGTGCATCTCCTTCGTGCGGATCTGTACCTCGAACGGAATGCCGCGCGCATCCATGACCGTGGTGTGAAGCGAGCGGTACAGGTTCGGCTTCGGCATCGCGATATAGTCTTTGAATCTGCCGGGCAGCGGCTTCCACGTCGCGTGGATGACGCCGAGCGCCGCGTAGCAGTCGGTCACCGTGTCCACGATGATGCGGATCGCAATGAGATCGTACAGCTCGTGCAGCGTGCAGTTGTTGCGCTGCATCTTGCGGTACGACGAGTACAGATGCTTCGGACGTCCCGAAATGCTGCCCTCGATGTTCGCTTCCTTCAGGAGCGTTTTCATCTGCTCCATCGCGCTCGACAAAAGCTCCAGCCGCTCCTTCTGCTGTACGTCGACCTGTGCCTTGATGCTCGCGTATTCCTCGGGCATCAGATAGCGGAACGACAGATCCTCAAGCTCGCTTCGGATCGCGCCCATGCCGAAACGGTGCGCAAGCGGCGCGTACACTTCCAGCGTTTCCTTTGCCTTCTTCGCCTGCTTCTGCGGCGAGCACACGTCGAGCGTGCGCATGTTGTGAAGCCTATCCGCAAGCTTGATGATGACGACGCGAACGTCCTCCGCGATCGCTAAAAACAGCTTACGAAGGTTTTCCGTCTGCTCCTGCTTCTTGGTGATATAGGTCTGCTTTCCGGATTTGGTCAGCTTGGTAACGCCGTCGACCAGGAAGGCAACCTCTTTCCCGAACATCTTTTCGATATCCGTGATCTGAACATTGTCGCCGTCCTCGACGGTGTCGTGCAGAACGCCCGCGATCACGGTCGGCGCGTCCATGCCCATATCGAGAAGGTAGGAGCTCACGGTTAGCGGATGCGACACAAACGGCGTCCCGTCGTCCCGCTTCTGATTGCAATGCACGCGCGAGGCGAACGACACGGCTTCCGACATCTTCTCCGCCTGCTCGGCGCCGAAGCGTTCCGCAAATTTAGCGATCAAACGTTCCTCCATATGCATCCTCCTTTCCTTCCGAACTTATATTTTACTCCAAAAATACCGCCCGATACAAGAGGGCATTTTGAATTTGTTTCTTTTCCTGCACGGTTTCGGCAAAAAATTTTTCGTTTTGATACCGGACGACCCCGATCTCGTACAGCGGCAGCAGCGCGCACAGCTCCGTTTCCGACAGGCATTCGACCGCCGCGCCCTTTTTGAGCCGGTTCAGAAGCGTCCGGTAAACGGTCCGCACCTCGGCTTCCGATACTTTTTTCAACCGATCGAGCACGTCCCGATCCGGCAGCGGCAGTCCGTATTGGATCGAACGGATGCAGAGCATTGCCGCTTCCGTCACGCGTTCGTCGGTTCGCCGCATCAGCGTCTCCGCGCGCACCGAGACCTCCGGGCGTCCGAGATAGCTCGAAAGCTCGATCGAGACGAACGCGCGCGCGTCCGCCGTCGCGCTCCAATCCGCGTACCGATCGCCGTTTCCGAACGAAACGATCCGCACCTCCGCCCCGCCGTCCGAAAGCTTCGCCCCGATGTGCGAGCCGTCCTTGCCCATCGTGCGGACGCCGGAAAGCTGTCCCTCGATCAGGAACAGCGGCGCGCGGTTGCCCTCGCCAAACGGCGCAAGCAGGGAAAGCTCCCTTGCAAACGCGACGGTGATCTCGCTTGCCGAAAGCCGATCCTCCACGGTACGCGTCTGCTCGGGAAGCCCGAGTGGGAACTGTTCTTTAAGATCCGCCTTCAACGCGTCGCACAGCGCCGAAAACCGTTCCGGCGCGACCGTTGCGCCCGCGGCAAGCCTGTGTCCGCCGAAGCGCAAAAACAGGTCCCTGTGCCGCGAAAGAAGCTGAAAGAGATCGACGGCAGGCACGCTCCGTCCGGAGCCAACCAGCGCGTCTCCTACGCGCGAGAACAGCAGCACGGGACAGCGGTAGCGCTCCAGAAGCCTTGACGCGACGATGCCGATCACGCCCGTGTTCCAGTCCTCGCCGGACAGTACGAGAATGCGCGGCGCGGGATCGTCGATCTGCGCCTCCGCCTCCGTAAAAATGCGCTGCTCCTCCGCACGGCGCTTCACGTTTTCGCTCTCCAATGCGGCGGCAAGCGTCTGCCGCTCCGTTTCGTCCTCCGAAAGCAGCAGCTCCACGGCGCGTGTCGCGTCGCCCATGCGCCCCGCGGCGTTGATGCGCGGTGCGAGGATGAACGAAAGCGTGCTCTCCCCCGTCACCGTCTGCACGCCCGCGGCGTCCAAAAGCGCCTTGAGTCCCGGATGCACGCCAACAAGCGGCAGTCCCTTTCTCACGATCGCGCGGTTGATCCGTTCAAGCGGCACGACGTCCGCCATCGTCGCAAGCGCGGCGATCGGAAGATAGCCCTCGACGGAACCGCCGAGCGCTTCTGTAAGCAGCATGGCGACGACCGCCCCGCAAAGGCTCGAAAGCGCCGCGTCCTGATCTGCGCGTGCCGCGCACACGACCGCCTCCGCGTCCGGCAGTGTTTCGTGACAGCGGTGATGATCCGTCACGACTGTGTCCATGCCGAGCGTTCTTGCATACGCGATCTCGGCGTGCGCGGAAATGCCGTTGTCGACGGTGACGATCAGCTGTACGCCGTTTTCGTGCATCCGGTCGATCGCGCCCATGCTGAGCCCGTAGCCGTCGCCCTGTCGGCTCGGCAGCAGATAGCTTACGTTCGCGCCAAGCTTTTTCAACGCATCGGTTAAGATCGCGGTCGCGCACACGCCGTCGGTGTCGTAATCGCCGAACACGCAGATGCGTTCGCCCGCGTCGATCGCGCTTCGGATCCTTTTTACCGCGCGGTCCATGTCGGAAAACGCGAACGGGTCGCAAAGGGTTTGCGATTCCGGATGCAAGAACGCCTCGATCGAAGCATCGTCGAATATACCGCGCCGAACCAGCATCGCGGCAAACGGTCTTGTGCATCCGAAACGGCTTCGGATCTCCGATATGACGGCGTCGGAAACGTCCGTGTTTTCACGCATCACATAACGCATACGGCATAAAAAGGGCCGCAGGAGTTACACCCGCAGCCCGTGTATCTGTTTACAGTGCGATCGAAGCGGTATCTCTTGCGATCGCAAGCTCTTCGTCGGTCGGAAGCACCATGACGGTGACCTTGGATTCGGGCTTCGAAAGCACGATCTCCTTGCCCTTCGGCGCGGTGCGGTTCAGCTCGAAATCGAAATCGACGCCGAGGAAGTCCATGTTCTGCATGATCAGCTCGCGGGTTGCCGCGTCGTTCTCGCCGACGCCCGCGGTGAAGACGATGCAGTCCACGCCGTCCATCTCAGCCGCATAGCCGCCGATCAGACGCTTGACGCCCTGCGCGAACATGTCGAGCGCGAGCGCCGCGCGCTCGTTGCCCTCGTTCCGCGCGTTCCACAGATCGCGGAAGTCGCTGGACACGCCGGAAATGCCGAGCATGCCGCTCTTCTTGTTCATCATGGTGTCGATCTCCTTTGCCGGGACGTCCATTGCCTTTACGAGGAACGGGACGATCGCCGGGTCGATGCTGCCGCAGCGCGTGCCCATCGGAAGACCTTCGAGCGGTGTCAGACCCATCGAGGTGTTGACGCACTTGCCGCCCTTCGAGCAGCTCACGGACGAGCCGTTTCCGAGATGGCAGGTGATGACGCGAACGTTCGGATCGCCGGCTCTATTGAGGCGCTTGATCGCCTCGCCGGTCACAAACATATGGGACGTGCCGTGGAAGCCGTAGCGGCGGACGTCGTATTTTTCGTAGATCTCATACGGCAGCGCATAGATGAAGTTTTTCGGCTCCATACTCATGCCCCACGCGGTATCGAACACCGCGACCATCGGCGTGTCCGGCATGACGGCGCGGCACGCGTTGATGCCCATGAGGTTTGCGGGGTTGTGAAGCGGCGCAAGCGGCGTGCACGCTTCGATCATCTTGATGACCTCGTCGTCGATCAGCACGGACTTCGTGAATTTCGTGCCGCCGTGGACGACGCGGTGACCCACCGCAACGATGGATTTCATGTCGGAAATGACGCCGATCTCGTGATCCGCGAGCACGTCGAGGACCATCGCGATCGCTTCCTTATGGGTCGGCATTGCCGCTTCCTTTTCGAGCTTTTCGCCGCCCGTCGGCTTATAGGTGAGCTTGCCGTCGATGCCGATGCGCTCGCAAAGACCCTTTGCGAGAACACTCTCGGTGTCGATGTCGATCAGCTGATACTTCAGCGAGGAGCTGCCTGCGTTGATAACAAGAATCGATCTCATGATACTCTCCTTTTCCTTACATGTTCTGTGCCTGCACCGCCGTGATCGCGACGACGGACACGATGTCCTCGATGCTGCAGCCGCGGCTCAGATCGTTGATCGGCGCCGCAAAGCCCTGGCAGACCGGACCGATCGCTTCCGCGCCTGCGAGACGCTGTACGAGCTTGTAGCCGATGTTGCCCGCCTGCAGATCCGGGAAGACCAGCACGTTCGCCTTGCCGGCAACGGGGCTTCCGGGGCTCTTGAGCTGTCCCACCTTTTCCACGAGCGCGGCGTCTGCCTGCAGCTCGCCGTCCACCATCAGCTCCGGCGCGCGCTCATGCACGAGCTCGGTTGCGATGCGGACCTTGTCGACGTTGTCATGCTTCGCGCTGCCCTTCGTGGAGAACGACAGCATCGCGATGCGCGCGTCCATACCGCAAAGCGCCTTTGCGCTCGCCGCGGACGAGATCGCGATCTCGGCAAGCTGTTCGGAGGTCGGGTCGATGTTGACCGCGCAGTCCGCAAAGATCATCAGACCGTCGTCGCCGTACGCCTTATTCGGAATCTCCATGATGAAGAAGCTCGACACCGTGTTGATGCCCGGCTTCATCTTGATGATCTGAAGACCCGGACGGAGCGTGTTGCCCGTGGTGTTGATCGCGCCGGAAACGAAACCGTCGCCCTTGCCGTCCTTGATCATCATTGCAGCAAAGAACAGCGGGTTCTTGATCATGTCGGCAGCCTTCTCGGGCGTGACGCCCTTCGCCTTGCGCATTTCATAAAAGCGATCGACATAGGTCTGATAATCCGGATGCGTTTCCGGGTCGATCGTATCGATACCGTCAAGCGACACGCCGAACTTGTTCGCAACCGCTTCGATCTCTTCGCGCTTGCCGAACAGCGTGACCTTCGCAATGCCTTCCGCCGTGATGCGGGCGGCAGCCTGCACGGTGCGTTCTTCGGTTCCTTCGGGCAGCAGAATGTGCTTTACATTCGCTTTTGCCTTCGCCTTGATCTGATCCATCAATGACATGACAAATTCCTCCAAAATAGATTTACAATTTATTCTAACACATCTGCGCAAAAAATGATATACTTGATTTGGATATATTTTCAAATTGAGAGGAGAAACCCGAAATGCGCGTCGTTGGGATCATAGCCGAATACAATCCGCTGCACAACGGACACATCTATCACATGGAGGAATCCTGCAAGCAGGCAAATTCCGAGTTCTGCGTGATCGCCATGTCGGGCAACTTCGTACAGCGCGGCGAGCCCGCGTGCACCGATAAGTTCACCCGCGCCGAGTGGGCGGTCATGGGCGGCGCGGACCTCGTGGTCGAGATCCCCACGGTGTTCGCCGTTTCGAGCGCGGAGCGCTTTGCGGAGGGCGCGGTGAAAACGCTCGCCGCAACCGGCGTGGTCACCGATCTCGCGTTCGGCGTCGAGACCGAGGATTTGAACGCGCTCTATCATCTTGCGGACCTTCTCGACCGCGAGCCTGCGAATCTTCGCGTCTATCTCATGCATCATCTGAAGCAGGGCAAGTCGTTCCCCCGCGCGCAGTACGACGCGCTGTCCGATTTCGGCGTGCCGGAAAACGAGCTTGCGATCCTGCAGCAGCCGAACAACATCCTTGCCGTCGAGTATCTGAAATCGATCCGCCGCTACGCGCCCGAGATCCGTCCACTGCCGATCCAGCGCATCGGAAATAAATATAACAGCACCGTACTGACAGGAAAGCTCAGCAGCGCCACAGCCATCCGGCAGGCGCTTTTGGGCGGCGACGAATCGGTCTACGATACCATGCCCATGAGCGTCGCCGCGGCAATGCGCTTTGACGAGCAGTTCCCCGTCACCTTCGACCGGTTCGGCGAGATGCTTTTGTATCGGCTTCGCACCATGAGCATCGACGAGCTTGCGGCGCTTCCCGATGTGTCCGAAGGGTTTGAACAGGTGCTCTATCGCGCCGCGCGGCAGGCGACCGACCTCCCCTCACTGCTTGAGGAAATCAAGTCGAAGCGCTACACCCTCGCCCGCTGCAAGCGCGTGCTCGTGTCGGCGCTGCTGCATATCCCGAACGGTTTGAACGACGCCTTGGGCGAACGCGCGGATAACCTCTATCTGCATGTATTGGGGCTCAAGCGCATCGGGCGCGGACTGCTTGCGGCAATGGCAAGCAACGCAAAAGCCCCGGTCATTTTACGCCATTCCGACATGCAGAACTGTTCCGACGTCGCCCGCGCCTCCATCGCCATCGACGCCCTCTCCACCGACCTTTATGCCTACGCTCTCGGTCGCGAACTCCACCGCGATTCGCAGAGCGCGATCACGGTGTGAGACAATCCCAAATAAGAATTATTATCATCCGCGAAAAGCTGACGCTTTTCCGCGTACCACCTCATCCGTCGCCTACCGGCGCCACCTAATGGTCTCATATGGTCGCAGTGCGTCGCTATTCCACTTCGTTACAGCGGTAGATAGCGCGAACAACCCTTCCACCGCTTCGCGGTCCCCCTCCCCTTGCACAGGGGAGGCAAGCCGCGCGTACCATGCTTCCTACTGCTCCCAACCACTCCGCTACGCTCCGTTACAGCGGTAGATCGCGCGTTTCTCACGCGTACCATCGACCCGCGCTTCCGCCTCGCTCCTCCCCGCACTGCGGGCGCTCG
>CALGGM010000117.1 GCA_937915925.1 uncultured Clostridia bacterium | reverse complement strand
CAAGCAAAGCCTTTCAGCGGCGAACCCCGTCTGAAGACCAAGTACAGAGAAGAAGTCTTCTCCGCACTGAATGAGAAGTTCCATTATGAGAACGTCATGATGGTCCCGAAACTCGAGAAGATCATCATCAACATGGGTCTCGGTTCCGAAAAGGATAACCCCAAGGGCATCGAGAAGGCAGTCGCAGAGCTCTCTACGATCGCCGGTCAGAAGGCCATCGTCACCAAGGCGAAGAAGTCCGTCGCGAACTTCAAGGTTCGTGAGGGTATGAACATCGGCGCAAAGGTCACCCTGCGCGGCGATCGCATGTACTACTTCGCGGATAAGCTGATGAACATCGTCCTTCCGCGCGTTCGCGACTTCCGCGGTGTGTCCGACACGTCGTTCGACGGTCGCGGCAACTACGCAATGGGCGTTCGCGAGCAGCTGATCTTCCCCGAGATCAACTATGACGACGTCGACAAGGTTCGCGGTATGAACATCGTGTTCGTTACCAGCGCAAAGACCGATGAAGAAGCGCGTGAGCTGCTTGCTCTCCTCGGTATGCCGTTCGTTCAGGACTAAGAAGGAGGAACCACTATGGCAAAGACATCCATGAAGCTGAAGCAGCAGAGAACCCCCAAGTTCTCCACTCGCGCTTACACCCGTTGCCGTATCTGCGGTCGTCCGCATGCGGTCCTTCGCAAGTACGGCATCTGCCGCGTGTGCTTCCGTGAAGAAGCATACAAGGGCAACATCCCCGGCGTCCGCAAGGCAAGCTGGTAATCAGGAGGAAAGAATCATGACAGATACTATTGCAGATATGCTTACCAGAATCCGTAACGCCCTGGTCGCAAAGCACGAGACGGTCGACGTCCCCGCTTCCTCGATCAAAAAGGCGATCGCGGAGATCCTTGTGGAAGAGGGCTACATCAAGAGCTATGAGCTCGTTGAGGACGGCATCGTGAAGACCATCCGCATCAAGCTCAAGTACGGCCCCAACAAGCAGCGCGTCATCGTAGGCATCAAGCGCATCTCCCGTCCGGGTCTTCGTGTGTATGCCCGCAAGGACGAGATCCCGAAGGTCCTCGGCGGCCTCGGCATCGCGATCCTGTCCACCTCTCGCGGCGTGATGACCGACCGTGAGGCAAGAAAGCTCGGCGTCGGCGGCGAAGTGCTCGCGTACGTCTGGTAAATTAACAGGAGGAAAAACAATGTCTCGAATCGGAAAACTTCCGGTACACATCGTGTCCGGAGTGACAATCACGGTTGACGAACACAATGTCGTGACCGTGAAGGGCCCCAAGGGCGAGCTCACGCAGCGTGTTTCGCCCGAGATGATCCTGGAGCAGGACAACGGTGTTCTCACCGTTAAGCGTCCCAGCGACGACAAGCAGCACCGCGCACTGCACGGACTGACCCGCTCGCTCATCAACAACATGGTCGTCGGCGTTTCGACCGGCTTTGAAAAGAAGCTCGAGATCGTCGGTACCGGTTACAGAGCGCAGATGGACGGCAAGGACCTCGTTCTGAACGTCGGTTACAGCCATCCGGTCAGATTCCCGAAGATGGACGGTATCGAATTTGAAACGCCCGCACCCACCAAGATCACGGTGAAGGGCATCGACAAGCAGAAGGTCGGCCAGATTGCCGCAGACATTCGCAAGACGCGTGAGCCGGAACCCTACAAGGGCAAGGGCATCCGTTACGAAGGCGAATTCGTCCGCCGCAAGGAAGGCAAGACCGGCAAGTAAGGTAGAAAGGAGTAACGTAGAATGTTTTCTAAGATCGATAAGAATTCTGTTCGCAAGGCGCGTCATCACCGTCAGCGCAGGAATCTGAACGGAACGTGCGAGCGTCCGCGTCTCAACGTCTATCGCAGCACGAACCACATCTATGCGCAGGTTATCAACGACGTCGACGGTAACACTCTGGTTGCTGCTTCTACTCTGGATGCAGAGATCAAAGGTCAGCTCGAAGGCAAGGACAAGAAGGAAGCTGCGAAGCTCGTCGGAAAGCTCGTCGGAGAGCGCGCGCTCGCTAAGGGCGTAAAGAAGGTCGTTTTCGACCGCGGCGGTTATCTGTACACCGGTCGCGTTCAGGCTCTTGCCGAGGGCGCGAGAGAAGCCGGCCTGGACTTCTAAGGGAGGAAACGAAATGAGAAACGACAGAGAAAGAAAGTTCGAGAAGGAAGTTCCCGAATTCAAAGAAAGACTCGTAGCGATCAACCGTGTTGCAAAGGTCGTCAAGGGCGGTAAGAATTTCCGCTTCACGGCGCTCATGGTCGTCGGAAACGAGAACGGCAAGGTCGGCGTGGGTCTCGGCAAGGCTGTTGAAATTCCCGAAGCAGTCCGCAAGGGCATCGAGGATGCAAAGCGCCACATGATCGAAGTCCCGGTCGTCGGCACGACGATCCCGCATCAGGTGGAAGGCAAGTTCGGCAAGGGTCACGTTCGTCTGCTTCCGGCAGAAGAAGGTACCGGCGTTATCGCGGGCGGTCCCGCGCGTGCGGTCCTCGAGGCTGCAGGCATCCGTGACATCCGCACGAAGTCCTATGGTTCCAACAACCCGTCGAACTGCGTCAAGGCGACGCTGAACGGACTTGCACAGCTCCGTACCGCAGAACAGATCGCTGCGCTCCGCGGCAAGACCGTGGACGAGATCCTGAACTGAGGAGGGCAAAGCAATGTTGAAAGTTACTTTGGTCAAGAGCCCGATTTCCAGCCTGCGCGATCAGCAGGACACGGTGAAGG
>CALGGM010000116.1 GCA_937915925.1 uncultured Clostridia bacterium | reverse complement strand
AATCCCTCCGTCGGGCTTCGCCCGCCACCTCCCTTTGCACAAGGGAGGCTTTTGGCTCTGCAGAGACCCCTTTGTGTAAAGGGGGCTGTCAGCGTAAGCTGACTGGGGGATTGTCCCTTATGCCCCTCACACCCCCGCGAGCACGTGCAGGTTGCGGATCTCGCCGTCCCGGATCGAATCGTTTACCGAGTAGGCGTGCTTTTCGAGATCGCCGCAGATCGCCTTAGTAAGGTTCTGTGCCTTAAGCTCATCGATAACGTCCGAAGCGGCGTCCTCGATCATATCGGATTTCGACGCCGCCGTCGCGGGCTCGTTGTCGGTGCAAAGCAGCACCTCCGCCGTTTCCGCAAGCATCGAAAGCTTTTTAAGCCTTCGCATCGCGCGGAAGCTCCATTTATAATAAGGAAGATACGCGTCGTTCAAAAGGAATGCCGTATGCATCAGCGCGTTTACAAATGTCCCGACGGCAAGCTGTGCCGCCCCGGGTTCGCCGTGCATGAGGCATCTTCGATAGTTATACTGTCCCGCCTGCGCCATCAGAAGGAGATTTCCCGCAAGCTTCTTTTTACGCACGTCCTCGGGAAAGTGTGAAAGTCCCTCGCGGATGCGCGTGACCGTCCCCGCGCCGTCGAAAAACAGCCTGCCGTTCGTCGCTTCAAGAAGCGATTGCTCCGGCACGGTCAGCCATTGCGAAACGGTGAGCACGCCGTCCGCCGCGCCGACCTTCTCCGTAAACACGTCCGCGATGCGATGCACGCCGTGCCGCGCGCCGCCGACCGGTGCGATCGCGCTGCGGGTCAGTCCCATGAATTCCTTCGGAAGCTTTGCGTACGCGCGTTCGAGCTGAAACGCCGTCCTTCGGTCGATCTCGTCCTCGCCGGGCAGCAGGATCATGAACCCCGGCTCGAAATCGTGATCGCGGCTCACCTCGTCGTCAAAGCCGAAGCACTCCGACCCGCTTCCGAACAGCCCGACGGCGAGCTTCGGAAGGATCGCGGAAAACTGCTCCTCCAACATCGGTCTTCCGTGCGTTTCGAAAAACCGCTCGGAAAGTTCAAGCCCGTTCATACAGTTCCTTCGCCCTTTCCTTGAGATCGTTCGCCGTTTGGAACCAGCCGTAGTATTCGAACGTCGGCGCGCACTTCTCGCACACGAACGCGTAATACCCGTCGCGCGGAACGTCCGGCGTGTTCAAAAGTGCCTCCGCCCTTTCGAGGTCGGCGTCGATCGTTTCCGCCGCGTCCAAAAGCCCCTTCTCGTCCTCGGCGGCGTTCGCCATATTGAGGTACGTGATCGCCTGCTCCAGCACGCCGTGCGGCGCGTTTGCCATCGTTTGCAACGCTTTTTCATAGAGCGCGTTCGCCTCTTGAAACCGTCCGAGCGAAACGAGCGTCAGTGCCATATTGTTGTATAGACCACCGAGCAGCGCGGGCTTTACGGACGGGATCGCTTCGTACGCCGCGCGCGCCTTTTCAAAATAGGCAAGCGCCGTCCCGTGCGCGCCGAACGCCTGATGCGCCGTCGCCGCGTTTACATAGGTCGTGCCCTCGGTGATCGATCCCTCAAAGCCGATCTCATTGAGAAGCCGGATCGCCGCCTCGGCGTGCGCGAACGCGTGCGCTTGGTCCTGCACCTTGCGGTAATGTCCGATGAGCTCATTTTCGATCATCAGCTCGCCCTTTTTGTCATGCCCGAGCTTCGCTTCCTCGAGCCAGTACAGAAGATGCCGCTCGACGCCCGGGTAATCGCGGCGCGCCATGTACGCGTCGACCTTCTCCATGATCCGCGCCTGCGGCACGGGCTTCACCTGCGCCTCTGCGCCGTACGGCTCCTCGCATAAAAGGCAGCGCGGCTCCGCGTAATCTTCCTTTCCGATCGTTCCCATGGTCCCTCCGTTCATTCGTTGCCGTCCGCGTCGAAGCGTTTCGCGGATCTTTTTTTCATTGTACCACGGAACCGTGAAACGCGCAATCACCCGAATCGCGATTTCCGCCGTTGCGCGGCGCGCCGGTTTATGCTATACTGTGAACAAATCGGTCGGAGGAAAGGAAATGCGAACGGTCCGTCTTATGTGCTGTCTTGCGCTTGCGCTGCTGCTTCTGTGCGGCTGCGTTTCCTTAGGCTCGCCCGCCGCCGAAACAGCCGAGCCGCCGATCGAAACCCCTGCGCCGACCGACGCGCCCACCGAAGCGCCGACCGAAGCGCCCGTCGAGGATGTGATCGCGGAGCAGGCAAACGATACGCCCGCGCTGC
>CALGGM010000115.1 GCA_937915925.1 uncultured Clostridia bacterium | reverse complement strand
AGTATACCACGTTCTTGCCAGTATGTAAAGTAATAGATGTTACATAATACTACAATTCGTTTATGCAATCGCACGCCGCGAGAACACAAAGGCTTCCCCCGCTGTGGGGAAGCTGTCACCGATAGGTGACTGATGAGGGGTATTATCATCCGAGAAAAGCTTTCGCTTTTCTGCGAATCACCTCATCCGTCGCCTAAAGGCGCCACCTTCCCCATCAAGGGGAAGGCTTTTGGTTGCGAAGCAAATATTCATTGGACGCCGAGATCGGCGCCCCCCTACATCCCGTTGACATCCATCTTGCCCTCCCTGTGGATGGTACGCGCGGGAAGCGCGCGATCTACCGCTGCAACGAAGCGAAGCGGAGTGTTAAAAGGGAGGGTGGCAGCCGAAGGCTGACGGAAGGGTTGTTGTGGTTGTCACGCCGCGTCCTTCTTGCGGTCGGTCAGGGCGAGGAAGAACAGGTAGGCGCCGCCGAGGAGCAGGATGCCGGCGACGATGTAATAGTAGGTGGCGGAGACCGCGGGCGTCGGGTCGATCAGCTCGGACACGTCGGCGAGGGTCATGTAGCGGTCCTGAAACACGGCGTCGTAGCCGGTGTCGGACGGGTAGACGTAGACATAGCGGCGGACGGTCGTTTTCGGCGCGGTTTCGAGGTCCTCGTACTGCAGTGCCGCCTCGCGCGTGAAGATGAAGTTCTCGTACTCGAGGCGGTCGACCGACGGGGAGAACACGATCTCGCCGTACTTCGGATCGATGTAGCGGTAGTAGATCGTATACTGCCCTTCCTCGCCGTCCTCGTCCGGAACTGCTTCATACGCTTCCAGCGTCAGCTCGCCCAAAAAGTCGAGCCCTTCGACGGTTGCGGAATGCGCGGTGCGCTTTACCCCGATGATGACCAGCAGGATCGCCGCAGCGACGCACAGCGCCGTCAGGATCCCGAAAAAGATTTTACGCTTCATACGCCTTCTCCTTTAGCTTTTCAGCGTGACGACCGTCACGCCCGCGTCGCCCTCGCCGTACGCGCCGATGCGAAAGCTCTTCACGCGCGGATGGGTCTTGAGATAGCTCTGTACGCCGGCTCGTAAAGCGCCGGTGCCCTTGCCGTGGATGATGTTGAACTCGGTCCTGCCCGTGCGCACGCAGTCGTCGATGAACGCGTCGATCTCCAGCACCGCGTCGTCCACAAGATACCCTCTCAGATCGAGCTCGTATTTGACCGTCTTCACGTCGGTCATGATTTCGCGCGGACGCGTGATCTCGCGCGGCTTTTCCTTTTTCTGTTCGAGCTTGCGAAGATCGCTCAACGGCACATAGACCTTGACGTGACCCGCCTGAACCTGCACCATGCCCTTCTGATCCTGCGGCTTTAAGACCGTTGCGTCGCTGTTGAGGCTTACCACATGCACGGTCTGTCCGCGGATCACGGACGCGGGGGTCTCGCCCTCGGACGTGACCGCGTCGACGGTGTCCGAAAGCTTGTTCGCGGATTCTCTGAGCTTGTCCCGCGAGGTCTGGATCGCGCGTTCCAAAGCCTTGGTATCGATGTTTTTGACCTGCCGAAGTTCCGAAATCAGCGCATCCATCTCGTGCTTGGTCGCGGCGACGACGGCGCGCGCCTCCTCCCTCGCCTTCTCGCGGATGGCGGCGCGGTCGTCCTTGAGCTTCTTTCGCTCGTTTTCCAACGCGACGCGCTCCGCCTTTGCGCGGTCAAGCTCCTCGGTAAGCTCGCTCGCCTGCCGCTCGGCAAGCTTGCGCTGTTCTTCAGCGCCCGAAAGAACGTCCTCGAACGCGACGTCCTCGCGCTTTAAGAACTCCCTCGCCTGCTCGATGATCGCGTCGTCGAGCCCTAAACGCTTGCTGATCTCGAACGCGTTGGACTTGCCGGGAATGCCGATATACAGCTTATAGGTCGGGCAAAGCCGGTCGACGTCAAACTCCATCGACGCGTTCTGCATGCCCTCGTGCGTCAGTGCGAACGCCTTGATCTCGCTGTAATGCGTGGTGGCAAACGTCGTTGCGCCGCACGCCTGCAAATGCGCGAGAATCGCCTGTGCGAGCGCCGCGCCCTCGTTCGGGTCGGTGCCTGCGCCAAGCTCGTCCAAGAGCACCAGCGTGTCGTCTCCCGCCTCCTTTAAGATACCGACGAGGTTTGTCATGTGCGCGGAGAACGTGGACAGCGACTGCTCGATCGACTGCTCGTCGCCGATGTCGGCAAAGACCTCGCGGAAGACCGCGATCTCGCTCGATTCGTCGGCAGGAATGAACATGCCGGAGCTCGCCATCAGCGTAAACAGCCCGACGGTTTTCAGCGTGACCGTTTTGCCGCCGGTGTTCGGACCGGTCACGATCAGCGTATCGTACCCGTCGCCGATCCATACCGAGATCGGCACGACGGTGTTCTTATCGATCAAGGGGTGGCGTCCGTTTTTGATGCGGATGACGCTTTGATCGTTCAGCTTCGGGCAGTACGCGCGCATGTCCCTCGCAAGGATCGCGCGGGCAAAGATGCAGTCGAGATTGCCCAAAAGCATCAGACTGCGGTAAAGATCGTCCGCATACGGCGCGACGAGCGCGGTCAGCCCGGCAAGGATGCGCTCGATCTCGCGCTTCTCCTCCGCCTCCAGCTGCCGCAGCGTATTGCCGAGCTCGACCACGGCGGACGGCTCGATGAACACGGTCTGTCCGCTGCCGCTCTGATCGTGGATGAGACCGCCGATCTGCGCGCGGTGCTCCGCCTTCACGGGGATCGCATAGCGCCCGTTTCGCACGGTCACGATCGGCTCCTGCAGGTATTTCTGATACGCCGGACTTTTGATGATGTTGTTCAGCTTTTCCTTGACGCGCTCCGCCGTGATGCGCATTTGCCGACGGATGCGGTTGAGCTCCGGCGACGCGTTGTCGAAGATCTCGTCCTCCGAAAGGATACAGCGCGCGATCTCGCTTTCGATCTCGCTGTGCGAGCAAAGCGGGTTTGCGAGCCGGTGCAGCTCGACCTCATTTTCGCCCGCAAGCAGAGTTTCCCGCACTCTGCGGCTCGCCTTCAGACAGGCGGCGATGCTCAATAGCTCTGCGGGAGAAAGCGCGTATGCGGCGCGCACGCGGCGAAGCGTTGCGCGCGCGTCCGGGAACGTGTCGATCGGCGAACCGCCGATGCGCCGCGCAATCCCGTCCGCCTCCCACGTCTCGCGAAGCAGCATCTGGGCGCGCTCGAGATCGTCGGTCGGTTCGAGCGCATCAACAAATTCGCGCCCGATGTCGGACGCCGTATGGCTCGCACATTGGACGCGGATCTTATCAAATTCAAGGCTGTGTAATACTCGTTCGTTCATCAGTGGAATTGATTCATGTCGCCAACGGTCACGTCGATCGTCAGCGTGCGCTCTGCACGTACGATCGTCAGCGTGATCGTGTCTCCTACGTTCTTCTCGCGGATCGCCGCGACAAATTCATCCTGCGTCATCTCAACGCCGTCGAGCGCGACAAGCCGATCGCCCGCAAGGATGCCCGCCTGCGCCGCAGGACCGCCGTCGGTCACGCCGTAGATGTACACGCCGGGAACCGGATAACCGGGCGCGGCTTCGAGATAGGTAACGATCGTCACGCCGATGCCGGGACGCACCGTGGAGCCGTTCAAGATCAGCTGCCGCGCGATCTCAACGACGTTGTTGATCGGCAGCGCAAAGCCAATGCCCTCGGAGGAGATATTGTCGCCGAACTCGTCGGTGCCTGCGGAGGTGTACTTCGCGCTCGTCACACCGATGACCTCGCCGCGCATGTTGATGAGCGGACCGCCGCTGTTGCCGGGGTTGACCGCCGCGTCGGTCTGCAGGTATTCGTTGACGAAGCCTTCGATGTTGATCTGCCGCGACAGCGCGGAGACGATACCGAACGTGACCGAGCCGGACAGCTCGTCGCTGATCGGATCGCCGATGGCAAGAACGAACTCGCCGACGCGAAGCGAAGCGGAATCGCCGATCGGAAGCGGGGTGAGCCCCTCCGCCTCGATCTTCAGCACCGCAACGTCGGTCATGACGTCGCTGCCGATCAGCGTTGCGTCGTACTGCGTGCCGTCGTGCATGGCGACCTTCAGCGCCGTCGCACCTTCCACGACGTGCTGATTGGTGATGATGTAGCCGGTGTCGGTATAGACGAAGCCGGAGCCGCTTCCGGTAAGCACGGGCTCCGAAGCGCCTCTCTGGCTCTGATAGTTCAGAACGCCGACGACGCCGGGAAATACCGCGTCGACCACGTCGGGAATGCCCTCGAACGAGCCTTCCTCAAACGGGAGCGCGAGGTGGTTTTCAAAGTCGGGATCCGGCACGAACACCCTCGGCGAGGGCGCTGGCGTCTTGGGCGCAGCCGTTGCGGGAGCGGGCGTTTCGATCGGCGCCTCGGTGGGTTCCGCCGTCGGCGCTTCGGTCGGCGCCTCGGTGGGCGCTTCTGTGG
>CALGGM010000114.1 GCA_937915925.1 uncultured Clostridia bacterium | reverse complement strand
CTGCCGCCGCTCTTGCCGCCGCCGCGCGAACGGCCTGCGCCGTGATCGGCGAATGCGACTGCGCCGCGCCCTCTCGGAGATAATAGCCGATAAACGGGATCGGGGAAAGCCCGTGCAGGTTGATCCTCTGCTCCTTTTCGCAGCGCTCCACGCCTTCCTTCAGCGCTTTTCTCGCATAGTTCAGGCGGCTTTTGACCGTGCCCTCGGACACGTCGAGCGCGTCCGCGATCTCGCGCGTCTTCATCCGGTCGTAATAGAACAGCATGACGCACATGCGCTGCTCGTCCGGCAGCTCCGAAACGAGGTCGACGATCATCTGCCGCGTCTCGGCGTTGTCGAGCGCCTTTTCCGGCACGTTCTCCGTGTCGATCTGCTCGAACATTGCGAACGGGTCCTTGCCGTCCTCATCCTTCTGCAAGAAAATCTCGTGTCTCTTTTTCGACAGATACGTCTTGCAGTAATTCGCGGTGATGCGGTTGACCCAGCCGATGTATGCGGCGGGGTTGTTCAGGGATTTGATCTTGCGGAACACGTTCAGCAGGATCTCCTGCGACGCGTCCTCCGCCGCCGCCTCGCTGTGCAGGATCTTCAGACACGTGTAATAGACAGGGTCCTGCACGTCGGCAAGAAGCCTGTCCATCGCCGCCGCGTCGCCCTGCTGCGCCGCCTTGACGTCCTTCGCTATTTCGACATAATCGCGGTTGATGCTCATGCGGCAGCCCTCCGAATACGGATGCGCCGCGTGCCCCGCAACCGGTCGATTGTTCTGTTACGGTTTTGCGTCTTCATTTCTCCCCCGGATAGTATATAACTTTATTCGTCCGTTTTCAAGCAAAAATGCGAAAAACAGATCGTCGATTTCAGGACCCGTCGTCGGTTTTCGGCGCGTCGCGTTCTTCATCTTCCCTTTGTGAAGAACCGTCCGCGCCACCCTGCCTTGGGCAGGGATGCGCCTTTGCGTCCTGAAGCAGGCAAGCTCTGATCAGTTCATAGAATGTCACGAACCTGTTTCCTTTCCGCCCCTGTATAGTAAGACGGCGTTCCGGATTTTTGGTTTTATATTTTTTGCGATTTTTGGGGTTTTTGATAAAAAGGAGCTGCTAAGAAACTGCGATTCTTAACAGCCCCGTTTTGATGAATTGCTGCTTTGCCGCATGAATTGCCTTTGGCATGAATTGGCTTCGCCATGAAAGGAAGATTTTCCGTACGGAAAATCCACATACATAGGAAGATCGCGCGCTTCCCGCGCGTACCATCATGACGGCTGCGCCGTCAATTCATGTGCCGTAAGGCACAATTCATGTCCTTTGGATAATTCATGGAGCGAAGCGAGAATTCATTGGCGCTGTTAAAACATTTTTAACAGCGTCTTAATCTCTCGCTTACCGGAAGCTGTACAGAACGCACGTCTCGATCTCGATCTTCACGCCGTCGGCGCTGTCCCGATCCGGCGCTTCGTCGCTCCATTCGCTCCATTCGGACGCCGTCACCGACGCCGACGCGCACACGGCAAAGCCGTCGCCCTCGCCTTTGTCCTTTCGGATCTCGCGCCAGCGATACAGGGTCCTTGTGCGGATCTCGACGCCCTCCGGCGGTTTTTCCGTGCTCCACTCGCTCCACACGGCTTCCTCGGGCACGACGGGTTCCTCCGTCGGATCCTGTGCTTCGCGTCCGGTGCTGTCGGTCGGGCGCGGCGCGCGGTCGGTGTTTTGCACGGGCTGCGGCTCCGGTGTCGGCGCCGTCGCTGCCGCATCGATCTGCGGCTCGCGCTCCGGCTCGGAAACCCGCTTGCGCTCCGCAGGCTTCGCCGTTTCGTCAAAGCGCGGCGCGTGCTCCACCGTACGCTTCACCTCCGGCTCGTCCCGCCCGACCTCGCAGATCACGACGGTTTGCGGCGTTTCGACCGGAGCGGCAGTTTGCTTTCCGCCTCGGAGCGTCAGTCCCACGCTTCCGATGATCAGCGTCGCCAAGAGTCCCGCCGCGAGCTTTCCGTACGCGATCGGCAGCAATGCCTGCCCCGCGGACGCAGCCGACGACGCGATCGCGGAGATGCTCGCCGCAACCGAAACGGACCGCAGATTGCGGAGCAGCCGTCCGAGGATCGGCAGTCCAAAAAGACCGTGCAGCCGAACGCCGTCTTTTTCGTACGCCTTCACGCCCTCCCGAAGCGCTTTTCGCGCGTAGTTCAGGCGGTTCTTGACCGTACCCTCGGACACGCCGAGCGCGCTTGCGATCTCGCGCGTTTTCATTTGATTGTAATAGTACAGAACGACGCACATACGCTGCTCGTCCGGAAGCTCATTGATCAGCGCGACGACCGCCCGCGCGGTCTCCGCCCGATCGAACGACTTGTCCGGGACGGTGCGCGTATCAAGGTCCTCCATCTGCGCGAACGGATCCTTGCCGTCCCCGTCCTCGCCGAAAAGCACCTCGCGCTTCATGCGGACCAGACGGTTTTTGCACTCGTTTGCCGTGATCGACTGCACCCACGCGATGTACGTGGACGGATCCTTCAGCATGTTCACCTTCCGATAGATCCGGAACAGGATGTCCTGTGCGGCGTCCTCCGCCGCCGAGCTGTTGTTCAGGATGCGCAGACACGTGTAATACACCCGATCCTGCACCTCCGTGATGATCCGTTCCATTGCTGCCGCGTCCCCTGCCTGCGCCGCCTTGACTTCCTCCGCGATATGCGCGTATTCCTTTGCCTGTGTCATGATGTTCCCCCTTATACTTCCCTGCGATCGATCTTCCCCTGCGTCCGGCGCAGCGGTCATCCGCTGTCGTCGTCCGTCGTCTCCTCCGATCGCTCGCTGTCCTCCGCTTTTGCCAAAACGGCAGACAAACGAAAGCCCTGCCCCGGGAACGGATGCGCCTTTGCATCCTCCAGCAGGCATGCTCTGATCCAATCATAGTAGGTCATATGAATCTGTTCCATCATTGCACCTCACTTATAAGGACACGTGTTTCGAGATTTTGGTTTTATTTTTTTGCGATTTTGAAAAAAATATTTTTTCGTATGACGGATTTCCTCTTTGCATACACTGTTACCATGAACAAGAAGCAAAAAATCGATCTGTCCTATCTTCTCTGGACGCTGCTGCCGCTCGCCGTCGGCGGGCTTTCCTCCCTGATCTCGATGGACGGCATGCGCGAAAACGCCGCCCTTGCGCAGCCAGCGCTGCAGCCGCCGCCGTGGGTGTTCATCACCGTATGGACGGTGCTGTACCTCTTGATGGGCTTCGGCGCGGGGCTCGTGTTCAACGCGGTCCCGTTCGGCTGGAAGGACGCGCTGATCCCGTTCCTTGCCCAGCTCGTGCTGAACTTCCTTTGGTCGCCGCTGTTCTTCGCGCTGAAGCTGCGGCTTGCGGCGTTCTTCGTGCTTTTAGGCATGCTCGGTATCGCGATCTGGATGACCGTCTCGTTTTACCGCGTACGAAAATGGGCGGGGATTTTGCAGATCCCGTACCTTCTCTGGCTCTGCTTTGCGGGGTACCTGAACCTCGCGGCGTACCTGATCAACGGATAATTGTTTCATGCAGCGGGGCGTCCGGGAGGACGCCCCCTACTATTCACGGCGAAGCCAATTCATGCCGTCAGGCAATTCATGTCCGCAAGGACAATTCATGCCGTCAGGCAATTCATGCTGCCATTCGACGAAATTGTGACAATCCGGAAAACTCTTGCGGCAAGGGGTTGAAAACTGTCCCTTATCGCGCTATCATATCTTTGGCACTCGGAAGACGAGAGTGCTAAAAAGTAACGAACAGAGGCAGAAGTATGAGCAAGAAACAGTTTAAAACGGAATCCAAGAAGCTTTTGGATCTGATGATCCATTCGATTTATACGCATCGGGAGATCTTCCTGCGCGAGCTGATCAGCAACGCGTCCGACGCGATCGACAAGCGCTATTACGCGGCGATGCAGCGCGGCGAAACCGGCGTCGACCGGACCGCGTTTGAGATCCGTCTCGAGCCGAACAAGGACGAACGCACGCTCACGATCACGGACAACGGCTGCGGCATGAGCGCCGAGGAGCTCGAAACGAACCTCGGCACGATCGCAAAGAGCGGCACGCAGGCGTTCCGCGCCGAGCATGAGAACGCCGAGGACATCGACATCATCGGCAAGTTCGGCGTCGGCTTTTACGCGGCGTTCATGGTGGCGAAAAAGGTCACCGTGTATTCGCATAAGGAAGGCGAGCCTGCCGCGGTTTGGGAATCCGAGGGACAGGACGGCTACACCGTAAAGCCCTGCGAATACGAACCGATCGGCACGAAGATCGTACTGACGTTGAAGGACGACGACGAGGAGGAATCCTACGCGGAGTTTTTGGAGACGTACCGGCTGAAATCGCTCGTGAAGAAATACAGCGACTACGTCCGCTATCCGATCCGGATGCAGGTCGAGCACAGCCGCAAGAAGGAGGACAGCGACGAATACGAAACCGTCGTCGAGGACGAGACGCTGAACAGCCAGGTCCCGCTCTGGCGCAAGAACAAGAGTGAGATCACCAAGGAGGAATACGCGCAGTTCTATAAGGACGCGTTCCACGACTACGAGGATCCCGCGTCCGTGCTGCACGTCAACGCAGAAGGCATGCTGTCCTATACCGCGCTGCTGTTCATCCCGAAAAACGCGCCGTTCGATTTCAACACGAAGGACTATAAGCGCGGTCTGAAGCTGTACGCAAACGGCGTCATGATCATGGAGCACTGCGAGGAGCTGCTGCCGGAGTACTTCAACTTCGTGCAGGGACTTGTGGATTCGCCCGACCTGTCGCTGAACATCTCGCGCGAGATGCTGCAGCACGACCGTCAGCTTTCCGCGATCGCGAACAACCTGAAAAAGAAGATCCTTTCGGAGCTCTTGCGCATGCAGCGCGAGGAGCGCGAAGCCTATGAGGCGTTCTTCAAGGCGTTCGGGCGCACGCTGAAATTCGGCGTGTACGACAAGTTCGGCGTGAACAAGGATTTCTTAAAGGACACGCTGCTGTTCTGGTCGCGCAAGGAGGATAAGCCGATCACGCTCAAGGAGTACGTCGACGCGATGCCGGAGGCGCAGAAGCACATTTACTACGCGTCGGGCGATACGCTCGCGCAGGTCAAGAAGCTTCCGCAGGCGGAGTGCGTCGCGGACAAGGGCTATGACATTCTTTGCCTCACCGAGGACGTGGACGAGTTCGCGCTGCGCGTGCTCGAAACGTATCAGGAGAAGACGTTCCGCTCCGTGTCCGATCCGGACCTCGACCTTTCCACCGACGAGGAAAAGCAGGAAATGGAAAAGCGCGCCGAGGCGGAAAAGCAGCTGCTGGAACGCGTCAAGAACGCGCTCGGCGATCAGGTGCAGGAGGTCAAGCTGACCGACCGCCTGAAGAACGCCGCGGCGTGTCTGTCCGGCGCGGAGGGCATGAGCGTGGAGATGTATAAGGTTTTGCGCTCGATGCCGAACGGCGCGAACCTGCCCATGGTGTTCACGCTTGAGCTGAACCCGGAGCATCCGGTCTACGAGAAGCTGTCCGCGCTCGACGACGACGCGCTGAAACAGTATGCCGAGCTGCTGCTCGCGCAGGCAAAGCTCGTTGCGGGTCTGCCGCTCGACGACCCCGCCGCCTTCGCCGAAGCCGTCTGCCGACTGATGTAAACAGGGATTAAACCAAACTAATTTTTCGGGGCGTCCGGGAGGACGCCCCCAGCGTGTCAAAAAACCTTTTGACACGCTGGGGGAAGATATCATCTTCCCGTTCCGCTTTTTTCGCGGACGGGCAATGCCCGTCCCTACAGAACAAAACCCATCCGTATGGACGACCATTGGTCGTCCGTTTTTGTGCCTTGGGGAAGATTCTTCGTCACTTTTCCTCAGAATGACACAACG
Source organism: uncultured Clostridia bacterium (assembly GCA_937915925.1). GTDB lineage: Bacteria > Bacillota > Clostridia > Christensenellales > CAG-138 > UBA3792. The sequence goes on along the minus strand of CALGGM010000114.1, from coordinate 17,606 downwards.
GGGTAAGCCGCGAACAAAACATATGTCATCCCAAGGCGAAGCCGAAGGATCTCCTTCCCAATATTTCACTTTTACGCGGGCGGATGCGATCTGCCCTTACGGGATATTTCCAAAACACAAAAGAGGCTGTTGATAAGGGTGGCTGAATTCGCGTTTTCGCGACGGAGCTATGCTAAAGTATGCGACTGAAGATGGCGACGCGCGAGTAACGCGCGACGTCACCACTGTAACGGAGCGAAGCGCAGTGGTTAAGAAAACGCGAATAGTTTGCGGCGAAATAATAGAAAGAAAGGGCGCCCTTGCGCCCTTTCATCCAACAAGTATTCATTTGAATCATCTCGCCGCAAATGGTCTGACCCCTTTTGCGACAGTCTGAGAGGCTGTCATGCGGCAGCCTCTTTTCAGTTATATCGTTCAGTTTGTCTTGCAGTTCATGACGTTCGACCACTGGCCGTAGTAGGTCATGCCCTCGAAGACATGGTACGAGCGCACGCGCACGTAGTAGGTGGTCGCCGCTTTCAGGCTCTTGACCGTGGTCTGCGCGGTCGTTGCCTTCGTGATCTTGACGGTCTTGACGTCCTGCGTGAACGCGGAATTCGTTGCGATCTGCACCTCGTAGCCGGTGAATACGGAGCTCGGACTCCACTTCGCGGTCAGCAGCTTTGCGCCGGGCGTGACGGAGTTCAGCGTGCGGGTGGTGATGCGCACCGTCGTCTTCAGCGGACCGACCTCGCCGAGGTTGTAGTTGTCCATCGGATCGGAGAAGTACGCCTTGACGCCGTACTGATACCGCGTGCCCGCATAGACCTTGGTGTCCATCCACGTCGTCGCGGTCGTGTTGTTCCAGCGCTCGAACGGCGTCCAGCCGGAGCTCGTCAGGTTCCACGCACGGCGATAGATGACGTATCCCTTCGCGTCCTTGACCGGCGCCCATTTCACCTCGATGCCATCCTTCACGTTCGCAACGCTCGTTTCGGTCGTCGGCGGCATATAGATCTTGAACCACAGCGTCTTTTCGACGCCGCTGCCGATCAGCCGCACATGCAGCGTGCCGGTTCCCGGAAGCACGTTGTCCGTGTACCAGACTTCAAACTGGTTGAGATCAAGTGTCTTGCCGCTGCTGTCCTTTCCGACGAACGCCGGGCGCTGCTCCGCGCCGTGATAGATGACGTACGGCGTGGTGCCCTTGTACTGTACGGCGCCGCTGTCGAATTCGAGCGTGTAGTAGCCGTTATAGAGCGCGGTGACGACGACCGTCATGTCGCCGTAGCCGGTTTCAAACTTATACTTGAAGCTCTTGACGTTGCCGGGCAGCATCATCACGCCGCTCAGCGCGTCGTAGGAATAGCTGCTGTCGTACGGCTTGACATAGCTCAGATCGCTGACCGACGCGAAGAGGGGCGTCATGTCGAACGTATACTTATTGCCGACCTGCACGAGGTTCAGCACCGCCGCCGTTTCCTGCGTGGAGAACGTCGGATCCTTGAGCTTCGTGTTGCCCTCAAGATGCAGCGCCGGGATGCGGTTTCCGCCGCACGAGAGCGTTTCCAGTTCCGGGCACGCCGCAACGTTGAGCGCGCTGATGCGGTTCGCCTGGCAGTACAGCGTCTTGAGCTTTGAAAGCCCCGCAAGGTCGAGCGCTTCGATGCTGTTGTTGCCGCAGTCGAGCGCGGTCAGCTCCGTGCATGCGGACACGTCGAGCGCAGCGATCTCGTTGCTGTCGCAGTCCAGTTCAATGAGCTTGGTCAATGCGCTGACGTCCAGCTCGGTAAGCAGGTTCGAATACGCATACAGCCGCAGCAGGTTCGTATTCGCCGAAACATCGAGCGCCTTTAAGCTGTTCGAATTGACGTTCAGTCCGGTCAGATCCGTGCATGCGCTCACGTCGAGCGCCGAAAGCGTGTTCGATTCGACGTTCAGCGTCACGAGCTTCGTGTTCTTCGTGACGTCAAGCGTCTTGAGCTGGTTGTGCGAAACGTCGAGCACGGTCAGCTCGGGGTTCTTCGTGACGTCGATCGCCGTGATCGCATTCCAGCCGAGATCGAGGCGTTTCAGCTTCGGGCACTTCGTGACGTCGATCGCCTTCAGCGCCGCCTTGTTCACCTCGAGGTCGACGAGCTTCGTGTTCTTCGTGACGTCGAGCTTCGAGATCTTGGTCTTGCTGAGGTACAGCGATTCGAGCTCGGTGTTCGCGGTCAGCGTGATCGAGGCGACCGGGTTATCCGACAGATCGAGGAACGCGAGCTTCTTGTTCTTCGCAAGGTTGTTGATCGAGGGCAGCTTGTTGCTGTGCGCGTCGACGTTGACGAGCGTGGTGACGTTTTCGATGTTGACCTTCGCAAGCTCGTTGTTGTTGCAGATCAGCGACTGCAGCTCCTTGTTATAGGAAAGGTTGAGCGATTTCAGCTTGTTGTCGGGGCAGATCAAAGATTTGAGCTTTGTGCATGCCGAGATGCTGATATTGGTCAGATCGTTGTCGTCGCACTCGATGCCGAGCAGCTTCTTGTTGCCGTTCAGCTCAAGCGTGGTCAGCTTGTTTCCGCTGCAGTACAGATACTGCAGGTTCGTAAAGTGCGAAATGCCCTTGAGCGACTCGATCGATTCATGGCTGCAGTCGATCACCGTGACGGCGGTGACCTCGGCACTCGTCAGATAATCCTTGCCGCCCGCAAGGTTCGCCTTGACCCATTCCCGGAAGTTCTTGTCCGGGAACACGCCGACGTTGATATTGAGATTGCCCTCCGGCGTCAGCTCCACAGGCTCCGCGGCGTCGGTCGTCTCCTCAACCGGGTCCGCCTGCTCGGGCTCCTCCAAAGGCTCGTCCGAAATCTCGGGCAATTCAACGGGCTGATCCCCCGTCTCTTCCGCCAGCGCAGCGGGCAGGAACGATGCCGTCATCAAAAGACAAAGCAGCAATGCGATCCATTTTTTCATAGCGCGCTCCTCCGTTCCGACATATTTCTACAAAATGATTATATCAGCTATAATCCCGAAAGGCAAACGAAAAGATGTAAATATCTTGCAAAATCGGCAATGCGCGGGAAACCGCCGCGCGGGTCCCTCCCGTTTTTGTCGCAGGTGCGAGATAAGGGGTTCAATGACTACCCCTCAGTCGGCTACGCCGCCAGCTCCCCTGACAAGGGGAGCTCGAATTGACGTAACTATCTACCTCCCCTTGCGAGGGGAGGTGGATCGCGAAGCGAGACGGAAGGGTAGTCTTAGTCCTTATCTCGAATGCTCCTTGATCGCGCCGGAACGGTACGCGGCAAGAAGACGCGTAAGGTCTTCGATGCGCTCGAGGAGCGTTTTGCCGACGTCGGTGTCCGCAACGCGCTTGCGCGTATGCGGCGTATAGACGACCTGCTGCGTCGAGTGGATGTCGGTTTCCGTGCGGATCGCCTCGTTGACCGTCACGAACGGGTCGTGGCACGAAAGGCTCATGCCCTGCGAGTTGTAGATCAGCGTGTAGCCCGCGATGCCGGTCTGCGACTGGTACGCCTTCGACATGCCGCCGTCGATCACGAAGATGCGCCCGTTCGCCTTGATCGGGGATTCGCCCTTCTTGATCTTGACCGGAACGTGTCCGTTGATGATGTGCGAATCGGGATCGGAAGAAAGCCCGAACTCTTCAAGGATCTTCACTGCGAAGTCCTCGTGCTCGGCAAGCTTGAAGTACGGGTTCTTGTGCTCCTCGTGCGTGGTCTTATCCTCGATGAAATAGCGCTCGAACGTCGTCATCTTGTCCTTTCCGAACAGCGGTGAGTTCGTCCCGCACCACATGTACCAGAAGAAGTCAAGCCCCTGCATGCGTTCCGGCGTGCCCCACTTGGTGAAAAAGCCCTGCCGCACCAGCGCGTCCGCCTTGTCGAACAGCGCTTTGCCCGCGTAGTCCTTGCCGTCGACCGTAACGGAAGCAAAGCTGCCGTCCGGGTTTGCGGGTACGCAGCCGTGGAACAGAAGGTTGCCGTTGCACACAAGGTACATGCTTCCGTGCGAGAACAGGAACTTCGTATGCTCGCGGATCTTGCCGGAATGATAGAACGCCGTGCGGAGCTTGTCCATCAGATCCTCCTCCGCCTCGGTCAGCACGTACGGATCCGAGGGCAGCACGGTCGGAAACCGCGTGTCGCAAAGCGCGTACTCCGTGCCGTCGATCTCCATCGTGCCGCGCTCGTAATCCACGCGGTGCAGCATGCGGCGGTTGTCCATCCTGTATTCGGGATGCTTTTCAATGATCTGTCCCTCTAACTTAAAGAGGATGATCGCCATCGCCTTGTGCATCTTTGCGATCAGCTCGGGATTGTCGTGATGCGCGTCGCCGACGTCGCGCGGCAGAAAGCGCGTACACGGATCGTCGGCGTACGTTTCGAGCGCAAACTTCATGAGCGGCGAAAGCGAGATCCCGTAGCCGTCCTCGATCGTGTCGACGTTGCCGTATTTCAGGGAATTGATGATGGCGGTCGCGATCAGCGCACGGTTGCCCGCCGCCGCGCCCATCCACAGGATATCGTGGTTGCCCCACTGGATATCGACGTTGTGATAGGAAAGCAGCCGGTCCATGATGATGTGCGCGCCGGGACCGCGGTCGAAGACGTCGCCCACGATATGCAGCCGGTCGATGACAAGCCGCTGAATGAGGTTACTTAGCGCCACGATCAGCGCGTCTGCCTGCTCGGTCTCGATGATCGAGCGGATAATCTCGTTGTTGTAGCGGACCTTGTCCTCGGTCTCGATCGCGTGCAGCAGCTCGTCGATGATGTAGGCGTAGCTTTCGGGAAGCGCTTTTCTCACCTTCGAGCGCGTGTATTTCGACGCGGAGAAGCGGCAGACCTCAACCATGCGCCGGAGCGTGATCTTGTACCATTCGGCGTTGACGACGCCGGCGCGCTTGAGCTGATCGAGCTTCTGCACCGGATAGTAGATCAGCGTCGCAAGCGTGTTGCGCTCGGCTTCGGTGACCGTGTTCTCGAACAGGATGTCGATCTTTTTGCGGATCACGCCGGACGCGTTTTTCAGCATGTGCAGGAACGCCTCGTATTCGCCGTGAATGTCGCTGATGAAATGCTCCGTGCCCTTCGGAAGGCCTAAGATCGCCTTCAGATTGATGATCTCCGTGGAGACCTGCGCGATCGTCGGGTACTCGTGCGCCAAAAGTTTCAGATACTTCATGTCCGCAAGCTGTTCCATGCCGCTTCCGCCTTTCCTTAGTGTTACAGTCATTGTATCATGCGATGATCACCTTGTCATCTGTTTGAGAAAATATAGGAAAAGGATTGAGCATTTAGTATATAAATATTGATTTTTGATTCATCTTAGTGCTTAACATCGCTGCGTCCGACAAGATAGTCAATCGTGCAATCATAATAATCGGCAAGCTTCCATAGTATTTCCAATGGAATCTGTCTTTTGCCGTTTTCGTACTGCGAATAAGTATTCTGGAGTATGTTTAAGTAAGTTGCAAGTTTCCGCTGGGTAATATCATTATCTTCCCGTAAATCCCGTAATCTCATACAACCTCTCCTTTTCGGATATTACTGAAGATATTGTATGTAATCACAATATGAGATATTGACAAACATCACAAATTGTGATATTTTAATATTGCGCAAAGCAATTATTATTTAGGAGGATATCTTATGAAACATTTTGCACGAGTTGTCATTTCCCTTTCATTAGTAATTCTGACGTTGTTTGCCTTCATTACTCCGGCATACGCTGCGAGCAATGTTTGCAGTCAAATATCGGGAAATGCCAAAAACACAGTTACATTTGAAGTTCACACAAAGAGCCGCCTTCTTTTCAAGGACTATATCACCTTGAAGCAGACGAAGGGCACTGCTTTGGTTGCGAATCTTGCTTGGACAAAGCAGTACGAAAAGGATATGTATGCATGCTATAATGTAACGGTTGCCAGAGTTGATGGAAAACAAGACAAGTACTGTAAAACATATAATTGGAATGGAGCGTCGTTAAAAATCAAGCTGGCAGATAATACCAATTATAAAATTACTGTCAAGCCGGTAAGTTTTAATTCTCTTTCAAGCTTGTTATCTAGTGCTAATTTCATTAAATGGAAGAATGTTCCCACATGGAGCATCAGCAAAACGAAAGGCATCGAACTGTGTAAATAAGCCTTCTATGACATCATAATAACGAAACGGCAAAGCATTGCAGTCGAAAAACGGCAATGCTTTTATAAGATCCACTTACATCATCAGCTGTCAGTGTCTTTTGTCGTTTTCTTCCTGAGAATGACCATTCCGATTGAACGATTCTTACGCAGAATGTCCGTACAATACAGGAACAGTAAAGAGACATCTTCCCCCTCAGCAATAAAAACCGTGGGTAAACACCATGTCGCTATTGACATAGTATTAGTCCTTCCCGCTTTGTCGAGGTTTGCGCGAAGGCGATTACACCTCCTTCTCCGCCTGTTCGAGAACCTTCTTATACGGCATCAGCATGCCTTCGGTCATCTTGCCGGACATCTTCTTTTGCAGCTTTTTGTTTCGCATCATGCCGCCGACCAGATACATGCCGACGATGCGGCCCTTGCGCTTTTGCGGGAAGTCGTAGAAGCCGTGCTTTTTATAGAAGCGGTGATCCTCGCGCATCAGACCCCGCATCTGATAGATGAGATCACGGAAGATTTTCAATCCCCCGACACCCCAGAACGTCTTTGGCGGCTGATAGGCATGATCGACCGCGTAGCGCAGCGTTTCCGAAAGCGCGAGGATCTCCGCGTCCGGGTCGCTCTCGTTCGTCGCGACGCCCGCGAGGAAGTTGCCGCCGACCTCGGCGCGCGCTTCGATCACGGTCCCGAGATTGATCTCCCGGGACAGCGGACCGGAGACAAGGTAGCCGACGGGCTTTCCCATCGTGACCGTGCGGTGTCCGTTGCAGAACTGCCGGTCGTCGTAGAGTTTCATGCGATACCCCATCGAATGATCCTTGATCGCAAAGGCATAGACAATGGCGTCGGCAGTCTGGATATGTTCGCGAAGGAACGTGTCGAAGCCGTCCTTGTAGATGCAGGTTCCGTCCGCGGCGCAGTGAAAGCAGCCTAAGCATCCGCCCGCAAATGGGAACTCGCGAAGGTTCACAAGCGTCGTCTCAAACGGCGCGACGCGCAGAAAGCGAGCGACCATCTCGCGTATCGGACTCATTTCGTTCGGATCGAAGTCCGCAACGACCGCGACCCGACCGCCCGAAAGCATGGCGGGCGGTGCGGTTTCCGAAAGCGCGGCGGGCGAAAACGGCTTCGGCTCGCCGTAACGGCGCGGTTCCGCGTAGCCGTGCTCCTTGCGCCACAGGACGAAGCGGAGAAAGTCCTCCGCTTCCTTTCTGCCCTGCTCCTTCAATAGGTCCTCCATGTCCGCGGACAGCCCGCCGAGATACTGTAGTCCCAGATCGTCACAGTTGTCGCGGATAAAGCGGTGCGCGGTGATATCGTAGAAGTGCAGCGAGGTGGAGACCTGCGCGGCGCACTTGCCGGAAACGTCGACGCCGTGCTCCTTGATAAGCTCGATAAACCGATGCAGCTGGCTCGGCACGAGGAACGTATAGACCGGATAGCAGAACAGGATGAGATCGGCGTTACGAAGCGCCTCCTCCGCCTTTTCGAACGCCTTTTCAAGCGCTTTGATCCGCTGTCCGACGTGCAGGACCTCGAACGTTTCATCCTTGAACCGCTGTTCGAGGTAACGCACCGTTTGCAGTGTAATGCTGTTTTCGCCCTTCGGAGAGCCGTTCAGTACCAGGATCCGCATGCGTCATTCCTCCCCGTCGTATTCGCCGTACTCGCAGCCGATGTGCGTCGCCTCGATCTCGTCGAGCAGCACGAGCGCGCCGTCCTTCTTTTCGTACAGCCGCACCGTGCCGTACCCCGTGCCGCCGTTGAACAGGCGGTTGTGCCGCTTCATGCCGTCGGGCGATTCGTAGTTGACCAAAAGCATTTCACTCTTGTTACAGAAGATCTCGGTCTCCATCGCCGCCTCGCGATTCTCCTGCCGCACATGCCACACAACGACGTCTTCGCGCTCCTCGAACGAGAATTCCGTCTTCACGTTCAGCCACAGATGCGAGAAATTGAAGTCGAACTCCCTGCCCTCGTAATACATGACGCCGAGCAACCGCCGGTCGAGCGGCACGAAGAAGACCTTCGGTCTGCCGCCGCCGATGTCGAACACGGAGTTTTCAAGGCGCTTGCCGGTCGTTTTGCTGACGAGGCAGTTCGAGGACAGCCACACCCACGGGCTCGTGAAGTCGCGTCCCCAGTTTTTGTCGGCATACCCAAAGCTCTTTTCGGGCGTGACGGTGTAGCGTCTGCCGTTCAAGGTGACCGTGCCGGAGAACGCGGACTTCATCCCCTCCGCGTGCCAGTACATCTGAAACGCTTCCGCGCCGCGCATGGGCTTCGACGCGCCGTAGCCGACGTTGAACGCGATCTGCTTGTCGATGGACAGGTCCCACGAAAGCGTTCCCGCATCGCACATCCATTCGGGGTGCGCCGCCGCTTCCTCGGGCGCGATCAAAATGCTTCCTTTCAGCACGGTCTCGCTTGCAAAGCAGTCTTCCGCCTCGATCTCGTACGGCGCTTCGCCGTGCAGACGCACATTCTTCAGTGAGAAGAAGCGGTGCAGCTGCACATGCTCCGTCCCCCAGCAGCCCGCCTTGACCATCAGATACGACGGACGCTTGCCCGCCGCCTTGTTTTCGGGAAGCTGCCCGAGCACCGGCGCGTCCTCCGCAAGCGCCGGATTGCAGATGAAGAACTCGACAAAAAACGGCTTGTCTTCGCCCGTCTCTGCGTCCTGCGCGGTGAAGCTGTGCCACCACCAGTCGTAGCCGTGCTGCGCGAGCGGTCCTTTCAGCATGAACGCGTTTCTTGTAATGTCGTGATGATTGAACATAAAATCCCCCTCTTTTACGATTCGGTCGTTGTCCGGTTGCGCTTCGCGACCTCGGCGATGTCGGGCCAGCGCTTTAAAATGTATTGGACGGCGTTTCGCGTGTGCGGGACCATGCAGTCCGTGCAGTTTTTGACGCCGTTTTCCATGTAGGTGAAGTTGCCGCCGCACTTGTCGCCGAGCATGTACAGCGGACAGTAGCAGAAGAGGCAGTTGAAGTCCTCCGGATGCGCCGTCTTGTGGCAGGGGAAATACTTGCAGTCGGTGTTGTTGATGAAGGAATCGCTGTTCATTTTGCCGCTCCTCTCGTTTCGTCCAGCATGTATAAAAGCGCGTTCATGATGCACGCGGCGATGTTGCTGCCGCCCTTTCTGCCGCGCGCGACGATGCACGGCACGCCAGATTCGATGATCAGCTCCTTCGAAGCGACGACGTTTACAAACCCCACCGGCACGCCGATGATGAGCTTTGGGCGATACCCCGCGTCGATGTGCTCACGAAGGCGGATCAGCGCCGTCGGCGCATTGCCGATCGCAAAGATCACGTTGTCCCCGCGTTCCTTCGCCTTATCCATGCTGACGCGCGCGCGGGTCACGCCCTCATCCCTTGCCCGCTTCGCAACGTCCTCGTCCGCCATAAAGCAGACCGTCTCACAACCGAGCTTCGACGCTGCGCGCTTGTTGATCCCCGCAAGCGCCATCTGCGTATCGGTTACGATCAGCGCGCCGCTCCGGAGAGCGTCGAGCGCAAGCTTCACCGCGTTTTCGGAAAAATACAGCGTGTCCGCATAGTCGAAGTCGGCGCTCGTGTGGATCACGCGCTTAACGATCGGCGCCTGTTCGGGGTCGATCGCGCGGTCCTTTAGCTCCTCGGTGATGATGCGAAAGCTCTCCCGCTCGATGTCCATCGGCTCGATTTTCTCGATCTTCATTGTACGCCCTCCCGTAAAATTCGATAGATTGCGGTCATGTCCATATGCTCTTTCAGCGTCTTTGCCAAAAGATCGTACTGGGCTTGTTTATGCGCTTCGCCGGAGACCGCGCCGAGAAGCTTCGGGTCGATCCCCTTGCGTTCGGCAAGCGCACGGATGAGCGCTCCCGCGACCGCGTCGCCGTCGAACACGCCGTGGACATAGCAGCCGCAGACGTTTCCGCTGCATGCGCCGTCGGTGCGCGAAATGTTTTGCACCGTGTCGGTGATTTCCACCGCGGGCGAATCGCTGACCGTTGCGCCCATGTGGATCTCGTAGCCAGAAAACGCCGCCCCGGAAAGCGTCGAAAACGCGCCGGGCAGGGTCTGAAAGCGCCCGTTCACGCGCGTGCGCGTCTTCTGCTCGGTGAACACCGTATCGACGGGCAGCAGTCCCATGCCGCGCAGGCTTCCTCCGTGCTCCACGCCGTGCGGATCGGACAGCGTACGCCCGAGCATCTGATAGCCCCCGCAGATACCGAACACCGCGCCGCCGGTATCCGCAAAGCGCAGAACCTTCGCTTCGAGCCCGCTTTGCCTTAGCCACAGGAGGTCCGCCATCGTGTTTTTCGTGCCGGGCAGGATCACAAGATCCGGGCTTCCGAACGCACGCGTCGAATCCACATAGCGCACCGACACGCCGTCGATCGCCTCCAGGCTTCGAAAATCGGTGAAGTTCGAAAGCCTCGGCAGTCGGATCACCGCAATGTCGATCAGCGCCGCGGCTTTGTTCTCAAGACGTTCGGAGAGGCTGTCCTCGTCGTCGATGTCGAGATGCACGTACGGCACGACCCCGACGACCGGAATGCCCAAAAGATCCTCAAGCTGCTTGACGCCGGGCGTTAAAATCGACTCGTCGCCGCGGAATTTATTGATGATCACACCCTTGACCATGGCGCGCTCGTCGGGATCCAGCAGCGCGACCGTGCCGTAAAGCTGTGCGAACACGCCGCCGCGGTCGATATCGCCGACCAACAGCACCGGCGATTTTGCCGCCTTTGCCATGCCCATGTTCACGAACACGTCGGCGTCCTTCAAGTTGATCTCGGCGGGGCTGCCCGCGCCCTCGATCACGATCACGTCGTTTTGCTCAGACAGCGTGTTATACGCCTTCATGACCTCCGGCATCAGCGTCTTTTTGATCGCGAAATACTCGCGCGCGTTCAGCTGCGCAAAGACCTCGCCGTTTACGATGACCTGCGAGCCCATGTCGCTCGTGGGCTTTAGTAGGATCGGGTTCATCAGCACCGACGGCTCGACGCCCGCCGCCTCCGCCTGCACGACCTGCGCGCGGCCCATCTCCAGCCCCTCCTTGGTGATGAACGAATTCAGCGCCATGTTCTGCGCCTTAAACGGCGCGACCCGATACCCGTCCTGTTTGAAGACGCGGCAAAGCCCCGACGCAATGAGGCTCTTGCCCGCGTTGGACATCGTCCCCTGGATCATGATCGATCTTGCCATTCAGACCTCCTTTGCCGCAAGCCTTAAAAACCGCTCGATCGGCTTCGGGTTGGATTCATAAAAGAGATGCGGAAAGCCCGCAAGAAGATTTCCGTTTGCGTGCATGCACGTCCATGCGCGTCCGTTCGGCTTCACTGCCGAGAACGCCTCGCCGCTGTTCCCGCTTTCAAAATAGTGAAACTCGTGCGCGCGGACCGTTTCGCCCGCCGCAAAGAACGCCGAATCGCTCTTTGGCGATAACGTGATATAGCCAAAGCGGTTAAGCTTTTGCGTGCGAAACGCGCTTGCACGGATCACGCCGCACATCGGATGCGAGACGCCGTCCATGTCCTCGAGCGCGTCGTGGAGATACAGAAACCCGCCGCACTCCGCAAGCGTCGGCATGCCTCCCTCGATCGCGCTCTTCACAGCTTTTCGCATGGCTACGTTTCCCGAAAGCTGCTTTGCGTACAGCTCCGGATACCCGCCGGGCAGGATCAGCGCCTGCGCGCCGTCCGGAAGCCGGTCGTCGTGCAGCGGCGAAAAGAACCGAAGCTCCGCGCCGTAACGCTTTAAAAGTGCGAGGTTATCGCGATAGAGAAAGCAAAACGCCTCGTCCCTTGCGATCGCGACGGTCACGGGCGAAAGCTTGGGCGTCACCGGCACAGCGGGAACCGTGAGCTCCGGCGCGGATCGCATCAGCCGATCCAGCGCGTCAAAATCGAGCGTGTTTTCAAGAAGCGCCGCAAGCGCGTCGAGCTTTTCGGAAAGCCCCTGCACCGCGTCCGGCGTGACCAGACCCAGATGCCTGCTTTCGATCATCAGCGCGTCGGAACGCGGCACGTACCCGATCGGCACGGCGCCCATCGCCTCGACCGCGGGTTTCAGCGCGGCGAACACCGGCTCGCTCATGCGGTTGAAGATGACGCCGACGATCCCGCTGTCGGGTTGGAATTCCAAAAATCCTTTGAGCGTCGCGAGCGCGGAAAGGCTCTGCCCCTTCGCGTCCACGATCAGAACGACCGGCGCATGCAGCGCTTTCGCGACGGCAAAGCTGCTCGCCTGCTCGCTTGCGGCACTCAGACCGTCGTAATAGCCCATCACGCCCTCGATCACGGCGCAGTCGGCGTCTTCGGCGTTTTGCGCATACAGCCTAATAAGCTGTTCTTCGTCGGAAAAGAACAGGTCCAATGTGCCGCTTTTCACGCCGATCACGCGCTCGTGGAACATCGGGTCGATGTAGTCCGGTCCGCACTTGAACGCGAAAACCGCTCTGCCGCGGTTTTTGAGCGCGCGCAGGATCCCGCACACGACCGTGGTTTTTCCGCCGCCGGAGGAAGGCGCTGCAAACAGGATCCGCGGACTACGCATCGCGCTCGCCTCCCTCGCAGGAAATGAGATAGACCGGATTCTGCGCGGTCATGAGATGATAGGAACCGACCTTCCGTCCGCGGGAAACGTGCAGCTCCGTGATCTCCTCGTTTATCAAAGGCAGCGCCCTGATCGCGCCGATCGCCTCCGCGAAGGTCTCGGCGGTCACCGTGTTCAAAACGATGCGAACATGCGGATTTTTCTTCAGCGCCGCTTCCATGATCGCCTTGAGATTCCCGCCGCTGCCGCCGATAAAGACGTGCGTGGGCGCGGGAAGCGCATCCAGCGCGTCCGGCGCGGTCCCCTCGATCACCGCAATATTCGAAACGCAAAGGTGGCGCATGTTGCTTCGGATCAGATCGCACGCGTCGGGCTTCTGCTCGATCGCGTATACCGTGCCTTCCGCGGCGGTCTCCGCCATCTCGATCGACACCGAACCGGTCCCGGCGCCGACGTCCCAGCAGACCGCGTCACGGGTCAACCGAAGCTTGCTGAGCGTTACCGCGCGCACCTCGGACTTTGTCATCGGTACGTCCGTGCGCAAAAAATCTTCATCCGCTCTGCCCTGCGTGACAACACGTCTCGGCGTCGGGTTTTCGATCAGCAGTACGGCAAGCGGCGAGAAGGCGCGGTGCAGAAGCGCGTCCGCCGTGCCGCGCGTGATGCGCTCGGTTTCATAGGACAGGTCCTCGCCGACCGCGACGTTTACATCGGACAGCCCGAACGCGACGAGCGTTTCCAAGATGCGCGACACCGTCCACGTCCCGCCGGTCAGCAAAAACACCTTTCGGTGATTTCGAATAAGCCCCACGACGTTCAGATCGCGCCCGTGCGCCGACGAAAGAACGGCGTCGTCCCACGCGGTTTCGAGCTTCGCCGCAAAGTACACGATCGAGGAAAGTCCCGTAAGTACGACAGGTTTTAAATCCGAAATCAGCGGCAGCAGCGATTTCGTTCCGCTGAAAAAGCCCGTATCGCCCGACATCACCACGGCGATGCGCCGCGCGTCGGCGGTGCGGATCGCGCGTTCGACGTCCGCCGCCGCGATCGCGTTCACGGCGGGCTTCCTGTACCGTGCGAGCGCATCGGTCATGCGCTTTGCGCCGATCAGAAGCTCCGCGTTTTTCAGCGCCTCGTCCGCCGCCTTCGTCAGCATTCCTTCGCCGCCCGGTCCGAGCCCGACGATTGTGACCGTCTTTTGTTCGTTGAAAGGAAAGCGCTCCCGTAAAAGCGCGATGCACGCGCGGTCCGTGATCCCCGTCTCCTCCGTCGGACGGCGGATCACCACGGGCGTGACGCCGAGTTTCTTTGCCGCGGCGAGCTTTTCCGAGAACCCGCCCGCGTCGCCGGTGTCCTTGGTGACAAGGTAGCGCGCGCCGACGCTGTTCAGCATGGCAAGGTTCATCTCCTCGGAAAACGGTCCCTGCATGCAGATGAGATGCTTTCCGGAAAATCCGAGCGCGAACGCCGCGTCGGCCGATTCCTTGACGGGAAGGATGCGCGCGTAGAGCCGTGTTTCAAAATCTTTTACCGCGGTATAGGCGGCAAGCTCCTTGCTTCCGACGGTCAGAAGCACGTTCCCCTCCGTGCCGTTCAAGTATGCGACCGCCTCGTCGGTGCTGTTTACGAACACGCAGTCCCCGTGCATTTCGGACGCGGACGCGCGCAGCACGCGAAGGTATTCCGTGCCCGTCCGCTCCGCCGCCGTCCGAAGGCTTTTGGTCACCTCGACGGCGTACGGGTGCGTGGCGTCGATCACGGTCTCTGCCTGCGTCTCTTCGATCAGCGCGGCGATCTCGTCGGCGTTCTTGCGTCCGAACAGCACGCGGATGTTTTCGGCGGGCTCGATCAGCGTTTCGCCGTACTCGGTGGCGACGCTGACGGTGCAGGTAACCGGCTGTCCCCGCAAAGCCTCCGCGATCCGGCGTCCCTCGGTTGTGCCGGCAAACAGCAAAATGTTATTCATACAAATACCCTCTCGGCGTGACCATCCTGCCGTTGATCACCTTCGTTTCGGAATTTCCGATAAACACGGTGGAGAACATGTCGACCTCGGTATCCTTGAGTTCTTCGAGCGTCAGCACGCGCGTTTCCTCGCCCTCGCGACCGATGTTCCTTGCGATCCCGCACACCGTTTTGGGCGAGGCAAAGCGCAAAACAAGCTCGCAAGCGCGTTTCAGATAATCGCGGCGCTTATGGCTCGACGGGTTATAGAGGCAGATCACAAAGTCCGCCTCCGCCGCGGCGAGCAGGCGCTTTTCGATCTTCTCCCACGGGGTCAGAAGATCGGATAGGCTAATCACCGCAAAATCGTGCATCAGCGGCGCGCCCAAAATCGCGGCGCCGGAAAGCACCGCCGACACGCCGGGAACGGTTTCAAGAGCCACGCCGGGGTACTCGGAAAGCAGCTCTTCTGTCAGCCCGCTCATGCCGTACACGCCAGCGTCGCCGCTGCACACCATGGCGACGGTCTTGCCAGACGCGGCAAGCTCCAGCGCGAGCCGCACGCGGTCGACCTCTTTGCGCATCGGCGTCGAGCGGTATTCCTTGTCGGGAAAGTGCGCGCGGATCAGATCGATATAGACCGTGTAGCCCACGATCACATCCGACGCGAGGATGGCGGCATGCGCTTTCTGCGTCATGCCGTCGAAGCTTCCGGGGCCGAGCCCCACCACATACAGCTTATTCAAATGCGATCTCCTCCCGATATTCTGCGAGCGCGAAGGTCATGCCGTCCTCCGCGACCTTGTTGACAGTGAGTGTTCCGCCGCTTGCCAGTACCGCCGCGCGTTCCGAAACGCAGTCCACGCCGGTCGTTTCCTTCACGAACGCCGAGCCCGAAAAGTCCCCCGAAAGCGCATTGAGCTCGTCCTTCGTATAGGTAATAAACGGCACGCCGTAGGACGCGGCAAGCGAAACAAGTCCCGGCTCGTCCCGCTTTAAATCGATGCTTGCGATACAGCGCAGCGCCGAAACCGGAATGCCGCGCCGATCCATCTCCCGCCGGAAGAACGCGTCAAGCTCCGCCTCGGTCTTTCCCTTGCGGCAGCCCGCGCCGAGCGCGTAGCGCTTCGGGATCAGCCGAAGCGTTTTCGGATAGGGCGCGTTTTCCGTTTCCGTGATACAGATCCCGATCGCGGCGTCGCCCGAGGTGAGCCCCTTCGGAAGCTCCCCCTTCACCGGCAGGTCCGAGCGAAAGCCCACGGGCTCGCCCGAAAGCAGCGCCGCCGAAACCGCCTTCGCCGCCTCCATGTCCGTGATGAAGAGGTGATTGTCCTTTGCGAACACGTCGACCGCGAACAAGCCGTTTAAGTCGGTCGCCGTGGTGACGACAGCGGTTGCATTGAGCGCTTTAGACAGCGCCCTTGCGAGCGCGTTTGCGCCGCCGAGATGCCCCGACAGCAGCGGGATCACGAACGTCCCCGTTTCGTCAAGCACGAGCACGGCGGGGTCGGTCGTTTTGCTTTTCACCCACGGCGCGATCGCGCGCACCGCAATCCCGGACGCGCACACGAAGATCAGCGCGTCGCAGGTTATGAAGCCATCCCTCGCCCATTCGGACGCGGAAACGGTCAGCGGTTCGTCGCCCGGCTTACAAAACTTTTCCGGCGCAAACCGACGGCAGACATGCCCGCCCGCCGTCAGCGCATCGGCAGCGCGCCGCGCAGTCTCTTCGCCGCGTGCGGTATACGATACGATCCGGATGTCCATAGTCTTATCCCTTTCCGCTTCCTGCGAAGCGCAATGCATCCACCTCATCCGTCAGCTTTGCTGACACCTTCTCCTCAAGGAGAAGGCTCTTCTCCTCGGCTCCCCTGTGCAAGGGGAGCTGGCGCCGAAGGTGACTGAGGGGTTGTCCCCCTTACTCCTTCGCCTTACGAAACCCCGTCGAGAACGTCGGATTGTACAGCTCCGAGCGCGCGTAGCCGCTCTGCTTCACCGCGTCGCCCACGATGATGAGCGCGGTCTTTTTGATATCGTTCTCCCTTGCGCAGTCGGCAAGCGAGCCCACCGTGCAAAGCGCGGTCTTCTCATCCGGCCACGAAGCCTTATACACGATCGCGGCGGGCGTTTCGGGATCGTACCCGCCCGCGATCAGCTCCTCCTGCGTTTTTGTAAGCAGTCCCGTGCTTAAAAACAGCACCATTGTCGCCTTGTGCGCGGCAAACGCGCGCACGCTCTCGCGCTCCGGAACCGGGGTTCTTCCCGCCATGCGCGTGATGACGACGCTTTGCGAGACGTTCGGCAGCGTGTATTCCATGTTCAGCGCCGCCGCCACGCCGCAAAATGATGAGACGCCCGGCGTGTAATCGTACAGGACGCCCCGCGCTTCGAGCGCGTCCATCTGCTCGCGGATCGCGCCGTACAGACACGGATCGCCGGTGTGCAGGCGCACGGTCGTAAGTCCCTTCTCCTCCGCGTCGAACAGCACGGAAAGCACCTCTTCGAGCGTCATCTCGGCGCTGTTGTACACCCTCGCGCCGTCCTTTCTTTTATCGAGCAGCGCCGGGTTCACCAGCGAACCCGCATAGACGATGACGTCCGCCTCCTCGATCAGCCGCTGTCCGCGCACCGTAATGAGGTCCGCCGCGCCGCAGCCCGCGCCTACAAAATGGATCATAGCTTCTCCTTTTCAATCCTCACCGGATGGGTTTCCTGTTTCGTGTTGCGCACACATTTCATGTAGCAGCCGCGCCGCCGTTTCGGTTTTGAATAGCTCCGTTCCGCTTCCCGTGAACACGGTCACGCCGACAGCAAGCTGTCCCTTCACGCGCGCCGCGACCGAAAAGTCGATCCGCTCGCGCACCGCGTCCATCGTGCTTTGAAACAGCCCGCGCTCCGAAAGCACGCGCAGCATTTCGTCGGTCGTCACGCAGTCGAACATTGCGCGCGCCGTGTCCGCGTCCGCGCCCGCCC
>CALGGM010000113.1 GCA_937915925.1 uncultured Clostridia bacterium | reverse complement strand
ATTATTACTTCACCAGCCGCACCTTTGAGGCCGTGAAGGATAAGAACTACTACATCACCAAGACGAATGACTTCATGAACCGCGGCACGTACTACTTCGACACCGACGGCAAGTACTGGCCGAACGGCAAGCCGGTCGACCCGACGCCGACGCCGGATCCCACGCCGGATCCGGATCGCCCGATGGTGGCGCTGACGTTCGACGACGGTCCGAACACGGCGAACACGGGACGCGTCCTTGACCTGCTCGAACAGTACGGCGCGCGGGCGACGTTCTTTGTGCTCGGCGCAAACGTGACGGACGAGTCGGCGTATCTTTTGCAGCGGATGTCGGATCTCGGCTGCGAGATCGGTATTCACGGATGGGATCACTGGCAGATGCCTGCGCTTCGGTACAACGCGCTTGTCGAGCGCTTCGAAAACGTGAAGCGCGTCATCGACGACAGCGTCGAAGGCGGGTACGTGCCGAAGCTGATGCGTCCGCCGGGAGGGCTGCGCGACGACAACGTCCGCACCGCCGCAAAGGACTGCGGGCTTGCGGTGATCATGTGGTCGATCGATTCGCGGGACTGGGAGCTCAAGAACCCGCCGAAGATCCTCGATCTTTGCAAAAAGAACATAAAAAACGGCGCCATCGTGCTGTTTCACGATAAGCTCCCCACGACCTACACGACGGTCGAACAGCTGATCCCGTGGCTGATCGAACAGGGCTATGAGCTGGTTACGGTCAGCGAGCTTCTGGAAAGCCGCGGACAGCCGGTCGAGCCCGGCGCGGAATACAGCGAAAAGATCTTTGACTGAGCGCATCGCGCTCGTTTGTCGGGGCATTGACCGCTTCGGCGCGCCCCAATTGTTGCTCTGAGGTAGATATGAAAAACCGTTTGACGTTGCTTTCCCTGCTGTTGATCCTGGTCCTGCTTGCGATCTCCGTGCCTTCGGCGAATGCCGAGCAAGGGGAGGCGGGCGGATTTTTGGAGTACAGCATCGAATGGCCGAACGGAAACGAAGCGAAGATCCCAAACCTTTCCGACGACAACGACCGGACGCGCCTGACGTTCACCTATGAACAGCCGCTGACCGTGAAATGGGACGGGGAAGCGTCCGGCTTGCTGATCTCGTGGTACGATGTGAACCGCCGCATCGACGCCGATTTTTACGCCGCGTCGGGTGCGCTGCTGAAAACCGAGAGCTATTATACGGAAGACTACCGGATGTTCCTGCCGACGGACGGCGCGAACCGGATCACGCTCCGCACCGTGAGCCGCGCGACGCCGAGCATCTGCGAGCTGCGCGTCTGCGCGCCGGGGTATGAAGCGACGTGTCAGCGCGTCGTCGAACCCGTGGATCTGATGCTGGTGCTGTCCGGCGTGTCGGACGAGACCGAAAAGCTCGGCGGGCTGCTGCCGCTCTATACAAAGGAGCACGACGTCAGAACGGCGATTGTGTACATCGGCAAGGATTACGGCTACGAGGTGCAGGAGGCGTTCCGCGCGTTCGACGCGATGGGCGTCGACGTCATTCCCGTTTTTTTGCAGCGCGACGATCAGGCGACCGCCAACATGAGCGATATGTCCTATTTCTGGCGCGAGGGGCAGGTGCGCGACCGCCTCTATGAGCTGTTCTCGATCTACAGGCCGAAGATCGTCGTGACCTGCGATCCGGACGACACGTTCTCGCCGGTGCGCACGCCCTATTCCGCGCGCATCACGCAGAGCGTCGTTTCACGCTACAACCTTTCCAATCCCGCCGCCGCGATCCGAAAGCTGTATCAGGCTTCCGAAACGGGCGAGACCGTGCTGGGTTTTACACAGCCGCTCGTCTCGTACGACGGCGCGAGCGCCGCGGACGTCTCCCGCACCGCGCACGCGTGCTATCGGTCCCGCGCGTCGTTCGGCGTCAAGCTTCCGGACAGCCTGCGGTTTCATCTTGCGATCAGCACCGTCGGCGAGGACGGGGCGCAGAACGATCTGTTTGAGCACATCGCGCACGGCGATCTGATCCGTTACGCGGACCCGACGCCTGCGCCCACCGCAGAGCCGACCGAGGTTCCCACGGAAGCGCCGACCGAAGCGCCGACGGCTGTTCCGACGCCCGCGCCCACCGCAGCGCCGACGCCCGAACCCGTGAAAGCGGAAGTGGAAGCGCCCGCGAAAAAGGATCATTCCGCCGCCGCGATCCTCACGATCGGCGCGGCGATCGCAACGGTCGCGCTTGCCGCGATCCTGTACAGCAAAAAGAAGCGCGCGCGGACCGTCCTGCTTCTGATCGGCGCCGCTGTGCTGCTTGCGATCGGGATCCTGTTTGCGGCAAACGTGCAGCTTTGCACCCGTGAAGAGGCGGCAGTCGAACCGACGGAAACGGCTTTGCCGACCGCAGAGCCGACCGCAACGCCCGCGCCGACCGAAGCGCCGACACAAAAGCCCACCGCGGAGCCGACGGTCGAGCCCACGCCCGAGCCGGAGAAGTTTGCGGAGTTCTTCCGACAGGAGGGCGATCCGGAGGAGGTCGTCGTCATCGATTACGACAACGGGCATTGGGAGTACCGTTCGGACATCCTTGCGGTCATCATCGACCGCGTGCTGACCACGGAGCACAACCATCCCTACTGCAAGTATATCGCGCACGTCTACATGCGCGAGGTCAACAGCTTCCGCGCGGTGCTCGCGTCGCATCTCGTGCCCGCACAGGCGAGCGAGCCGCCGTGGCTCATTTCGAGAAACTTCCGCGCGGTGCTCGCGGTGACGGGGGACAACCTGAACGACGCCGATGTGGAGCACAAGGGCGTGCTTCTGCGCAACGGCGTCCTGTACAGCGATGGCTCCGGCGAGGATTCGATGGTGATCGACGACGATCTTACCATGCGGATTATCCATAAAAAGGAGGTTTCCGGCGTCGATCTTCTGGACAGCGGCGTGCTGCACAGCTTCAGCTTCGGACCGGTCCTCGTCGAAAACGGCAAGGTCAATCCGAACGCTGGCGATCATTTTGTGGCGAGACAGAACCCGCGCTGCGGGGTCGGCATGGTCGAGCCGGGACACTTTATCGTCATCGTTTCCGACGGGCGGGATTCCCACCGCGCCTACGGGTACAAGATGGATGAGTTCGCACAGATCTTTGCGGATCTCGGCGTGCAGGTCGCCTACAATCTGGACGGCGGCTCGTCGACCGCGATGGTGTTCATGGGCGAATACATCAACTGGCATTCCGCCGATCCGCAGCGAACATGGGCGGACGGGCTCGCGTGGGGATATTCCGCGCTGGTCCCAAGCGTGAGCGACCCGCTGATCCGCGAGGGCAGACGCAGTACATATTGATTTTACGCAAAATATAAACGCAGCGTCGGCTGCGGCAGACTGCTGCGTAGGGTGCGGTGATCACAAAAAGCGGAGGGACACAACTCCGCTTTTTTGCAGCATGTTCCATCATGCTGCCACCGGATCGTTTTATTTGCTCTTTTCTCTGAAATGTCTGACAATCGTGTGCAATACCTGAATATCGTCATCCGACAGACCGGACACGTCAATCGTTTTGCTTGACTGTACGCCAAGCAGGTAATCGGTCGAGACTTTGAATAGCTGTGCAAGCTCAACAATATACTGCGTTGATGGCACGGATATACCCATTTCCCATGCATTCACGCCGGACCGCGTTATTCCGAGCTGCTTGGCGAGTTCTGCCTGGGTCATTTTTGCATCTTCCCGCAAGATTTTAATTCTTGTTGCAATCATATTTGTCACCTACCATATTAGAATCATATTTGATACAAATAGATATTGCATTATCATAATGATATTAATATTTGACATCTACGGTATTGTGTGTTATTCTCATATAAAAGATGAAATATCAATTTGAATGGTCGGATGCATGGATTGTAAAAGCCTTTATGAGCCGCCGAAGGATGCTTTTTGAAGGAAAAAGTATTCCGTTTTCTTCTGTGAAAAGTACGATCGAAGAAGGAATTGCGACAAAAGTTCAAGGGAAAGATAAAAAATACAAAATTCATAAAACCAAATCGCATTTTCTTTGTCTTATTAAGTGAAAACAGCAAGCAGGAGGATGAGATATGAAGCGCATGAGGAGGATCCTTGCATGGATCCTGAACATCGTGACGGTGCTCTCGATGACGGGCGCGGCGAAAGCGGAGAGCGCGGAGCCGTCGGAGGAGATGGAAGCGGTCGCGGCGGAGCAGACGAAGGCTTCGGAGGTCGCATCCGGCATGTGCGGCGAGAACGTTCGCTGGACGCTCGATACAAACGGAACGCTGACGCTCTCGGGCAAAGGTCCGACCGATGAATTTTTCTGGAACGAACCGCCTACATTCTTTGAAGAGTACCATTCGCAGATCAAGAAGGTCGTCGTGGAAAACGGCGTTACCCGCATCGGCTCGGAGGTCATCGACGGGCTTGGAAACCTCAAGACGGTTTCGTTCCCGGCTTCCGTGACGTCCGTAGGCGACAGGAACCGTTCGATCAAGAAAGCGGTCGTCACGATCGATCCGAACAACAAAGACCTGAAGCTGGTCGACGGCGTGCTGTACGGCGGGACGATCATCGGTACTGCGCAGATCGCCGAGGAGATCACCATCCCGGACGGGATGACGGTCATTCCCGAGGACGCGTTTTCCGGTCTCACGAACCTGAAGCGCGTGCGCATTCCAGGCACGGTGGCGTTGATCAATGAGGTCGCGTTTGCGTATACCGGATTGGAGGCGGCGTATTTCTACGGCGAACCGCCGGCGGACGGCGGCGCGGGCTCCGATGTGTTCGCGCACACGGCGGAAAACTTTACGATCTATTACCGCAAGCACCTTGCGTATGTCTGGGAGCCCTTGGTCGGGACCTATCTGTTTGACACATATTACCCCATGAAGCCGTTTGACGACGGTCTGACCTATCCCGAGGGAACGAGATTCTGCGGCGACTACGTCACATGGAAGCTTGACGCGAACGGCACGCTGACGGTCTCCGGCAAGGGACTGATGTGGAACTTCATGTACGGAAAAACGCCCGGCTGGCTTGCGGATTGCAGCAAGGTCAAAAAGGTCGTGATCGAAGAGGGCGTCACGTCGGTCGGAAAGCGTGCGTTCTCCGGCAATTATGAAGGCGACGGCGCCTGCCCGAATATGACCTCCGTGTCGATCCCTGCCAGCGTAACGAAGCTGTACGACTGCTTTATCGGGTCCAAGGAGCTTGCGGAGATCAAGGTCGCGTCCGGAAACAAGCAGTATACCGTCAGCAGGAACGCGCTGTACACAAAGGATCTGAAGGATCTGCTTCGCGCGATCCCCAAAAAGACGGGGAAGTCCTTCTGGGTTCCGAGCGGCACAAAGACCGTCGGACAGATGGCGTTTGCGGGCGCGGACGCGCTTGAGCAGGTCGTGTTCCCGGCGTCCCTTGAACAGGAATATTTCGACTGCCTCGTGGAGACCCCGTCGCTTACGAGCGTGTACTATTTCGGAGCGCCGAACAGTATGACGTTTGACATGGAACGTTTCTACGGTACGGACAGCAGCCTGACCGTGTACTATCCCGCGGCGCTCGCGTCGGAATGGACCTCGAACGGCACGGTGACGTCCATCGGTAAGGCTGTGCTTCGCCCGTTCGGCGAGATCGCGTTTACCGCGGCGCTCGACAGCCGGGATGTGCAGTTCAAGGGCACGACGGCGTACATGATCGCGGACGGCAGCGCGAAGAAGCCGCGCGTGACGCTGAAGGACGCCTACGGTACGGCGTTCGACACCGGCTATGCGAACGTGTCGTATCGCACCAATACGGATCCCGGCACGGCATACGCGGATGTGCAGCTCGTCTGCGGCGGTCCGACGGCGAGCCTGATGTTCAAGCTTTACCTGCCTGCGACGCAGGCGACCTCCGTGGCGAACACGAAGGACGGCGTCAAGCTGACGTGGAACGCGGTCCCCGGCGCGAAGGGCTATGTCATCTACCGCCGCGCATGGAACCTGACGAGCGCGGGCTGGACGACGTTCGAGCGCTGGAACAACACGACGGCGACGTCGTGGACGGATACGAAGGTGTTCGCCGGTACGCGGTATCAGTACGGCGTCAAGGCATACTTCGCGGAGCGTAAGAATGCCGACGGCACGAAGATCGGCGGCGCGATGGACAACTATAACCTCGGCGTTGTCGGTCCCTTAAAGACCGCGGTGCGTATCACCACGCGCGTGCTCGACGGCGTGGACGCGGGCAA
Organism: uncultured Clostridia bacterium; assembly: GCA_937915925.1. GTDB lineage: Bacteria > Bacillota > Clostridia > Christensenellales > CAG-138 > UBA3792. The sequence goes on along the minus strand of CALGGM010000113.1, from coordinate 12,850 downwards.
GAAGTCGATGACCGTGCGCTGGACGGGCTCGAAGGTGTTCACGGGGTATCAGATCCGCTACGCAACGGATCGGGACTTCACCAAGAACGTCGTTACGTGCAAGATCACGCGTGCGGACGTATACCGCGAAACGATCAAGAATCTGAAATCCAAAACGACCTATTACGTGCAGGTCCGCTCGTATCACGAATTCGAGGGCATGACGTACTTCGGCGAATGGTCGAATACGGTCTCCTGCAAGGTCAAATAAGTTTCGGGAAACGGACGGGAAACTCTTCCCAAATCCCGTCCGCTGCTGCGGGGCCGGCATCTACACCTTCCCAACCATCCATGGATCCTACGTCCCGCACCCGATGAAAACGGAGCCCCGGCCGCCTTCAACCCCCCCGAAGGCGGTCGGGACGGTCCGAACATTCTCCCAACGCCGCCTGCGCCGACGCCGCTTTCGCGCCTGATACCGTAGCTTTTTGTCCTCCTTTCAAGCGTTTCACGGTATGATGCATACAGCAAAGCGAACCGTCGCGCAGCGCGGCGGTTTGTTTCTTGGCACGTACATATGGCTTACGGACAGACTTGCTTTTTAGCGGGAAGCCGATTATACTGAAAACGGAGCGACGCGCTGCCGCTTCGGAAAGGCAGGGAACAGATGGAAGAGCAGATCATCACGGTCCGGATCAGAACGGCAGGCGAGCCCTGCGAGCTGAGCGACGAGCAGATCCGAAGCTGGTATGCTTCGCGCATCGCCGCATTGTTCGACCCGCGCAACGGCACGCCGGAGATCACGGTCGAGGTCGAGCGGAAGACGGTCTGACCGAACGCAGATTACGGATTTTCCGTTTGACGTCCCGAACGGGATCTTTTTGCGAGCAGCAGTCCGAGCCGATACACTCCATAGCTGCCTGCGCTGATCGACGCAAGGTACAGGAGGATCTCCGGCAGGATCCCGAGCCGCACCGCGATCGTACGGAACACCGGCTGCGTGGACGGGTAGTACGGGGTGATATAGAACATATTCGCTTCGGTATAGATATTCCCGATGATCGCGTGGCTGATCACGTTGATCCCCTCGGCGATCGCCGCCATACCGAGAAACAGCAACAGGACCGGCAGGAACCGTACCCGCTCGCGGCGTTTCAGTACGGACAGCGCGGCAAGCCAGATGAGCAGCATCAGGGCATGGTACAGAAAGCTGTGGGTGAACAGGAGGATCTGCGGACGCATCATGTCCGTCGGAAACAGCAGCGCAAAGAACGAAGCGACCGGATTGTACGAGCAGAGAAACGCGAGGACCGTATCCTGCGCCTTGCCCTTCAATATCGGCAGGACCGCGGCGCAGTACATCGTCATGCTGCAGAGCTGCCATGGGAAGAACCATGAGGACGGACCCTCGTACACATAGCGGTGAACGAACCACTGCTTCCACACCTCGGTGAGCAGCATGAAGACGCCGAGCGCCGCGATCAGGCGGATCAGGCGCTCCGGCTTCTGCTTCCGAAGCAGCCATGCCCACAGCACGCAGACGGCAAGAACCGCGCCGAGAATGGCGAAATGCACCGCTCCGTACGGCAGCGGGACGGTTTCAAACCTTGCGTCCATGATACATTCTCCTTTCCGCTCTCCCCTCTTTAGTATAAATCGAATCGCGCGCGCGGTCAACCGTTTCGCGTCGGATCGCAGGATCGACCGAAACGGTTGTGTTTGTACCGTATATCGGGTATAATCAAATCAAAAACGGACAGTGAGAAAAAAACATGCAGCGAGAAGATCGGAACGAATCGGTTTCGGACACGGCGCCGACCGAAAATAACGGACGGAACGGTGCGAAGGATGTGCGCGACGCGATTCGCGGGAGCCTGATCGGCGGCGCGGCGGGCGAACCGCGCGATTACGTGGCGCGGGCGTATCAGGATTGGCTCAGAACGCAGGAGGAGCCGTTTAGACGCGAGCGGAACGAACAGGACAACGGCATGTATCAGAACGGGATCTCATGGCTTCTGGACGTACCGGAACTGTTTGCGGCGCGCGCGCCGGGGATCACGTGCCTGAACGCGCTGGAGAAGGCGAGACGGTCGAATGAGCAGATCGAGGACTATATCCGCAATCCGCGCAACAACAGCAAGGGCTGCGGCGGCGTGATGCGCGTCGCGCCGGTCGGGCTGCACGGCGGAAGACCGGGCTCGGAGGAGACGCGTTTGCAGCGGGACATGGAAGCGGCGCAGATCGCGGCGATCACGCACGGACATTCGCTCGGCTACATGCCGGCGGCGATGCTTTGCCATATCGTCAGCCGGACCGTGTTTCATGACGGGGACCGACCGACGCTGAAGACGATCGTTCTGGAAGCGAAGGACGCGGCGCAGAAGCTGTTCGCGGGCGATGAGAACCTGCCGTATCTGTGCGAGCTGACCGATCGGGCGGTCGCGCTGTCGGAGAATGCGGACGGCGATCTCGATAACATCCACCTGCTCGGCGAAGGGTGGGTCGCGGAGGAAGCGCTTGCGATCGCGATCTACTGCGCGCTGCGGCATCAGGACGATTTTTCCGCCGCGCTGATCGCATCCGTCAATCACAAGGGCGACAGCGATTCGACCGGCGCGATCTTAGGGAACATTCTCGGCGCGTGGGTCGGCTATGCGGGGATCGACGAAAAATGGAAGACGGATATTGAGATCGCGGACGTGATTTTGGAGCTTGCGGACGATCTTTGCGACGGGTTCACCGTGACGGAGCGCGGCGATGCGGGCGATCCGGCTTGGATCTCGAAGTATGTTTACGGACAGGCGTACCGTCAGAAGCGGTGACGCGCAAGCGGAGGCAGTATGATCTATACGGAACTGACGAAAAAGGCGATGAAGCTTTGCTTTGAAGCGCATAAGGACCAGGTGGACAAAAGCGGTCTGCCGTACGTGTTCCATCCGTTTCACCTCGCGGAGCAGATGACGACCGAGGAGACGACGGTCGCGGCGCTGCTGCACGACGTGGTGGAGGATACCGACCGGACGCTTGCGGATCTTGCCGCGATGGGCTTTCCGCAGTCGGTGATCGACGCGCTGACGCTGCCCACGCACGACGAGCGCGTGCCCTACATGACGTATGTTGCGGCACTCAAAGAGAACCCGATCGCCCGTGCGGTCAAGATCGCAGACCTGAAGCACAACAGCGACCTTATCCGCCTCGATCACATCGACGCCGCCGCCCTGCAGCGCGCCGAAAAGTACCGCCGCGCCCTCGCCCTGCTGGCGGAGTAGACGCCTCGCTCCGTGAACAGAAAACAGTTTACATTTGTTACTTTTTGCCTTATAATGATACATTATGGAGGTAGTGATATGAATAACGGCAGCCTTAACAGAACGCCCCGCTTTTCGCTTCGCGGAGCATGGATCCGCAAAATCCCGGCGCTCCTATCGATCATGGCTTTGATTCTCTCGATCGCCTGCGTCGGATCGGGGAATATTTTGCAGCTGATCGGAAATAAGCAAGAAGTTAAAATGATCGGGAAGTCTTTTGATGAAATAGCGGACGAATACGGTTCGCTTTCTATGGCTTATCTTGAGGACGGCGAACTGCATTGTGTCTTTGAAAAAACACCGATCAGCTTTATCTTTGATCGAGGAGGGATCGATTTCGTCCAATCTGAGGGGAATACGGACGCGAATGTTATTGCAATCCCGGCAGGTGTTGCCGCCAAGAGCATTGATCCTGCTGCGGTCTGTATCGGAGTGTATGGACGAGTAAACGATTATGGGATCGCAAATCCGGAGATCCTGTCATCTGCAGTCAAAGAAAAGTCTGTGCTTCATGAAGTAAACATGGATTATTTCCTGTTTCCGATGGGTGATGATCAATTCATAACAATCATTCCGGAGAAAGGAAAAACAGATATTACAAAAGACAGTGAGATTAAGGTGTCAGTTGACGCGTCTTCAACATCGACACCGACTCCGAACTTGCCGACAGATCCGCTGACTCCGAATACGCCGACGGATTCTCCGACGCCAACGCCGGAGTCGCCGACGCCTACACCTGAGACGCCGACACCGACGCCGGAATCTGATCTCCGGTTGCAGCTGAAAAATGCAAAGGTCGGTGAGTATGTTACGTTCGGCCGGTTTGAACAGGACAATGATCTTTCCGAACCGGAACCCATCGAGTGGCGTGTGTTGGATAAAGACGGCGACAGCTTGCTTTTGATCAGCAAATATGCGCTGAAGCGTCGGGCATACAGCGGCGACAGAGAAACGGCATGGGAGTACAGTCCGGCGCGAAAGTGGCTGAACGAGGACTTTTTGAACGAAGCATTCAACACCGAAGAGGCGGAATTGATTCAGGAAACGTGGGTGACTCCCGACAAAAATGCAGAGCATCCGGGCGTGTGGCAAGGGAACAGCATTTCGAATAAGGTATTTCTTCTGAGCGCAGATGAAGCGAAAAAATATTTTTCGAACGACAGTGAAAGACGGTGCGAGGAAACGGAATATGTAAAAAGGAATTCGAATCCTCTTTCGGATGGAGGAAAGTATTGTTACTGGTGGCTGCGCACGATCGGTCAGTACAGCAACTATGCTGCGGTTGTCATGGGATCGGGGGAGATCGACTATACCGGAGATCAGGTTGATCACGGATACCGAGATATTCGGCCTGCAATATGGGTGAATCCCTGATATTAACGCATCGCGCACGTCTAAATTCAGATCCTGAACGAAAACGGGTATTTTTGCGGCTCCTGTTTTCATTGAAGGGAATGTCGGTTGCCGCGCCGGCAAGAGGGCTGAAATGAAAAAGAGGACTGTTTGGGTATCGCTTCTTTTGGCTGCCTTGTTTCTGTTGACATCCTTCGGATGCGCTGAATCAAGCAGTGGCACACAAAGCATTCCGTTGCCGGATGAGGACGGTGCGCCGGATCGAATTGTGAGAAGTTTTATTTCGAACGTTTTGAAACTATCCTTCAGCGACTACTCGTATGAGTCTCATCAGATAAAGCATGACGCTTATGCGCAGGTACAGGACGGTATACTGTATATCACGGATTATGCCGATATGGACGTAAGATGTAAAAAAGGCAATGATCTGTACAGTATCGATATGAACGCTGTGTTTATCAAGAATCCGGAGACAGATGAGTGGGGCTTTTCCACTATGAGTTTCGGTACGCCGGAGAAGCTTGGAAACGGCAGCGTAGAAAGCCCTTCCGATCCGCCGTCCGATCCGCCGTCCGATCCACCGTCCGATCCGCCGACGCCGGTACCGCCGACGCCGGAACCGGATTATCTCGCGCAGCTTAAGAACGCGTCGGTCGGCGACTACGTTACGTTCGGGTCCTATGAACAGGACAACAGCCGTTCAAACGGGACGGAAGCCATAGAATGGCTGGTGTTGGATAAAAATGGAGACAAGCTGCTGCTGATCAGCCGCTATGGGCTTGACCGTCAGCAGTACCATACGCCGCGCGGCGAAATTACGTGGGAGGAATGCAAGCTTCGGGCATGGCTGAATGATGATTTTCTGAAAACTGCATTCAGCTCGGATGAACGGGCTATTATCCAGAATACATGGGTCACGGCGGATACCAATCCATCGTTCAATGATATGTGGCAGGGCGAAGATTGTACGGACAAGGTGTTTGTACTAAGCGCAAGAGAAGCCCGCTCGTATTTTAAGAGTGATTCTGCAAGGCAATGCAAGCCCACAAAGTATGCAAAGGAATTGAAACAGGAGTCCATCCACTCTGACGATTCAAACGGATACTGTTGGTGGTGGCTGCGCTCTGTCGGGAAATACGAAGACTTTGCTTCGGATGTGCTTGCGTCCGGTGAGGTTGATTATTGGGGAAATCAGGTCAATCACAGCTACGGCGTCGTTCGCCCGGCACTGTGGGTGAATCCGTGGAATTGAAACAGGATAGGGGAACGCAGGCTGTTGATAAGGGTGGCAGAATTCGCGTTTTCGCGACGGAGCTATACTAAAGTATGCGACTGAGCGAAAACGCGGATAGTTTGCGGCGAAATAATAGAAAGAAAGGGCGTCCTTGCGCCCTTTCATCCTGCTAGTATTCATTTATAATATCTCGCCGCAAATGGTCTGACCCCTTTTGCGACAGCCTGAGCGGAGCGTTGAAAATGCTCCGCTTTTTATTTCGACTATGATTTGTCCCACTGTATGGAGCAGATGGGTGTTCAGCCATTGACTTACGCATGCTGAGTCGATCAGATAACAGCTTTCAAAAACAAGTACGTGATTGATGTGATGAAACTGAGAAGGCTTTCGATATAAAATGGTTTACATTGGCTTTTTTCTACTGTATAATCTTATATTATGGAGGTACTGAGATGGTTAGTAGCGTTCGAAATAAGGGCTTTTCTGCTCGCAGATCAGGAATGCAGGTGATCAGACATCTTTTGCTGATATTGACTTTATCGGCGATGATCGGATCTGTAGCTTGTGTCGGGTCAAACAATGTTATGCAAATGATCGGCAATAAACCGGAAGTCAAAATGATCGGTAAGACCTATGGCGAAATAACGGTGGAATACGGCTCACTTTCCATGGCGTATCTTGAGGGCGGCGAGTTGTATTGTTTGTTTGAGGGAACATCGATCAGTTTCGTTTTTGATCGCAGCGGAATTGAAACCACCGTGCTTGACGGTGATTCCAATACGAGCATGATAGTGATCCCGACAGGAGCAGCAGCCAAAAATATTGATACAACTGCAGTCTGTATCAGCGTGTATGGAAGCGTTAAGGATTACGGAATCGAAAACCCTGAGATTCTGTCGTCCGCGGTCAAAGATACTTCAAAACGCCATGCGGCCGGCATGGACTATTATCTGTTTCAGACCGGAGATGCAAAGACTGTTATCATTATTCCGGGAAAGGGAAGTGGTGAGATTACAGCTGACAGTGAGATCAAGGTATCTTTCCAAGATGAGGCGGAAGTGATCGAGGAAATAACGATTGAAGTGTCGGGCAGAGATACTTCAATAACGATGCCAATGCTGCCGTCCGATCCGCCGACCGATCCACCGATCGATCCGACCGATCCAACCGATCCACCGACCGATCCGACAGATCCACCGAACGACCCAACCGATCCGCCGACAGAGCCGCCGACACCGGAACCGAGCGGGTATCCCATGAAGGACGGCAAGGCGATCACTTCGGTAAATTCTTTGAGGAAACACGATTCTGTTTTCTTCGGAACGTACGAACAGGACGGCAACTCCGCCAACGGAGCCGAGCCGATCGAATGGCGCGTGTTACAGGTATCGGGATCGAAGGCTCTTCTGATCACGGAGAAGATAATCGAAAGCAAGCCGTTCAATGATACCTATAAGAAAATCAGATGGCGCAAGAGCGATCTGCGCACATGGCTGAACGGTTCTTTTCTGGACAATGCGTTTTCCTCGGAAGAGCGGAAGCTGATCTCGGAAGAAGAGCATCTGGATTCCGGAAACGAACGGTTTGACGTTATGCCCGGGTCGGAGACGAATGATTATGTATTCCTGCTTGACGTGGAAGAAGTGGGATCGTATTTCAGCTCGGACAGCGACCGTGCGGCAAAGGCGACGGAATACGTGCTTCGGCTCGGTCAGCTGGAGGCGCATGACGGATACGGCTGGTGGTGGCTGAGAAACGCAGGTGTAGATACGGATCATGCATCCCTTGTATACTATGGCGGATCGGTCTATTCCAGCGGCGACGCCGTCAGCAGGGACTATTACGGCGTTCGTCCGGCAATCTGGATCAAGCTGGATTGACGGATTTACAGGATCTGCCAAAGTAATGCCGAAGACCTGAAAATTCAGACAAATAAAAAAGCCGTCAGGATCCTTTTTCGGGATGCCTGACGGCTTTAGGTTTTGTCCGCATTCAGATGTACAGCTCGGTTTCGATGAAGATGCGGTCTTTTTTGGAGTGGGCGCCGATGGAGTTGAGGCGGCCCTTGCCGTGGCCGCGCAGGGAGATCACGTCGCCCTCCTTGATCGGCGCGTCCGTGCGCTCGCAGGGGAGGTCGTTCAGCTTTGCCGCGCCCATGCACACCATGTCCGCAGCCGACGTGCGGCTCATCCCGAAAATCGCCGCCGCGACCGCGTCGAGCCGCAGGCTTTTCACCGTACAGGTGTGCGTTTTTACGCGGATGATCGGCGCGGGGACGCCGGACAGCGCGACGTCCGTGACCGTTACGCCGAACCGCCCGACCTTATTGAGCTCGTCCAGCAGCAGCGTCTGCACCGCGGGAAGGCAGAATACGTACGCCGTCGCGTCGAAGATGCGCAGATCGCCGAGTGCTTCGCGCCGAACGCCCAATCCGAGGATCGCGCCGAGGTAATCGCGGTGCCCCGGCACGCCGAAGTGCGCCTCGATCCTGACGGCGCGGATGTGTTCGGAAAGGTCGAGCTCGTCCGGCTCGAGATACGCGGGCAGGAAAAACGCGATCTGCCGTTCGCAGTCCGGCTGTCCGCCGGAGAGCAGAAGTCGATCGCCGCGGTAATATTGCCGAAGCTGCGCCTGCTCCGCGGCGGTGAGAAACGCCGTTTTCGTCAGCACGCCGCGCCGATCCGCGCGATCACTGAGATCGTCGATGCGTTTTAAAAATTCACTGTTTTCCATTCGCCTGATTGCTCCGTTCGATGGTTTCCGCGATTTTTTCCATGACCCGTTCCACTTCCTCCTCAAACACGTCCGACGACGTGCGGAGAACACCCGAGCGCAGCGCGCCGAGCCGGATCAAAGAATCGGACGTCACGACGCGGACGGAAACGTTCTTGCCGATCTCCTCCACGATCTGCTCGATGTACATGTCCGCGGTCTCGTTTTCCTTGGTGTACACGATGTGCAGCCCGGCTTCGTCGTACTTCGCGCCCTGTCCGCCGGAGACCTTGTACGCGTCGAACACCAGCACGACCTCCGATCTGGTAAAGCTTTGATAATTGATGAGCGTTTCGATGAGCTTCGATCTCGCAAGGTCGAGACTTTCCGCGGCGAGCGCCTTGAGCTCGTCCCACGCGAAGATCACGTTGTACCCGTCCACGAAGATGCGTTCGGGGCTCTTTTCCGCCTGCGGCGCCGCTTCCACGGCAGCGACGGTTTTCGGCGCGGAATACACGCTGCGGCGGATGGGACCGAACTCGCGCTCCATGATCGCCTCGAGCTCCTTTTCATCGAGGTTCATGTTGCGTCGGATCACGCGCTGCGGCTCCGAGGACGGCGCCGGTTTTCCAAAGCCTGTGTCGAGGTGCATATACGAGCGCACGTCGTTCCACTTCACGACAAAGCCCGCGCCGTGCGCGCAGAACACGCTGTCCGGCGTGTTGTCGAGGTCCGCCTCGGGACGGTAGCCGCGCGCTTCGATCACGGCAGCGGCGTTTTTACACGGGCGGTACCCTTCGACGCGGCACGAGAACCGTCCGCGTCCGCGCGTATACGCGGCGACCTCGGCGGCGTAATCCGTCATAGCGGACACCGGCGCAATGCCGGTCAGTACCATGCGCTCGCCGGCTTCCACCGGCGCGTCGTGCGTGCCGCCCATCGCCTGAATATCGCTGATCGCGCGTCCGACGTCGGTATGCGGGACCTCGAGACGGAACCGATAATACGGCTCCAAGAGCACATTTTCCGCCTGCATCAGTCCCTGCCGCACCGCGCGATAGGTCGCCTCGCGGAAATCGCCGCCCTCCGTATGCTTGAGATGCGCGCGTCCCGCAATCAAGGTGATCTTCACGTCGGTTAACGGCGAGCCGGTCAGCACGCCGAGATGCTCCTTTTCCGACAGATGTGTCAAAATCAGCCTTTGCCAGTTTAGATCCAGCTCGTTCTCGCTGACGGCGGAACCGAATTGAAGCCCGCTGCCCGGTGCGCCGGGCTCGATCAACAGATGCACCTCCGCGTAATGCCGAAGCGGCTCAAAGTGTCCGACGCCCTCGACCGGCGCGGCGACGGTTTCCCGATACAGGATGCTGCCCGCGTCGATCTTTACGTTCAGATCGAACCGTTCCCGAATGAGCGAGGCAAGAACGTCCGTCTGCAGCGCGCCCATGAGCTCGGCGCGGATCTCGCCGGGGTGCGGCTGCCAGACGATGTGCAAAAGCGGCTCCTCCTCTTCAAGCTGCCGTAGCTTCGGCAGCACCGTCTGCGCGTCGACGCCCGCGGGCAATCCGATCCGAAAGCTCAGCGCAGGGGTCAACAGCGGCAGCTTTGCGTCCGGCTGCGCGCCGAGCCCCTGCCCGGGGCGCGTTTCGGGCAGCCCAATCACCGCGACGACGTCACCTGCCGAAACGCTCTGCACGGATTCAAATTTCGGTCCGGAGTACAGGCGAAGCTGCGCCGCCTTTTCCTCAATGAGCTGTCCGTTCGCGCCGCGGTAGCGCAGCGTGTCCCGCACGGAAAGCGTGCCGCCGGTCACCTTGACGTACGTGAGACGGTTGCCCTGCGTGTCGCGGGCGATCTTGTAGGCGATCGCGCCGAACACCGGCGGACGCGGCGGGACCGGCGCGTGGGCTTTCAGAAGCTCCAAAAACGCGTCGACGCCGTCCAGCCTGAGCCCGGAGCCGAAACAGACGGGGAAGTATTTGCGTTCGCGGATCAGGCGCGTGATCTCATCGTCGGACACGCGTCCCGTTTCGAGATAGGTTTCAAATGCTGCGTCGTCAAGCAGCGCGAGCGATTCAGCGTCCGAAACGGGCCATTCGAGGAAGCCCTCGCCGAAGCTTTGTCGGAGGTCCTCCAAAAGATCCTCACGGCTTCGCTTGGCGGCGTCCATCTTTGTAACGAATACGAAGGTCGGGACCTTTGCGCGCAGCAGCAGAGACCACAGCGTGTCCGTGTGCGCCTGCACGCCGTCAGTTCCGCTGACGACGAGGATCGCAACGTCCATCGCGGCGACGGCGCGCTCGGTCTCGCCGGAAAAGTCGGCGTGCCCCGGTGTGTCGAGCAGGATCAGCTCCATACCGTCCGTGCGGATGCGCGCCTGTTTTGAAAAGATCGTGATGCCGCGCTCCCGCTCCAGCGCGTGCGTATCAAGGAACGTGTCCCGCCGATCGACGCGGCCGAGCCTGCGCAGCATGCCCGCACGGTACAGCATCGCTTCGGACAGCGTGGTTTTTCCCGCGTCCACATGCGCCAGTATCCCTGCGGTCAGGATCTTTACAGCGTTGGTCGTTTCCATGATCGGCTCCTTGATATGCTTTCAAAAACGCACCGGATCGCTCCGGGGTCTTTGCGGTTTTTGTTTAATAAAGTGTTGCGTTTAACGGAATGCGCGGATTAAGCTGCGGAGGGGTCGGATGATAATTGCGGCGTCGGTGTGGAGTAAGAGAAAAAGTTACAGGCGCCGCGAAAACACGACCGGGGATGACGCGCGAGGCCTAATCCTTGACATTCAGGCAGTCCAACAAACCGTAATCCACGGTGAGTTCATGGGCTCGCGCATACAGAATGATGCGGCAGAGCATCCGATACTCCTGCTGACAGACCTCGGGCATGGACTGCACGTCCTCTCTGTACGCATAGAGATCATCCAGGTATTCCTCAAGCTCTTCCAACACGACGATCGACGACCCTTCATAGTATGGCTCGTTCGCACAGAAATCCGAGAATCCTTTCGGATAGAGCCTGCTCGCCGTGTGAAGACCGAGAATATCGGGTAAATGGGACAGCCACAGTCGGCACTGTCTGTCGTCCGTTTCAAAATAATAATCCCATTTGGGATCCCAGTCCGTCTGTCGGAACGTAAACGGCGCATCCGCATGTTCGAAGGAGGAGGCAAACCATGCGTCCCGCTCGGCATGCCATGCATCGAGCTTTTCCCGATACCATTGTTCCCATGCCTGTTCTGCACCCTGAAAAACGGACCAAGCCGCGCGATACGCTTGCGGCGTCGGCTTTAACCCCCAAAGACCGTCCGTTTTTACCCACGTCGCGCCGAACCCGATGAGCGTCTCGCCGAACTGTACTGCCCGCTCATGAAGGACCGTGCTGTCAGCGGGGGAGGCTTTCCCGACACAGCGCCGCACGGCGTTTGCGATCCCGTTCCCAAGCCCCGTTTGCACGTCTTCGTATGCCTTGCAGCTGCTTGCGGCTTCGCTCAGGATACGCTCTATTTTATCGCACACATCCAGCTCCGGGATCCGCAGATGCTCCGGCGGGAACTGTGCAAACAGCGCCTCCTTCAGCCAGCGCGCCGAAGCGTCCGCATCCTTCGGAAACGGCGCTCTGCCGACCTCATAACTCCACGCCATCCAAAGCGCCGCGTACACCGAACCGGCGCGCGCCGCTTTCTCATAGAGGGCGATGATCTCCGGCTGCGGCGAGCGGCAGCTGTCGTACGGCGTTCTCCCGTCGTTCGGCGGCAGAGGACCGGTTTTCGGGAACGCATGGAATTCTTCCCACCGTGCCCGCAGATAGCAGACCGCGGGATCGTTTTGCGCAGACGCGTCATGCTTCAGCAGGTGCATGATCCCGGTCGGTCCCGAGAGGCATTCGTCGCCGCCCTGCAGGGATTCACAGGATCTTTTAAGCGCGTCCAAAAAAGCAATCCGTAATCGGTCCGTTTTATGGACCAATACAGATACTGCTTCTTGACTCCGTCCACCGCTTCATGGATGCGGTTCCGATAGACTTCCGCGTCAAACGACGCAGGCTTTGGCATCCGTACGCGCCTCCTTTCCTCGCTGTCTCTAAAGCACGCCTCGCAGCAACTGTTTTTGCCGCGGCAGCATGGCAGGCAACCCCGCATAACCTCCGGGATTTTTTGTAGTATATCATGGAGTCTTCACCTTTGTCAAACACGGCTGGCAAATGAAAAAGGGGCTGTCTCAAAACAGTTTAACGAGCTGAGATGAGGCAGCGCTTTGTT
>CALGGM010000112.1 GCA_937915925.1 uncultured Clostridia bacterium | reverse complement strand
TGCAAACAAACAAAGCGCTGCCTCATCTCAGCTCGTTAAACTGTTTTGAGACAGCCCCTTATATTTTCGGGAGGCCGGTTTCGGCGTACCGTTAAAGTCCCTATAGGGGACGCCGACCCCGGCGTGCCGTTAAGGTTCCTGTAGGGGACGCCGACCCCGGCGTCCCGAAAAAAAGAAGGGGTTCCGTCGGACCCCCCTCCTAAACTATTCACTCTTCTCTCTTCTCTTTTCTCTCTTCTTTTTCTCAGCTCTTCCGCCGGTCCACCAGTCCCGCCTTGTCGAGCGCAAGGACGATCAGCGGGATCAGCACGATCTGCAGAACGATGCCCGGCCACGCGTTGATGAACGCGCCCGCAAGGAATGTCTGCAGCGCAAACGCATTCCCCTGCAGCCCATTGATGACGAGCATCGCAAGTCCCCACACGGCGCGCCCGATCAGCATGGCGCCGATCAGCGCGACATAGATGCTCCACGTTTTTTTCGGCAGCAGGCGGTACAGAATTCCGCTCGCCGCGCCGTACGCCGCAAGCTCAAATGCCATCGCAACGGCAGTCGGGTACATCGGCGGCATGCTGAAGATCAGCGAGCGCATGATCGGCGCGATCGCGCCGACCGCAAGTCCCCACGGCCAGCCGCACAAAAAGCCGCAAAGCAGCACCGGAATGTGCATCGGCAGCAGCATGCTCCCGATCTGCGGGATCTGCCCCGTCAGCAGCGGAAGCACCATGCACAGTGCCAGACACAGCGCCGCGAATACGAGATTACGAAGATTCTTGTTCATACGATTTTCCTTTCTTTTTTTGCAAAACAAAAAGCAAGCGCACTCTTAGAGAGCTTCGCCTGCTTTCATAGCCTGCAATTCGATTTCGTTATGCTTCGGCGCTTCTGCGTCCTGCCCGGCTTCCTGCCGAACAAATACAGTTTACCATATCTTTCCGCATTTGTCACGCTTTTTCTTTCCGTATTTGTGTAGGACATGCAGTCCCCGTTATCGGCGTGTATTTCCTCAGTTTTATAGGAAAAAAGGGAAAGGCAGCGCCCTTCCCTTCTGTCATTGTTCTTTGTCATTCATCGATAGACGCGCGGCAATCGTCGCAGAGGATGATCCAATCCTCGGTCATGCCGGAATCGGCGTCAAACGTCAGTTCCTTACCGCAGCCGTCGCAATGCAGCACGATCTTTTCCTTTTCGCACGCAGTCAAAGAAAGGATCGCCGCTACCGCCAATAAAACAGAAATCAACTTCTTCATGGCAGGCGTTATTTTGCAATGAACTTCTTATACAGCCAAACGACAAGGCAGGAGCCGACGATCGACAGGATGACGCCAAACAGCCAACCGCCGCCGATCGGGATCAGGCTTCCGAGAAGACCGCCTACAAGACCGCCGATCAGGCCGACGATGATGTAGAACCACCACTTTTTGCCGCTCACCTTCATGATCTTGCTCGCGACAAAGCCGCAGAGCGCGCCGATCAGAAGTTCCACAAGAATCTTCCACAACATAGCTGTTTCCTCCGAAAAGTCTGTAACTTAGCGGTATTTCTTATTTGAAATATCTGTCAAGCAGACCCTGGAAGCCCTTGCCGTGTCTTGCTTCGTCGCGGCCGATTTCATGTACGATGTCATGGATCGCGTCGAGGTTCAGCGCCTTTGCCTTCTTGGCGAGGTCTGCTCTGCCCTGCGTTGCGCCGTACTCGGCTTCTGCGCGCAGCTCGAGGTTCTTCTTGGTGGAATCAGTCACGACTTCGCCGAGGAGCTCCGCAAAGTGCGCAGCATGCCACGCCTCTTCCATTGCCGCCTTCTCAAAGAACGCGCCGACCTCCGGATAACCTTCACGAATCGCGACACGGCTCATTGCAAGGTACATGCCGACCTCGGAGCACTCGCCATTAAACATATCGCGAAGACCGGATACGATCTCCTCGGGTGCGCCCTGTGCGACGCCGACGACATGTTCTGCCGCCCAAACCTTTTCTTCCTTCACCTCATTGAACTTCGACGCCGGGACGTGGCAAACCGGGCACTCCTCGGGCGGAGTTGCGCCTTCATGAACGTAACCGCAAACGCTGCAAACCCACTTTTTGATCATGTGATAAACCCTCCGTAAAATGTTTTGTAAACCTGCATTTACAAGAATATAGTTTACCGCATTTTTGCGCCGTCGTCAATCGCGGAATACAATTATTTTGCGCAGCGCATCGGTTCTTGACAGCCGCCCCGCCGAAGTGGTATCATATCGATGTTTCCGATCGTGTCTCCGTAGCTCAGCAGGATAGAGCATTCGCCTCCTAAGCGGGAGGCCTGTCCGATAAAATTGCATATGTCTCCGTAGCTC
>CALGGM010000111.1 GCA_937915925.1 uncultured Clostridia bacterium | reverse complement strand
AAGTATTAAATGTTACATGATAGTAGGGGGCGTCCTCCCGGACGCCCCGTAAAAAGACTTGCGGTTTTAATGACAACCCTTCCGTCAGGCTGATGCCTGACACCTCCCCTTGCACAGGGGAGGCAAGAGGACCGCCAACGGCCTGTAGGGGCGGATCGCATCCGCCCGCGTAAGGATGAAATGTGGGAAAGGAGATCCTTCGTCGGCTGCGCCTTCTCAGGATGACACACGGGGGAACGATTTAGAGCAAACGTGGCTGTCATGATACATAGCGGGACGCCGGGGTCGGCGTCCCCTACATGTCGTTGGCAAGTTTCTTGGCTCCCCTGTGCAAGGGGAGCTGTCACCGAAGGTGACTGAGGGGTTGTTATGCGACCGGCGGTCGTCCCTACAGGGCATGTGCGATGCGCACGATCGCGTAAACGAATCGCAGGGGAGATCGAATTTTCCCCGTAGGGACGGGCATTGCCCGTCCGCTATTTCCCCGTCCTCACGGCATGAGGCTTCTGAGATCCGTGATCTGGCTGTCGTCCGGGGGGACGATCGGGTCGATGGCGTCAAAGTCCAAGTATATGCAGGTCATCCGCATCTCTACGCCCGGCACGTCGGTCTCGCCCATGTGCTCGATAAACTTCTGCATGAACGCGCCCATATCGAACTCCATATACGCGGGGTACCCCTTCGAATCGATCCCGATCCGCACCTTGATCCCGGGAAGTTCGTTCGCAAGCTCGTCGGAAAACGAAATCATATTCTGGAACTTCTGCAGGATCTCGTTCAGCGTCTCGCCCTCGATAGTCGCCTCGTACATCGTCAGCTTCACGCCCTCGACGGTCTCCCTGCCGGACCGATGGAACAGCTTCAGATACGGCTTGAAAAGGTCCTGCCACTGCTCCGTAACGTTGCCGTTCGGCGTCACCGTCAGATTGAACACCGACACATTGTCGAAGAACGGGATTCCCTGACCTTCCAGCGCGGAGTTCGCATCGTACCACGTCTTTCCGTCCAGCGAGAATGCGACCCGCATCGCGCCGCCGTCATTCCACATGCAGAACTGCATGTTCTGGTCGTAGCGCATCGCTTCGCCCGCCATGCCGAGCTTCAGATGCACCGTGCCTTTCTCGGCGAGCGCGGACGGATCGGAATAGCCCGTCATGTCGACGTCCATGTCCATCACGACGTCATATCCCGACGGTTCGTCGGTCGAAATCACAAACTGTATCTGCATATGCGCGCTGTCCAGATCGGCAAGCTTTTCGTTCGCCTCGGTCAGTCTCTTTTCCGCGTTGTCCGCGCAGGCGCACCCGCAAAGCAGCAACAGCAGCGCCGCAAGCGCCGCGACAATGATCCGTTTCATGTTCGTTCCTCCCTCATTTGTCGATTATTGTTTCGGTAACTACCCTTCCGTCTCGCTTCGCGATCCACCTTGCACAGGGGAGACAAGAAGGATGTCAATGGATCGTAGGGGTCGTCGTCCTCGACGACCCGTCAAATGACTTGCGGCTTTAATGACTACCCTTCCGTCAGCCTTCGGCTGCCATCAATCCCGAAACATGGTCGTTGCGCGTCGCTTCCACTTCGTTACAGCGGTAGATCGCGCGCTTCCCACGCGTACCATCACTCCTTCAACTCCCTGTTTCGGTCGCAGCTCACCTCGCTCCTCCCCGCACTGCGGGCGCTCGGATCGCTGCCCCCTGACAAGGGGAGGTCAAATGAACCCCGATGTGTTATTCTTTCTTCGCGTTGTCAAAAAAGTCATACAGGGAAATGCCGCTAAGCATCAGCCCGGCGTCAGGATGCACCGTGATCCGGCGTCCGTCCTCGGTCAGAAACACGATCTCCGTCATGGCTTCGTTCCACTCGCGAAGATACAGGTATACGCCCGGTTCGAGCGTGCCGGGGACGTCGTCAATCTCGCACGGCAGCGCGCGGACAAGGTGTAAAAGCGTCCCGTCCTCGATATTCTTGTCCCGATCGCCGAACATGACCGTGTCGATGACGCCGGTTGCATACAGCCGGTCGTCCACGGGTTCCAGCGCTTCGCCTCGGATCTCGCGATACCCGTACTTTGCGCCGAACAGATCGGTCGGTACGCCGACCGTCAGCTCCTCTTGCGGACTGTCGGCAAGGAAGCAATAGCCCTCAACCGCATGTCCGCAGACCACTGTGTCTCCTTCCAAATGCAGCTCGTATGTGACGTCCATTCCGTCCGCCCGCTCTGCGGACAGCAGCACGTTTCCGTGCCCGTCGTTCGGGTCGAGGTCAGTATAAATCAGGCTGCCCCGGACAAGCGCCTCGTTTGCCGTCCATTCGCCGCGCCCGATCTGCACCGTCAGCGTGGGTTCGGTGCCTTTATTGGTATACCAATTCGGATCGGAGGAAGCCACCTTTACGCGCACCGGATTTCCGTCGCCGTTCAGATCGACAGCGTCCAGATACCCTACAAAGCCTTCGCCTGCGCCGTAATACGCCGTCTGCTGATACGGAAGCTCATCCGCTTCGATCACCGGGCACTTCCAATAGGTCTTCCATCCTCCCTTGCCCTTGCCGACATTCCAATCCATATAGAGCGGGTTTCTGCCGTCCGTGTCCATGCACAGGTCAATCAGGAACGCTTCGTCTCCGTCAACGAAGGTGAACCGATACCACGGGTTGTCCGTTTTCGATCCGTTTCGTTCCCCTTCCTCCACCGTATAGGAATAGCCGTCATACTCAAACTCTCCCTCCCGATAGAGCACCAACCGTTCGTCCGCATCCGAGTTGTAATAAAACCGGATTTCCAGCAGCCCGTCCTGCCCTTCCTCCGTGCTCAATGCGCACCAAAGACCTTCAAGCATGTCCTCGAGCGATTTCTTCTCCGGTTCCGGAATCACCGCGTCCGGCGTGCGGGAAAAGATGCTTGTGACAACGTCGTCCGGCGCAGCCGGGTTGGAATACACTACATCTGTATCCAAACGCAGCGTGTCCGTTGCCGGGTCATAGTTCAGCGTCATATGCGAGGATCCACCGTCTTTTTGAAGCTCGACGGTATTTCCGGAAACGCTGTACCGATATTGCTCGATTTGATAGTTCCCCCAAGCGGCGTCGTATGCCGTCCGTGTCACACTGTTTTTTCCGGAGAATTCCAGATATTCTTCATGCATCCACGAGCCGGAAGTATCGGGATTGCCGTTCAGTTCCGTCCCCGTTACCGTCCACTTGCCGACAAGGTCGGGCTCCGTCCGCGGGATCACCGCGTCCGGCGTGCGGGAGAAGATCATCTCTCCGGTCATGCCGGAAGAAAGGTAAACGGATGCAAGATCCATGTGCAGCGTATCGGTTTCCGCGTCGGGATGCAGCCATCTCGCAGGCTCGGTATCATCGCGGGTCGAATACAGCGCGATCGAGCCGCCGATCACGGAATACCGGTACTTCTCGGTTTCCGTATTGTTTCCGTATGTCATCGTCACGGTCGCCGTATCGCCGGTGAACGCAAGGTAGAACTGCATCCCGAACATCGACGGATCGCGCTCCACGCCCATGTTTGTGACCTTGGTCAGCGTCCACTTGCTGTTTGCGACGTCGAACGCGCCGCGCGTAAATTCGTCCGTCTCACCGTCCATCGTGACCGTAAGCACGTCTCGCTCCCCGTCATAGCGTGCGGTAAACGGCCGCCCCGCGCCCAAAGGAATGTACGAGAACTGCAGCGTGTCGTCCTCCGCCGTGTAGCGCAGCGGCATCTCGGCGACGCCGAGGATCCCCGCCGCGGTTTTCAGCGTTGCCGTGCCGTCCGCGCGGACCGTGATGCGCATTGCGTAATCCGTTCCTTTTGTAAACACCCAAACGCCGGAGACGCTGTTTTTGATCGCCGCGTCCTTCGGCACGCGCGTATAGATATAGGTGGTCTTTATGTTCAGCGACGTCTCCCTGCGCAGGGTGTCCGTCGCCTCGTCATAGGTGATCCGCATCTCCGACCCGTCCGGGTCCGTCGCCTCCGCAAGCACGATGCGGCTGCCGTCGATCGTATACGCATACGTTCCTGCGTCCAGGGTCGCCGTGCCGTCCGCGTCGAACGTCATGCTCGACGGATAGAATAGCCCTGCCGCGCCGGAGGAAACAATGATGCCGTTATAATCGATCCTGTCCAGCGTCCATTCGCCGACGATCGTTGCCTGCGCAACCGTGTCCGCTTTGACCGGCTCCGGCATCTGCGCCGCGTGCCGGAACGCGCCTTGCACCACAAACACGATCGCCGCCATCGTCATCAATCCTGCGGCGAACCCCAGAAGAACGGAGGCGACGCGCGTCCGTCTCGAAACGGGCTGCGGCGCGCTTTGTCCGCGTTCCGATTCAAACTCCGGATCAAGCTCCGGCTTGGGCACACGGATCGGGATGCTGTTTAAAAGCTTTGCCGAAAACATCTCCGGCGGTTCCGGAAACAGACCGTTTCGGATTCTTGCCCGCAAGCTCTTTTTCATCGCGTTTCCTCCTTTCCCGAAAGCTCTTTTCTCAATTTTTCCCTTGCGCGGGACAGTCGGCTGCGGACCGTCGAAGCGTCCGCCTCACAGATCTTTGCGATCTCCCGCGTCGAATAGCCCTCGTAATAATACAGCGCGACCGCGAGGCGCTCGTCCTCGCTCAGCGTGTCGAACGCCCGATTCAGGTCCGGATCGGGCACGGTCATCTCATAGCCGGGATCCGGCTGCTCCCAAAAGCCGACGGTCTCCCGTCGCGATCGGGTAAAGTTTACGCACTCGTTTTTCAGAATGCGGATCATCCATGTCCGAAAATACCGCCGCTCCTTTAACGTATCGAGCTTCAAATACGCTTTCAGCACCGCGTTCTGCGCCGCGTCCTCGCTGTCGCTTCGGTTTCGGAGCATCGCAAACGCGATCCGGAACATCATCGGCGCCATCGCCTCGATCTCGCGGGAAAACCAGGCGTCGTCACCCCTGTTAATCAAAACGAGCTTCCCCCCTTTCGATTCGCCTTTTACTGATTAGACACATCCGAACGTGAAAATGCTGCAAGGTTTTCAAAGTAATTTTTGAAAAAAGGGGCTGTTGCAAATGGCGGCAGAACATTTGCGGCGATACAATTCAAATCATCACTTGCAGGATGAAAGGGCGCGAAAACGCCCTTTCTTTCCATTATTTCGCCGCAAATTAGCCGATGTTTTCACTCAGTCGCATACTTTAGTATAGCTCCATCGTGAAAACACGGCTTCTGCCATCCATATCAACAGCCCGTCATATCCGTTTCATTCAATTTTTGGCAAACATCCGATCTGCGTCACCGTCCGCAGGATGCAGCCGGACCGTGTTCAGCAGCCGATCGTAATACAGCGTCAGCCCCGTGCCGGTCAGCTTGACATAGCGGTACGGGTTCGAATTCTCGCCCGGCGTGAAACCGTCGCGCGCCAACGCATACGTGACGGGTTTGCCCGCCGTTTCGAGCGTGCACAAAAGCGTGCCGTCGATCGTGAGCGTGTCGCCGTTTTCCGCGGTCCATGTCCCGCAAAGGATCGATTCCGAAAGCACGGTGACTTCGACCTTCGCCGTCTGTCCGTCGACCTCCGCCGTGACGGTGCATGTACCCGGCGAGAGCGCAACGAGCATTTCGTTTTTGTCGTCGATCCACGCGACGACCGGATCGGACGCGCTGACCTTGTAGTGCAGAAGCTTCGCGCTCGCCGACGCCGGTTCGACCGTGTGCGGCACGCGGCGTCCCTCGTCCATCATGAGCGTGATCGACGTTTCGGAGAGCGTCAAAGCGCTTACCGGCGCGGGGCGCACAAGCAGGAACAGCCCGACCGCCTGCGCCGAAATCAGCACAAGCAGGATCAGCCCGACGAAGATTTTTGTCGACCGTTTCACGCGCCGTTCCCCCTTTCTCCTGACGCATTCTATTGTACCCGTCCGCGCGAACGATGTCAACGGGAAAGGGTGGTTCCTCCCTTACGGGAGAAAATGATGCGCTTCGCATGATGCGGCTTCGCCATGATGCGCTTCGCATGATGTGTGCCTAAGGCACGTTGGTGATGGAGATTCTTCGTCACTTCGTTCCTCAGAATGACACAACAGGGCGTGCTGCGAACAATCCTTGTGTCATCCTGAGTGAAAGGATCTCCTTTCTATATTTCATGAAGATTCTTCGTCACTTCGTTCCTCAGAAT
>CALGGM010000110.1 GCA_937915925.1 uncultured Clostridia bacterium | reverse complement strand
CTTTTTGCTGCTTTTTCTGCGATTTTCTTAACTTAATGACATTGGCCATGATGGCGCGAATTTTTGAACAGTAAAATTTATGATGAAAGAAGCCGATCCGCGCGTCGGCTTCTTTTCGGTTTTGGAGGTGATGACAAGCGCAAAAGATCGTATCGCACCGCGACGGAAAGTGGGTTCAAATCCCACTTTCCGGCTGCGGGAACGGAGCAAAAGCAGTATGAAGGAGGTGAAAAATCAGGACAAATGCATCTCGTTGCTTTCTCCGGGCAACCGAAGAAATGATCATTTTTCAATGGATTTTTACGGGTATCGGGTGCGTAGATTCGGCTCCCTGCACGGGCTGTACGGCGACAAAAATCGCAAGGTTGGCCGCGCTTCTGGGAGCCGTTTCTGTTCCCGGGAAAAGAGGACAGAAGGCACAGCCGATGTCCTTGCAAGCATAGCATTTGGCGTTCCAAATGCGCTTGTCGGGACACCCGAACCCGTATGCCGCCACTGGCGGAGAAAGGATTTTATGGAACACAGAACCAGAAACATTCACGTCGGTACCCGGCTGAACCACGCCGAGTATGAAGCACTCAAAACCTTATGCAAGCGCACCGGGCTCGGCAGCACGCGGCTTTTACGAAAGCTGATCACGGGCACGGAGATCCGTGAAAAGACGACGCCGGAGCTTCGGAACTTGCAGCGCAACGTCGACCGGATCGGAAACAATCTGAACCAGATCGCGCACCGGGCAAACACCGCAGGGTTCCTGAAAAAGAGCGAATGGGACAGGACAGCGGCGTTGATGACCGCCCTCAAGGAGGAGATCCAAAAATGGCGGTAACAAAGATTCTTGCGAAAAATATGCGGCTCGACCGGCTGATAAATTACGTCTGCAATCCCGCAAAAACGGAGGAACGCGTGTTCGTTTCCTGCATCGGCTGCGAGCGGGAAACGGCGGCGAAAACATGGATGGAGACCAAGCGCCGGTACGGCAAGACCGACGGCGTGCAGGCGTATCATCTGATCCAGAGCTTCAAGCCGGATGAACTTACGCCGGAGCTGGCGCACGAGATTGGAAATCGCTTTGCGGAGGAATACCTCGACGGCTACGAGGTGATCGTCGGCACCCACACCGACCGGCATCACATTCACAACCACATCATTTTCAATTCGGTTTCCGATCGGGATGGAACCAAATACCATTCATCCCGGCAAACGTATTTCAACGAGATCCGGACGCTTTCGGATCGGCTTTGCCACGAATACGGCGTTTCGACCGTCGACGAGCCGCAAAGGAAAGCACTGACGTACATCGAGTGGCGCATGCAAAAATGCGGCGTCAAAACACATCGCGAGCTGTTCGACCGGGACGCGGAGGAATGCCTGTCTCTGGCAATGGACGTCGGCAGCTTTTACGCGCGGATGGAGGATCGCGGGTACACGGTTCGGCACGGCAGCAAATACCCGACCTTCCTTCCCTATGGCGGGGAGCGCTCGTACCGCGTGAAGCAAAAGCAGCAGTCCATGACCGAGGACGATCTTGCGGCATATATCGACCGCGCGATGTGCGATCCGACCTTTGAGGTCATTATGCCGCGGCAGCAGCGGGTACATTTCCCGCGCGGAAAGATCACGGGCATCCGCGCGCTGATCCTCGCGTGGACGTACATCCTCGGGCTTGTCAACGACGGCGTCAAAACGCAGTATTACGTTTCGCCGGAGGAGCTGAAGCGATTTGAACAGTTGAAAGCGCAGGCAAAGTATCTGACGGACAACGGGATCGAAATGACGGCGCAGCTAAAAGATCGCATCGACGCGCTCGACGGCAGAATCGCCGCGCTGACGAAAGAGCGGACGATTCTGAACGTGAAGAAAAAGCGCCAAAAGCCTCTGTACGACGCGCTGCAACTCGTGGCAATGTACGCGAATCGGGATACGGATGCGTTCCCTCTGACGGATGAGGAGCAGGGAAAACTCAAAAGAGCACATGAAATTTTACAAAACCACTCCATCGACATCCTCAACATCGAGCGGAATACGCTGTATGCTGAACTTGCAGAGGTCAACCGCGACATCCGCGCCCTCAAAAACGAGCGGCGGCTTTGCGAACGGATTCTCGCGGAAAGCCCGCAGATCGAGAGGAAGCTGAAGCCATATCTGACGGAGGATCGCGAACTCAGAAAGGAAACTTTGGAATATGAACGCTGAACATATCACAACGACATTTGAATACCACAACACGACAGACCATGCAAAAAGGAGCGGAAAGAATGAAAGAAACAAAAGTTTGCAATACAGATACCCTGCGGGTGCCGGTGCGCGCCCGATACACGATAGATAAGAAGGGCGGTCGGATGACGCGATCGTTTGAAACCGCGGAACTGACCGTAAAAGAACTGGCAGAGTTTTTGGCAAGGAAATTCGGATTGGACTTAACGGAAAACATAATTACAGAGACAGGAGGTGATGCCGTTTGAAAGCGGCGATCTACACACGGTTCAGTTCCGACAATCAGACGGAAATGAGCACACAGGCGCAGGTTCGGGCGTGTACGGAATTTGCGAACGGAAACGGAATGGACGTTTACCGGATCTATTCCGACGAGGCAATCTCCGGCACGGAGGAAAAGACCAATCAGCGCGCGCAGTATCAGGCGATGCTGGCGGACGCCAAGCAGCACCGGTTCGAGGTTCTGCTGATTCACAAGTATGACCGCGTCGCGCGGTCCTTGGAAGAACACGTCCGGCTGTCCAAGATGATGGAAAAGGAAAAGATTCCGATCATCGCGGTGGCGCAGAACTTCGGAGCAAGCATCGAGGGCGACTTCGCCAAGCAAATGATGTGGGTGCTGTCGGAGTATTACAGCAAGAACCTCTCCAAAGAGGTGCGAAAGGGGCATCGCGAGGTCGCGTTGAAGGGGCTGCACAACGGCGGCCCCGCCCCTTTCGGGTATCGGATCGAAAATCAGCAGCTCGTGATCGAGCCGGACGAAGCGATCTATGTGAAAAAGATGTTCGACGCGGCGCTGAACCGCAGAGGGCATACGGGGCTGATCCGCGAGATGAAGGAAGCGGGCGTCCGCGGGCGAAGCGGAAAGGAGATCAAGTACCCGCAGATCTATGAGATCCTGCGAAACGAGAAGTACGCGGGCATCTATGTGTATTCGGTGGAGGGATGCCGGCACCGCAAGACACGGCTGGAGACCGCGGGCGCGATCCGGATCGACGGCGCGATCCCGGCGATCGTGGACAAAAATACATTCTATGAGGTGCAGAAAATCATGGACATGAGAAAGCAAAACGGCAGAAAGCAGAACGAATATCTCTGCAGCGGGCTGGTCTACTGCAAATGCGGCGCAAAGATGCACATCCACCGCGCCCCGAACCGGAAAGGCGACAAATATGTGTACTACGCCTGCAGCTCCAACTGCGGCGCGCCGACGGTGCGCGAGGAGGTGCTCGTCAAGGCGGTGACGGATTATCTCAAGGAGCTGCTGTCCGACGCAATGCAGCTCAAGATCGCGCACTTTCTGCGCTCCTACCGGAATCACCGGAAGGATTGCAGGGCGACTTACACCGCGGTGGTGAAAAAGCAGATCGCGGCAAAGCAGACCGAATACGACAATCTGGTGAAAAACCTGTCCGCGGCGACGTTCGCGCCGGAGATCATTCAGGATCTGAACAACCGGATGAAAGCGCTGAAGGCGGAGATCGAGACCCTGAAGACCGCCGATCCGCCGGAGGAGTATTCGACGGGCACGATTCTCGAATGGCTGAAGGCGATCAGCGCCGCGCCGGACCGCCGCGCCGTGCATCTGCTCGTCGACCGGATCGAGGTCAGCTCGGACCAAGAAAAAACAGACGTCAACGTGATTTCCACATTGACGTCCGTTGGAGAATTGGTAGCGGCGATCCGATTCGAACGGATGACAGGTCGGGTATGAACCGACTACTCTGGCCAACTGAGTTACACCGCCATAGCAAAGTTATTATAGCGAATGATTCTGCCGGTGTCAAGCTTTTTTTCGGCGATTCCGCCCGCTGCAATGCGGCTTGCCTGAATCAAAACAAACGCAGGCCTGTGGACGGCACAGGTCTTTTTTCCGGTTTGTTTGCTTTTCTACGCCGGTTGCGCACAGAACAAGCCGTAAAGAGGCGACGCATGATCGCCTCTTTACAGTCGTTTCCTATTTCAGCAAAGTCTCTATATCCGCAGTCGCACTCTCCAAACGCTCAAGCATCGTTTGGGATACCGCTTGGACACGCTGCCCTGCTTCAATCAACGCATTACCGATCTCGGAAAAATACCGCGCCAAATGATCTGTATCGTTCATGATTCGGCGAACACGCGGCACAGCTTCCATCGGTGCGCAGGACGCTGCCACGCGCAGGGTTTCCACCAACTCACGCGTGAGCCGCAGCTCTTTTTTGCAGTATTCGTCTGCATGCCGATCCAGCGCATTTGCATCGAACCGAATTCTTCCGTCGTAAGACATCTTTTATTTCAGCAGCGCTTCGACTTGTGCTCTGGATTCATCAAGTTTGCTACCGATGTCAGCCTGAATTGCATATGCATCGGAGCTGACGTTTTCGAGGGCATTCTTGCTGTTTTCGGTTTCGGCGATCTTCTGCTTGACTACCTTGATTGCAGATTCGCAAAGTTCGATTGCCTTCTTCTGGTTCTCGTCCTCATCGCCCCATACGCGACGTGCTTCTTCCTTTTTCGCTTCATACTGATCAAGAAGACGCTTCAAAGAGTTCAGTCTGTTGCCCAGTTCGCTAACCTGTCTTTCGAACTCTTGTTTGTTGACATAAATTCTTGTATTATCAGCCATTTTTCTGCCTCCCTAATCCTTAAAGTCCAAGGAATGCGCCGACCTTGCCGACTACGCCAAGGCCCTCAACGATCTTCTCAGCAAGACCCGTTGCCTTCTCAATTACGTCGCCTACGCTCTGCACAAGACCGGTAAACGCGTTCACCAGATCCGTTGCTGCGCTGAACATTTCGGTTACATTCTGTGCGATGTTGGCAATAACGCCGCCTTCTGCGCTGTTTTCGATCGTCTTGACGCTCTCATTGACGCCTTGCAGCTCAACGCCAAGCTCTTTGTTCAGTTCTTCGATAGAACTCTGCCAAGCGCGTGCAGCCTGGATGTCCATATCAACTGTAGTTGCCATTCTGTACTGTTCCTCCTGATCAATTTTTGTATAGTATTATCCGGCGCTTGATTCCGAATATAATACCCTGATTTTCTTTTGAATTTTCTTGATTTCGTCCGTCACCTGATCGCATTGCTTTTTATACAGCGCTTCCGCTTCGCCCGACAGGCCTCTGTGGATATTCTGCCGGTCCTCTTCCAACATATCAATCAGCTTTCGCGTCAACGCGTCGCTGTGCCGCAGCGCATTGAGATAGCGTTCCAGATCTTCCATCGGGGTTCCTCCTAAAACAGCATCAGGTGCATTCCGTCGGTTACTTGATAATCCGCAAGCGTATAGTGCGGATTCAGAATGATCCCGTCATCCCGCCTGCAGAGCAATTCCTTTCCCGTCGGTTCAAACGCGCCGCTCGAAAGCTCCTTGACCGCATCAGCAATCAGCTTTTTGAGCTGTTCAATCGTAAGATAGTCCGGCAGCAGCATATCGTCTTCCCTGTCGATCGCCGGCGTTTGCACAATGACGCAAACTTTGTTCATGTCGGTTCCTCCCTATTCTCAGAAGATTGATGCGTCTTCTTCGGACATTTCGTCCTGTTCCGGTCCGCACGGCATCGTAATCGTATACGTTTTTCCGCGATAGCCCATCAATCCGCGCCCGAATTTCGGCAGTGCCTCTTTGATTGCGCTCTTGCTGTCAACCATGATCAGGTTCTGTTTGTCCATCTTCCCGCCGAACAGGAGAACATTCTTGTCCGGGTTGAACGCGGTTTGCAGCGCGTTTGCGAACAGCTTTCCTGTGTCGTCCGGGTTATACCCTGCAAGGAACAGGATGTTATAATACCTGCCGATTTCAAACAACGTTTTGATCACCGCTTCTTCGTCCTTCGCATACTTGGTCAGCGAGACGAAGTTCTCGATCACAACGAACACCGGGGCGGTCTCGGCGCGGATTGTGTCCTCCGCCTCCGCAAGCGAAGCGATCGCCGACTGCTCCAGTCCGTGTTCTACGCAGTAGCGGTTGCGGATCGGCTTTCTTTCTTCCACAACCTTGACCAGCGCTGCGACGAGTTCCTTTCCTGCGCCTTCCTTGCAGGGAATGACCTGATGCGCATACGGATAGTCCTGCAAAATGCCGTCCGATCCGTTTGCGGCGCTTCCGGCTTCCGCACCGAAGAAGATGACTCTGCCCTGCAGCCTCCGGAACGCATATAAGAAGTTCTGCAGGATCTTTTTCGTTCCGTCTGTGTTGCCGAAATACAGCGACAGGAAGCCCGCCTGCTTCAACGGAATCGAGATCTTCTTGGCGTCCTTCATGGAGTAACCCAGCGGAATGCGGTTGTTCGGAATCCCGTTGCAGAACTGCTCGTATTCCTGTTCTTCCTGTACGACCGGCAGCTCCGCTGCATGCGCATCCGCAGAATACCGTTCCGCAATCTCTTCGCCCATTTTCTGGATCAGCGCGTTGATCTCTCTTGCCGTATCGTCCGGGCGAAGCATCGCGACGTGGAACTCCAGCGGCGATTCGTTGTACATGCACATACCGCGCCCCGGGATTGAAGGCGGCATATACGAGCAGCGTACATTCAACGCCTCGCCGTATTCGTATTTATCCTTGAGCTGCAGTGCAAACCGCGTGGTCAGCTCCTGCTTTGCCCTTGTATTCACCTCATTGGCGTGCGTCGCGGTAATGATGTATCGAATTCCGTAGCTCAGTCCTTCTTTGAGGTACTGGTTGAAATTGTACTGATAGTCGTTGCCCTTCTTGAAGTTGGTCAGGCCGGCAAAGTTGTCAATGACGACCACCATCAGCGGAAGCTGCTGCGAAACGTGATCCCTGGAGGCGAGATAGGACTCGTAGTCCGCTACGCCCATTTCCTCGAACAGCTTCTTTCTTTCATCGATCGTATCCCGCAGCATGGAAAGCAGACGGTCAAAGTCCGCTTCGTTTTCGTCATGCAGCGCAGCGCCGCAATGCGGCGCGGTACGGAACGCCGTCAGCGATCTGCCCGAAAGGTCCATGATATAGAAGGAAATCTCCTGCGGGGTGTAGTTTCGCATGATGCCGTACAGGATCGTCTTCAAAAACGTCGTCTTGCCCGAACCGCTTTCGCCCAGAATAAAGATGTTCTTGCTCTTGAGCAGATTGATCGTCAGCGTATGCCGCGTCTGCTGCTCGGGATCGTCGATGACGCCCGCCAGCACGGTGAACGGCGGCAGATCCTTCGTCGTCCGTTCCAGATCCTCCAGGGAAACCTTGCTTTCCAAGGGATCCATCCAAAGTCGCTGCATGGAAATTCCTTCATGCACGGCCGTCTCGGCAAGCATTTTGACCGTCGCAACCAATTGCTTGGTATCGGACTTGGTTTTCTTTACCTCGGGCTTTAAGGTGAGAACCGCCTGCCCGGTCGGATCGATGACCGAGATGCTCTCGTCGATGGACTTCGGCGGCTCTTCGGCCGGTTCATAGGCAGCGCCGCACCACGCGGACTGTCCGAGCGCAAAGTATTCGTTGTTGCCGACCTGCAGATAGAACCGGCCGGTATCGCGCAGCTCCGCCGCTTCGGGGCGCTTGAGCATATCCATACTGTCCGACTTGTCCGCAACGCGCAGGCATACGCGGAACTTTGTGTTGGATAGGATCTGGTCGTTGACGACGCCGCCCGGCTTCTGGGTCGCAAGGATCAGGTGTACGCCGAGGCTTCGTCCGATACGCGCCGTACTGATAAGCTCGTTCAGGAACTCCGGCTGCTGCGATTTCAATTCCGCAAACTCGTCGGAAATGATGAACAAGTGCGGCATCGGTTTGGTCAGCCTTCCCGCGCGGTACAGTCTTTGATAATCGTAGATGTCCATCGTACCGGCGTTTGTGATGCTCTTTGCTTCGTTCAGCACCCGCTGACGACGCTTCAGCTCTGCGTTGATCGAAATCAGCGAACGCTGAATCGCCGCGCCGTCGAGGTTGGTGATCGTGCCGATCACGTGCGGCAGGTACAATTTCTGCACGTCGTCATAGAATGCACCCGCAAGGCCGCCGCCCTTACAGTCAATCAAAAGGAAGGCTACTTCCTTCGGAGAGAAGTTGACCGCCAGCGACAGAATATACGTGATTAAAAACTCGGATTTGCCCGAGCCGGTTGTGCCTGCGACGAGGCCGTGCGGACCTTGACGCTTCTGATGCAGATCCAGCATGAACACTTCGCCGTCTGTCCCGACGCCGACCGGAACGGCCAGCGATTTGACCGGGTTGTTCTCCGCCCATCTGCGCAGCGGCGCAAGGTGCTCCACTTTGCCGACGCCGAACATCTCCAAAAAGGTGACCGTCTTGGGAAGCAGGTACGCCGCGGAGCTGGACGGTACATTGATGCTTGCCATCCGCATCAGGGCGCTGTCCTTTTTATGCGCTTCGATTGTGTCGATCGTAAACGATTCCAGATAATGATCGGGCTCTTTGATGTAGGTCGTAATATTCTGCGAAGGCTTGAGCTGAAATACCTTCGTGCATTCCTTCGGCAGCTCCGGGAAGCCCGCAACGACCGAGACGCCGACACAGTTGTCCTGCTTCAGCACATCCTTCATGGCTTCCACGGCGTCAAACAGCTTTTTGTCCAAGGCAAAGACGACATAGAAGGCTCTGTCTTTGAGAATCTTCGGCAGCTCGACCTTCTTCCCGAGGCAGTCCTCGATCTGCTCCGACAAATAGCCGCTGATCCTCGCCGCTTCAACGATGTTTGTCGCCATGAATCGCATGGTGAAATCGTCGTTGCGCATGTGCTTTTGAAAACGGAACTGTTCGTAGAACTTCGCTTCCGCTTCGTCGCACAGCAGCACAATCTTCACTTCGTCCGGACTGTGCGTCAGCATGATCTGCAGCATCATGTTCTGTACAAAACCGCGAATCTGCTCCTTGCTGCCGAGAATGCCGCTTACATAGTCCTTTGTCAGAGACATCAGCACAGGCGCGTTCTTCAGCCATGCCGGCTGCGAAGTGATGCTGCGCATCTCCTTTTCCAGCTCGTCTTCGTCGATATTGAACCGTTCTTCGTCGCAATCGTACGGCGCAAGCATCGGATAATCGCCGCGACCGATTCGAACGGTCAGAAAATCGTCATCTGCATTTCTCCGCTCCCAAAGGCGGCGCTTCGATTCCGGCCATGCGGCAACCGCTACGGTTTCGGGATACGTTTTTTCCAGAATCCGCTTTTCTTCCAAGCACTCCTTGCTGATCTGATCCCGCTTTGCGTCCAGATAGGCTTTGTATTTTTCGTTACGCTGTTTTTCGTATTCCTTCCGTTCTTTTTCGGAAAAGCCCTGCGTCAAAAACGGCATGACCATGCTGGTCGCAGCCATCAGATAATTGCCGGTCATCAGCGCTCTTCCGCCCATCAGCGCCGGACTGCCCATACGAAGCAGGAACGGAATCTGATTGCCGCTCATGGACGGCGGCGGGTTGTCAAAGACGATCGGATCTGCCTTGATCAGCTCACGCTCCCGCGGCAATCTGTTAAAGAACCCCTCGTCGGCCGTGCTGCTTCCTTTTTTGGGATATGTATACGCAACATCCTTTTCCGCCGTCATCAGGTGGACGTACGGCGATTGAATGATTGCGCGGTCGTTGCCGTCATTGATCGAAATGAACCCGTATCCGACAACGATTTTGAGTCCCATGACAAAAATGCTGTCGCCGTAATGCAGGACGGTATCCTGTACTTTGTGATTGTTCACAAACACGCCGTTGGTGCTGTTCGTATAAAAAAAACGGCTTACGCCGTTCCAGACTGTCGAAAAAGGGGTCAGACCGTTTGCGGCGAAGTCATAAAAAGAATATC
>CALGGM010000109.1 GCA_937915925.1 uncultured Clostridia bacterium | reverse complement strand
GACCGCGGCGCCGACAGACCTTCCGACCGACGCGCCCGACGCCGACCCGTTCGGCGCGCAGGCGCCGGTTATAACATCCTCTCCCGTCCCGCTCGGCGAGCAGACCCCGCAAAGCGTGATCCGCGAAAAGCAGGTAAAGCTCCGGCACGACGGCACGGACACCGTGACCGTGCTGATGCTGATGAACGGGTCCGATCTCGAATCCGACTATCAGGAGGCGACCGAGGACCTTTCCGAAATGGTGCGCGCGTCAAAGAGCGATCGCGTGCATATCTTAGTAGAGACGGTCGGCACGCGCAAGTGGTCGAAGCAGTACGGGATCTCCTCGCGCCGGTCCGAGCGCTATCTTGTGACGGAAACCGGGCTGACGCTCGTCGACGGCTCGCTCGGTCAGCTCGACACGACGATCCCCTCGACGCTGTCCGATTTCATCCGCTGGGGCGCGGAGAACTATCCCGCGGACCGCTACATCCTGCTTCTGTGGGACCACGGCGGCGGTCCGGTCTACGGCTTCGGCTATGACGAATTCCGCTCGTACGACGCCGCGCTGACCATCGACGAAATGCAGACCGCGTTAAAGGACGGCGGCGTGTACTTCGACTGCATCGGCATGGACTGCTGTCTGATGTCCTCGGTCGAGGTCTGCATGGCGCTGTACGATTACTGCGATTACACGCTTCTTTCGGAGGATTTCGAGCCCGGCAGCGGGTGGGAATACTCCGGCTGGCTGTCGGCGCTTTCCCGCGATCCCGCGATGTCGACGCCTTCGCTCGCGAAGATCGCGATCGACGATTCCGTGCGCGCGTGTGAGCGCTATAAAGACGTCGACGGCGGCACGACGCTCGCGCTGATCGACGAGGCGTACGTCCCGCTGCTGTACCGCGCGTGGGTCGCCTTCGCCTATGAGAACGAGGACGCGCTGCTGAGCACAAACTACAGTCAGCTGCGCGAATCGACCGGGCGCGCGCATCCAAGGTTTCGGGCGGTCGGC
Source organism: uncultured Clostridia bacterium (assembly GCA_937915925.1). Taxonomy (GTDB): domain Bacteria; phylum Bacillota; class Clostridia; order Christensenellales; family CAG-138; genus UBA3792. The sequence goes on along the minus strand of CALGGM010000109.1, from coordinate 26,559 downwards.
AGCTGGTATGTCGACGGCGGCGAGGACTCCACGCTCAGCGATTACTGCATCACCGACCTTCTGTCGCTTGCGGAAAACATCCCGTCCGACCGTTCCGACACGCTGCGCGCCGCGATCGACGCCGCGATCGTTTACTACAATGCGACCTCCGACGAGACGACGCTTTCGGGGCTTTCGGTGACCCTGCCGTACGGCGACCGCGAGTTTTACGACGAGCTGCGCCGCGTGTTCAAGAACGCCGGGTTCGACGGGGACTACCTTGCGTGGCTCGGACGGTTCACCGAGGTCGAAACAAGCACGGGCTTCGATTTCAGCGACTGGAACGTATGGGACGATTCCGACGGCTACGGCTGGGGCGACTGGGGCGACTGGGGCTTCGGCGACGGTTGGTTCGACGATTTCGGATGGCTGTTCGGCGATTGAAGAAAGGAATGGATATGAAGCGAATTTTTACCGTATGGATGAGCTGTCTGCTGCTGATGACACTTGCCTGCGCAAAGCAGCCGGAAGCGGAGCCTGCCGCGCCCAAGGTGCTTGCGCCCGGCGAGACCGAGCTCGTTCTGACGCTGCCGCTCGGCGCGCGCGATGAAACCGCGAAGACGGTCAAGGATTATACCGAGGGCTTCTCAGCTTTGGATCATTCGGCGCTGCGCTTTTCCGTGACGAGCGCGGACGCAAGCGTCGCCGAAGGCGTGCTGTCGGACGGAACGCTGTACGTGCTTGCGCGCGGCGCAGGCGAAACGAAGCTCACCGTCACCGCCGAAACCGAAGCCGGAGACACGGCAAGCGCCGTCGTTTCCGTGACCGTGCGCGACGCGCGGCGCATGCTCGTGCTGATCTTATTAGGCGTGCTTTCGGTCGCGCTGCTTGTGCTGCTCGGAAAGCCCGTAAAAAAAGACGAGCCCGACGCAAAGCCCGTCGAGCCCGATCCCGATACCCCGAACGACAATCCCGAAAGGAGTTAAGTTATGATCGAAACAACCGTTGAAGCGTATCGCGCGTATCTCGAAAAGCTGCGCGCCTACAACCATGCGATGGGACTGATGTCCTATGACATGAACACCGTCATGCCGAAGGGCGCGGGTCCGATCGTCGGCGACACGTTCGGCGTTCTCTCCGAGGTCATGTACGACATGGTCACCTCGCCCGAAACCGAAGCGATGCAACGGGAGATCCTTGATCACCGCGACGAGGTCGACCCCGTGCTCGTGCGCACCGCGGAGCTTGCGATGGAGGAACGCGCGCGCATCGCGTGCATCCCGAAGGACGAGTATGTGCAGTACACGGTCGATCAGACGACCGCCGATCAGGTCTGGCACGAGGCGAAGGTCAAGAGCAATTTTCAGATGTTCCTGCCGCACCTCGAAAAGCTGATCGCGGCAAAGAAGCGCTTCGCAAGGTATTATAAGCCCGACGCGCCGGTGTACGACACGCTGCTTGACGAGTACGAAAAGGGCTTGAACACGGCGACGCTCGACGCGTTTTTCAAGACCGTGCGCGAACGGCTCGTGCCCGTGATCGCGAAGATCAAGGAGCAGCCCGACGTATCGTTTTTGCATCGGCACTATCCGATCGCGGAACAGCGGATCTTCTCGGACTACCTGATGGACGTACTGGGGCTTGACAAAAACCACTGCGTCATCGGCGAGACCGAGCATCCGTTCACCACGGAGTTCACGAAGTACGACGTGCGCATCACCACGCACTACCATGAGGACGCGGTTGAGGCGTCGATGTACAGCGTCATCCACGAGGGCGGTCACGCGACCTATGAGCGCAACATCGGCGACGACATCGCGCGGCTTCCCATCGGCTGCGGTGTTTCTATGAGCGTGCACGAGGGACAGTCCCGCTTCTTCGAAAACATCATCGGCAGAAGCGAGCCGTTCATCGAGGCGATCTTCCCGAAGATGCAGGAGATCTTCAAGGAGCAGTTACAGGACGTCACCGCGCATGAGTTTTACGTCGCGGTCAACAAGGCGGAGCCGTCTCTCATTCGCACCGAGGCGGACGAGCTTACGTACGCGCTGCACGTCATGGTGCGCTACGAGCTCGAAAAGCGGCTGTTTAACGGCGATCTCGAACCGAAGGACCTGCCCGCGGAGTGGAACCGCATGTATAAGGAATACCTCGGCGTCGACGTGCCGGACGATCGGCGCGGCGTGCTGCAGGATTCGCACTGGGCAAGCGGACTGTTCGGCTACTTTCCCTCCTACGCGGTGGGCAGCGCGTACGGCGCGCAGCTCGTGAAGCGCATGGAGCGCGAGCTCGACTTCTGGGGCTTCGTTCGTGCCGGAAATCTCAAGCCCATCGTGGAATGGCTCACGGCGCACATCTACCGCTTCGGCTGCATGAAGGAGCCGGTCGCGCTGATGGAGGAAGCCTTCGGCGCGCCGTTCGACCCGACCTTCTATACCGATTACCTGACGAAGAAATACAGCGAGCTGTACGGACTTTTATAAGGATCGTGAACATGCAGGAGGGGTTTCCACCGGAAACCCTTCCTCAGACTGTCGTAGAAGGGGTCAGACCGTTTGCGGCGAGCTGATTCAAATGAATACTGGCGGGATGAAAGGGCGCAAAAACGCCCTTTCTTTCTATTGCTTCGCCGCAAACTATCCGCGTTTTCTTAACCACTCCGCTTCGCTCCGTTACAGAGGTGACGTCGCACGCTTCCCGCGCGTCGCCATCTTCGGTCGCATACTTTAGTATAGCTCCGTCGCGAAAACACGGATTCAGAGGCGCTTTGTCAAGGGGGATTTTAAACTCTTAAAACGGAGAAGGTTTCTTGATCCTTCTCTGTTCGGTTCTTACAGAGTTATTTAACTGTGCTTTATCGTAAGCCCAATCAAGCTTATAAGAAACAGACTATTAGAACAATAACCGCAGTAAACAATAATGTTGGTATCATGATTGACACTAAACATCCTCCTCCAGTAGCTATCCGTCGCGCCTTGTTACGACGTCCTTGCTTTGTTGTAGGGATTCCGGTTGCTTTTGCAACTTTTCTTTTCACATTAGTCACACCTGTCAAGCGATTCATACTGAAACCGTATGTTTTTCTACGAGCCATTTTGTTATTCCTCTTTTGTTGCTTCTTTTTGATCTATTTCCTTAGATTGAAGATTGTCTCGTTTATTAATCTCCTCCATTAAGCCAGCAGTAATAATGCCAGACGGAAGTGCGATAATCGCAATGCCGAAAATAGAAGAAACCATAGTTACAATTCTTCCGATCGTTGTTACCGGATAAATATCACCGTATCCCATCGTCGTTAAAGAAACCGTTGCCCAATATATAGCATCAAAAAACGTATCGAAAGTATCAGGTTCCGCATTAAAAATCACCAGTGCAGAAATCAACACATAGGCGGCTGCAAGGAATCCTACCGTAATCAAAGGTTTTTTTGAATTCTTAAATACATTTTTGATTAGGTAAATACTTTTCGAATATCGAACTGCTTTGAAAATGCGAAACACTCTAAACGTCCTAAATAGACGAAAAACTTTCAATAGACGGAAGCTGCCGCTGATAATGTTCAAAGAGGGAAGAATACAGAGTAAATCTATTAGCGCCATTGGAGTGATTGGGTAAATGATAAAGGAAAGGGCGCCTTTGTTCAACTTATAGTCGGCTGTCAATACTCGTAAGAGATAGTCAATGATGAAAATAACAACAGCTATTTTATCAATGATTACAAAGGCGGGCAGTTCCTCTTTAAAAGCCAAAGGAATAATGCTTACAACTATTGTAATCATCATAAAGATGTCATAGATGTTGCTAACTCGATCGGATTCTTTTGCCGATTCAATTATCTCAAATAGTCTCTTCCTAAATCTCATTTATTTATCCTTTTATGACTTTTATCGACAGGTAAATTTTAACATAAGATCATAAATAATGCAATCTTCTTAACCTATATTACGTTAAACCTAAACATGAAAAGAATCTCACTCATAGCAAAAGTCCTTCCTTTAAAAAAATGATCTCGCAGGCATGTAACTGTGTCGCGCAGAATAGCAAGCAGGGCATTTGTGTTCCAAATGCCGATAGCCGAGGTTGAAATACCTCGGCTTTTGCTTTAGGGGACACCCCTAACCCTGTTGATTGTGTACTGGAAATAGGAACCACTGTTGTGTACGCACGTCCCGACGCAGGAGGGTATCACCGTCAACAGCGTCGATGGTAAGTAAGTGCGCTCTTCCAGAAAAAGAATGTCATCCTGAGGAGCGAAGCGAGGAAGGATCTCAGAGCGAAACTATGATGTATTCGATCTTGCGATCAGAGATTCTTCGCCTTCGGCTCAGAATGACACGTTTTTGTTTTTAACCTGCCGAGAGAAAAGATCCTTTCCGATAGCTGCTATCATTCATTTACCGCAGAAAGATCATCGCACAGCTATTCTGTAGTAGCGGTTGAAAACCACCCTTTAGAGAATACCTCTTCTGCCTCCCTTCCCAACAGTCTGTTTCTTTTCTCTGTTCTCTCTTCTCTCTTCTCTCTTCTCTTTTCTCTTTGCGGGGCGTCCGGAGGACGCCCCCTACGGAATCATTTCGCGGGCGGATGCGATCCGCCCCTACGGAGGTTGTAGGGGAAGGTATCACCTTCCCGTTCCGCTGTTGTGCTTTTTGACGGGACGCCGGGGTCGGCGCCCCCTACGGAATCATTTCGCGGGCGGATCGATCCGCCCCTACGGAGGTTGTAGGGGAAGGTATCACCTTCCCGTTCCGCTGTTGTGCTTTTTGACGGGACGCCGGGGTCGGCGTCCCCTACGGTCCGTTGACGCAAACATGAGCTCCTTACCCTGCAGGGACAACCGTCGGTCGTCCGTTGCCGCGGCGCGGGGAGATTCTTCGCCTTCGGCTCGGAATGACTTTCGAATGACAGAAATTGGAATGCCGCGAACAAAGCATGTGTTATCCTGAGGCGCGAAGCGACGAAGGATCTCCTTTTCTTTTATATTCTAATTATATATTATATATTTTATGAAATCGCAAAACCGAACCGTACGCTTCTTATCCTATTGGTGAAAGGATAAAAGAAAGGGGTAAATGTTATGGAAAACAACAAAGGCGGCGGCACGTTTGTGATCGTGGTGCTGGTGCTTGTCCTGCTGCTTCTCCTGGGGTCCTGCGCGAGCTGTCTCGGCGACGATTCCGGAAGCTCCGGCAGCAGCGGAAGTCAGCGGTCAACCAGATGCAACTACTGCGGCGGCAGCGGCAGGGTCAACGGCGATCGCTGTCCGTGGTGCGGCGGAAAAGGCTACACGTACGACAACTATTTCAACAGCATCTTAGGCGATTGAGTCTTTCTCGCCGCGATCTTCTGCCCGCGCGTCCGTATCGGCGCCTGATTTTACGCTGACCGAAGCGACGGGATCGCCTGCCGTTTCCGAAGCAGCGAGGGTTTGGGATCATCCTTTATTACCGCAAGACAGAGTATCGGGAGGAATCAATACATGTTAAAGAAAATCATTGCCATTCTATGTTTGCTGATCGGGATCGCCGTGATCATTCTCGGCGCGTCGTTCGACAGCGAGGTTTACACCCACTATGTGGGCATCAATAAAACGTACCAATATTCCGCGCCGTACCATCGGCTCGACAGCGCGAAATTCGGCGCGGACTTCTACACCTACATTTATGACGGTTCCGTCAAGATCGTCGATACGCTCGACGATATCAACGATTCCATCGAAACGGTCGTGGACGCGGAAAACGATATCTTCCAGGCGACCGCAGCCACCTTCTACGCCACGAGAGCGCTCTCCGAATCGGTCATTAAGGCATTCCGGACCCTGATCATCGCGATCGGACTGATGATCCTTGCGTTCGGTCTGAAGGAGATCGGCAGCGCATTTACAAAAGCGCCGCAGCCGTCGTTCGCCGCGCAGGCTTCGCCTGTCACGCCGGACGAGCCCGCCAAGCCGGATCCGGACGGCGAGCCGCAGATCTGAACCTACACCCCTCTGAAAGCAGTGCGGACAGGCTGTCGCCTGTCCGTGCTGTTTTTACTCTTCTTTTATTACGGCAGCAAGCCTTCGCGCTCCATGCGGACGACCTCGTTGTAATCGAACTTCTCGGTTGCGATCTCCGGGTACTTCGATTCATTGTAGCGCCAGAAATACGGCTTGACCTTGCATTGCGCGTTCGTCCACATAAAGCATTTATGCTTGTGGTGCGGGGCGACGGTCGTATCGAAATGGTACCAGCCGGTGCCGATGTTGACGATCGTCCAGTAATGCCGCGTTCGGCCGCCCTGCCGCTGAACGCTCATGTACTCGATGCCGAGCTCATCCAGCAGCGCGCGCGTCACGGAATAGAACGTGAAGCAATCGCCTCTGCCCGTGCGGAACCCGCGCGCGGCTTCCTTGCGCCAGTCCGACTTATTCGAGTCTCCGACATAGTGAACGTGTCCGCGCGTATAATCGAACACCGCCTTGAGTTTTTCCGCCGTCACCATATCGTCCGTGATGATCCGGCTCAGGACCTCCTGCGCGAGCTCGTGTATCTCCGCCTCGGTGACCGTTGCGGAAACGAGCTTGTACTTGCACGTCGCGCTTGCGCGGTTGCCGGAAAAGTCCTCCGTGATGAACGTGACCTCATACGTGCCCGCCTTGTCCGCCTGCACGCCCGACTCCACGGTGACCTCGGTCTTGCCGTCCACGGCGTCCTCCGCGTAGACCTCGGCAAGATAGGCGATCGGCTCGCCGACGTAGGCGATCCGGTCGACCACGCCGTACAGCACCGGCGGCTCAACGTCGTCCTCAACCGTGACCGTTTCCGAAAGCTCGGTCTCGTTGCCCTCGCCGTCCCGCGCCATGACGCGCACGCTCTGCTCGCCCGCCGTGGTCCAATCCGGTTCCGTGAGCCATGTGAACGTTACGGGCGAAAAATCCGTCGCCGCAAACGCCGTTTCCGGCGCGGCCGGATGTCCGGTATACAGCACGGCGTCGCCGCGCTTCTCCACGGTCGGCGGGGTCGTGTCCACGACCGTCACCAGCACGAAGTCCGCCTCGCCGTCCACCGTCGCGTTCACCGTGTAGATGCCGGTGGTGTTCGGCACAAACGGCTCGTCCAGCACGATCTCGCCGCGTGACGCCAGCCGGTCTGCGGTCAGCGGCTCGTCGGACGCCTCGATCGCGATCGGCTCGATGCGCGAAACGATCAGCTTGCTCTCGACGTCCGCGGTGTTGCCCGCCTCGTCGGTCATGCGGACGGCGACCGTCTGCACCTCGGGCAGCGATTCGTCCGGCTCGCTGAGAAACGCGAACGTCAGATCCGTTTCGTCGTGCGGTAATTTTACGAGCATTTCCGGGGACAGCGGATCGCCGGGACGGATCCACACCGTCGTGCTCTCGCCCTGCGGCGGCGTCGTGTCCGAAACGGTCAGCGTCGACGCTGCCGTCTGTCCGTTTGCAAGGCGGAACTCGATCGGGTATGTCCCGATGTGATGCATCATGTCCGCGGAAAGCGTGCTCAAAAGCTCCGCCTCCGCGCTCTTGTACAGGAACGCCTTTGCCTCGGGGATCGGATCGCCCGCCTCCCGCGCGACGCCGTCGACGGTCGCACGGATATGCATCTTCGAGGCGACCGTGCTCCGGTTGCCGGACGCGTCCTCGAGCGCGACCGTAACGTCAAAATCGCCGATCCGGTCGAAATCGAACGGTTCCTCAAACGAAACGCTGACCACGCTCGCATCGCGAATGCGCGAGATCAGCTTGTCCGGCTTCGCCGTTTCGCCGTACGCAAGCGTCAGTTCGCGCGGCTCGGCGGTCGGCGCAGCGGTGTCGCGTACACGCACCAGCACCGGCGTCGGGATCCCGTGATGCACGACCTTGACCACGTGCGTGCCGACGGCAAGCGTGCCGTAATCCTGTGCGTAGCGGTCGCCTTCCCGCAGCGCGGGCAGCGCGTCGCCCGCCTCGACGGCAACGATCGGACGGAGCCCGATATACTGCGCGACGATCAGACCGACCGCCAAAGCCAGAACGCCGGCAACGCAGATCCATATGATCCGTTTGGTTTTCTTCTGTTCCATCGTCTTCTCCATGCGCGTCCGCCGCGTATTTTCTCCCCGTTCGCACGCGCCGCCGTCCTCTTTCGGACGGTATTTTTTATTATATCACTTTCTTTATAAATTACAAAGGAATTTCCGCAGCGCCGCTTCGATCCTCTATATCAATAAGACGTACCACAGCCGCGATCGGTTTCATGCGTCGCAACTTTTTTCGGTCGGTTTTTCAGAGCGTTTTGCGGACGTAATATGTCGAGCGTCCGCCGCCGTGCTTTTCGATCTCGCCGGTTTCGCAAAGCGCGCGAAGATGCCGTTCCACCGACGCCGCGCTCATGGAGGTGCAAAGTCCGGCAATCTCGGCTTTCGTGAACCTGCCGATCCTTGTCCTGATCGCATTGCGGACGGTATCAAGCGGCGACGGCGCGACAAGCTCCATGCGCTCCTCAAAATCGCGGTATGCCGCAACGATCGTGCCGAGCAGGTACTTGATAAACAGCGTCGGATCGTCGTTCCCCTCGTGCCAACCGGTTTGCGACGCCTCCAGGGTACCGTAATAATCGCTCTTGGTATCGGCGATCTTCGCTTCGAGGGAGATGTACCGTCCGATCTCATAGCCGCTGCGATACAACAGAAGCGTCGTCAAAAGTCTGCTCATTCTGCCGTTGCCGTCGATAAACGGATGGATGCACAGGAAATCGTGAATAAAGCACGGGATCAAAATCAGCGCGTCCGTCCTGCCCTCACCGACAGCGCGATTATATGCGTCGCAGAGCGACTGCATGGCGTCCGGCGTCTCATAGGGCGCAAGCGGTGTGAAAAGCGTGAAGGTTTTGCCGTCCGCCGCCGTCGCGCTGATGTAGTTCTGTACGTTCTTAAAGGAGCCGCCGAACGCGTTGTCCGCATGGCTGAACATGATCTTATGCAGCTGCAGAATATAATTCGGCGTCAGCGGGATGTATTCGAAATTCTCATGCACCGTGTTCAGCGCGTCGCGATAGCCCGCGATCTCCTTTTCGTCGCGGCTCCTCGGCGTCGTCTTTTCCTGCATCAGCTGCTTTAGGCGCGTTTCCGTCGTTCGGATGCCCTCGATCGCATTGGACGATTCCGTGCTCTGCACCTTGGCAATCTCCACAAGCTTTTCGAGTGCCTCCGGCTTTTGCCGAAGAAACACCGTCTGCCTGCCCTTCAGCTCATGAATCTGCGACAGGTAGTTTACGATCTCGTTGTCCCAAGTCCTTTTTCGCAAAAATGTATAATCAAACGTGCGCATTCTCGTCACCTCTTTTGTTATTCTCATCAATTATAATTGTTTTGATGAGAATAGTCAAGTAAAAAGCAAAACCGTTCTGCAACCATCTTCCGCGAACAATACAGGATGATCAGCCGTGGACGAGGATAATTTCTCTGATTTTTTCGAAAAAAGGCGGGAGTTTGCATTTTCTTCACATTCTTGTGACGCTTCTTTCACACGGATAACGAATTTTTGACGCATTTGCGGTTTATACTAAAGCCATCAAAAGGAAAGCGGGTTACCCCTCCCGCCGACCGATTGATCAATAAGGACTCCTCCTTATCATTACCCCCCTCTATCCTTATCAAAACCGCCCTCACCCCGGGGCGGTTTTGAGTTTTGGAAACTTGTGCGAAGCGTTTGGGGTGAACCTTTCCGTCTATTGAACCGCAAGCCTTTTTCCGGGACGCCGGGGTCGGCGTCCCCTACGGTCCGTTTTCACGATCGCGCGGCGCGATCCGCCCCTACAGAGAGCTACGCAAAAAACGCGTGTCATTCTGAGGAGCGATGGTACGCGCGGGAAGTGCGCGATCTACCTCTGTAACGGAGCGCAGCGAAGTGGAAAGCGACGAAGAATCTTTAAGATCCTTCGGCTTCACCTCAGGATGACACATCAAGTATAACCTGTTACACCATAGTAGGGAGTACCCGAATTGTCATCCTGAGGATTCCGAAGGGATGACGAAGGATCTTTCTCCCGGATACGGTACGCAAAAGGACCGGCGTTTGCGTCCGGTCCCGAATCAAGTTTACAGTTCAGAGTTATGCATTCGCCAAAGGCGAACGTTATGGAGTTAGGATATGCCCTCCCAGCGTTTCTTGGCGTCGGCTTCGAGCTTCAAAAGCGTTGCCTGCGGGTTTTTGACCTTCGCGAGGAAGATCATCGCCGCGATGATGTAGGGCTTGAAGGAAGCCTGCTTATAGAGAGGATCGCGATAGCGGTCGAAGACGGAAGCCGCAACCTCGCCCGCTTCGCAGGAGACGTCGGTGATGTCCGCGGGCAGGCAGTGGAGATACAGCGCTTTGCCGTCCTTGGTGAGCTGCATCATTTCCTCGGTGCACTCCCAGTCCTTGTGCTCCGCGTTCTGCGCGAGCAGCCGCTTTTCGAGCGCCTTGATGCCCTCTAAATCGCCGTTTCCGTACAGCTCGGTGCGCTCCTCCATTGCCTTAAACGGCGCCCAGGATTTCGGGTACACGATGTCCGCGTCCTTGAACGCTTCCTTCATGTCGTGCGTGACGGTGAACTTCGCGCCGGACTTCCTGCAGTTCTCCTCCGCGACCTTCACGACGTCGTCCATGATCTCGTAGCCCTCGGGATACGCGAGCGTCACGTCCATGCCGAAGCGCGTAAACAGCCCCGCAACGCCCTGCGGCACGCTTAAAGGTTTGCCGTACGATGGGCTGTATGCCCACGTCATGGCGACCTTCTTGCCCTTTAAGTTCTTGATCGCCTCGTCGAGGTCGTCGCTGCCGCCGAGCTCATGGATGCAGTGCAGCATGTCCGCCATGCACTGCGTGGGGTGGTCGATGTCGCACTGGAGGTTGACAAGCGTCGGCTTCTGTTCGAGCACGCCCGCCTTGTTGCCCTCGGTCACGGCGTTCACGACGTTGTGCATGTAGGTGTTGCCCTTGCCGATGTACATGTCGTCGCGGATGCCGATGACGTCCGCCATGAACGAGATCATATTCGCAGTCTCGCGGACCGTTTCGCCGTGCGCGATCTGGCTCTTGCCCTCGTCAAGGTCCTGTACCTCGAGCCCCAAGAGGTTGCACGCCGACGCGAACGAAAAGCGCGTGCGGGTGGAGTTGTCGCGGAACAGCGAGATGCCGAGACCCGAATCAAAGATCTTGCAGGAGATGTTGTTCTCGCGAAGATGCCGAAGCGCGTCCGCCACGGTGAACACCGCCGCGATCTCGTCGTCGGTCTTTTCCCACGTCAGGAAAAAGTCGCCGTTGTACATTTCGTCGAATTTCAGCTGATCCAGCTTATCGGTATATTTCTTTACGTTGCTCATAGGTTCCTCCCTCAGTCGTTTGCAAATTTGGTATCGGTCTTGCCCGCGCGATACTCCGTCACGTCGTCCGTGCGGTTTTCGGGCTTATAGCACATCGGCACCGCCGCATACAGCGCCGCGCAGGTCACGAGGTCCTGCTTCCAGGTGATCTCGTTCGGCGCGTGCGCCTGCGATTCCGCGCCGGGTCCGAAGCCCACGCACGGGATGCCGTAACGTCCCTGAATGCTGACGCCGTTTGTCGAGAACGTCCACTTGTCGATCAAGGGGCGGTTACGAAGATGCATGGCGCTTTCGTGCCCGATGCGCTTGTCGCCAAACAGCGCTTTATGCGCGTCGACCAAAGCCTGTACGTGCGCCGCGCTTTCCTTGTTGATCCACGTCGGGAAGTAGCACTCCGTCTCGTACTTCAGCCCCGTCCACGCCGGACGGTCGTACATGTACATCGAGACCTTGACGTCGTCGCCGTACTTCTTGCACGCCGGAAGATTACGGATCTCCTCAAGGCAGGAATCCCACGTTTCGCCCGCGGTCATGCGTCGGTCGAGAGAGACCGCGCACGAGTCCGCGACCGCGCAGCGCGACGGCGAGGTGTAGAAGATCTGCGACGCCGTGATCGTGCCGCGACCCAAGAACCGCGCGTCCTCGTAATGCTCGGGGTTGTACTTCGGATCGAGCATTTTCACGAGCCCCTTGATCTCGTCCGCGTCCGTTGCGGTGTTTTCGTTCAGCGCGCGCACCTCGCGTAAAATGTCCGCCATCTTGTAGATCGCGTTGTCGCCGCGTTCCGGCGCGGAGCCGTGGCACGAAACGCCCTTGACGTCCACGCGGATCTCCATGCGTCCGCGATGGCCGCGGTAGATGCCGCCGTCGGTCGGCTCGGTGGAAACGACGAACTCCGGCGTAATGCCGTCTTCCTTATGGATGTACTGCCAGCAAAGCCCGTCGCAGTCCTCCTCCTGCACCGTCGCGGTGACGAGGATCTTCGTGTCTTCGGGGATGAGGTTCAGGTCCTTCATGATCCTTGCGCCGTATACCGCCGCGACCACGCCGCCCTCCTGGTCGGAACCGCCGCGTCCGTAGATGACGTCGTCGGTCTCATAGCCCTCGTACGGATCGTGCTCCCAGTTATTGATGTTGCCGATGCCGACGGTGTCGATGTGTCCGTCGAACGCGATGATGCGGCTTCCTTCGCCCATCCAGCCCAAAGCGTTGCCCTCCGGATCGATCTCCGCCTTGTCGAAGCCGAGCGCTTCCATCTCCGCGATCGTGCGGCGAATCACGCCCTCCTCCTCGCAGCTCTCGCTGGGGATCGCGATCAGATCCCGCAGAAACTTCGTCATGTTCGGAAGATAGCCTTCCGCCGCCCGTTTGATTGCTTCAAAATCCATGTCGTTTTCCTTTCTGTCAGTCTTGATTGGAATTCTTTGCGTCAATATAGGAATACAAGGTATACTTGCTGATGCCGAAATACTTCGAGACCTTGTCGCCGCTGCGCGTGATCAGAAACGCGCCCGCCTTGTTGAGGTACGCGATCGCCTCGATCTTGTCCTCCTTGCTCATCATGGCGACGGGCTTGCCCACAAGCTGCACCGACTGCTCGATGAGATCGTCCAAGAGCTCGTTTACCGACTGCGGAATGCGGTCCGGAACCTTCTTTTCTTCCTTGTGGTGCAGAAGCGAATCGATCGCGCGCTCCGCCATCAGAAGCTCCGTGACGTCGTAATTGATCGAGAACACGCCCTCCGGCACGCCGTTTTCGTCGCGGATGTACACCGTCGAGCACTTTAGGATCCGCCCGTCGTGCGTCTTCATCAGATATCCCGCCTGATCCGAAAGCGCGTCGGGGTCCGTTTCCTTCAGCGCTTCGAGCACCACGCGGCTCGGTCCGTCGCCCACCTTGCGATGCGTCACGTGTCCGTTCTCGATCACGGCAACCGTGTGTTCGAAATCACGGCTTTTGAGATCGTGTACGACGACCTCGCAGTTACTGCCGAACTGCGCCGCGATCGCTTTTGACAAGCGCTCGTAAAATGCAAGATCCATGGTCGATTCCTCCTGTTTTCTCAATTATCATTATAAACGATTTTCCCCCGATTACAAGAGGGAATCAAACTTTCTTTTAGTTTTGCAAAAAGTTTTTGCACGCACAGTGGCGCTTTTGTGAAATTTTGCGCTTTTCCTTGCAAAGCGGCGGCGAATGCGGTACAATAGCATAGAAATCACGAAAAGGAGAATTAACCATGGAAGACGAAAGAGATCTTGTCACCTTCACCGATGAGGAAGGCAACGAGTTTGACCTTGAGGTCATTGATTACTTTGAGTACGAGGGCAAGGAATACGCAGTGCTGGTCGACGCGGAGCTGCCCGAGGAACCGGAAGAGGACTTTGAAGTCTGCATTATGGAGATCGTTGTGAACGAAGAGGAAGACCTCGAGGAGTTCGTTCCCGTCGACGACGACCTTCTGGACACACTCTTTGAGATCGCGCAGAAGCGCATGGAGTGCTGGGACTGCGAAGCCGAGGACTGCAACGGCTGCGACAAGGTCGAGGAGTAAAATAATTATTATAAAAGGGGATGTTAAGAAGCTGAATTTCTTAACATCCTTTTTTTCTATGAATTGCCTGTCGGCATGAATTGGCTTCGCCGTGAATTGACTGACGTCATGAATTGCCTTCGGCACTTTTATTTCATACGGAAGACGAGCGCGGAATCGTCGAGCACCTCGCTTGCGGGCAGGTACAGGCGCGAGGCGTTCTCCGCAAGGCGGTAGTGATAGAGGATCAGAAGCACGCCGTCGTAGCCGGTCGGCACAAGCACGCCCTCCTTCCACGTAAAGCGGAGCTCATGGTCGTACCAGTCCGCTTCCTCGTTGGGACCGGTCTTTTGCCAGCACTGCACGCGCAGTCCCTGCCAGTCGGCGGCGAACCGGCGCATGCCGTTTTCGTCCTCGCCTGCCGTGATCGAATCGTCGAGGATGTAATAATCCCCGAACGTCAGCGCGCTCTGCATCCCGTATTTTTGCGCGTCCTCGCCGGAGAACGCCAGCCGCACCGTCGCGACGTGCCATTCATAGCCCTCGCGCGGCGGGAACGTCTCGTCGCCCTCGAACACGGTATAGTCGACGATCTCTGCCGTGCCGGTCACGTCGACGGCGTGATCCTCGTACGACGCGGTCGTGTACGGCATCGGCGTGCCGACGGAAAGCTCGTTTAAGGGAACATCCTTCAAAGCGGCGGGAAGCGGCTCGCCGTCCTCGTGTCCGCAGCGCAGGCAGATCGCGGGCGACTGATAGGTCGGCTCGCTGTAATCGTGCCCGAGCGGTTTGCCCTGCTCCTGCCCGCAGCGCGCGCAGATCTCGGGCTCCAGACAGGTCGCGGGAAGAAAGACGTGTCCGAGCGGTTCGCCGTGCGAGAATCCGCAGCGCGCGCAGATCGCCGCCTCGGTGCAGGTCGCTTCGTCATACGCGTGCCCGAGCGGTTCGCCGCGGGTCGCGCCGCAGCGCGTACACGTTTCGGGCTCGGTGCAGGTCGCTTCCGTAAAGGTGTGGTTTCCGAAGACGCAGGTCGCGAGGATCAGCACCGTCATCACGGCGACCGCCGCCGCGCCGACGCCGACGCCCGTCCACAGCAGGATCCGTTTCATGCACATCGCTCCCTTCGATTCGGAATATTCGTTTAGTGTATCATACGCACGAACGAATTGCAAGTATGCGCCGTCTCTCCCCGTTCGCCGCGATTCGTCCAAAAACAAAAAAATCTTCCCGATTTCGGGAAGAAGAATTGATTATATAGCATGAAATAAGCTTATTGCAAAGAATACCACCGGCATGGCGAAGCAAAAGCTGTCGATGCGATCGATGATGCCGCCGTGCCCGGGCAGAAGATCGGAGAAATCCTTGATGCCCGCCTGCCGCTTGATCATCGACGCGCACAGATCGCCGAGCTGTCCCGCGACCGTGCAGAAGAACGACACGATCAGATAGATGTACCACGGGATCGGCGCAAAGTCCTTCATGATGACCCACGCGACCATGCCGAGGCCTGTCCCAAGCACCATCCCCGCGAGCGCGCCTTCGACCGTTTTATGCGGGCTGATCGACGGGCAAAGCTTGTGCCGCCCGAACGCACGCCCGAAAAAGTACGCGAAGATGTCGCATCCCGCGGCGGCGAACAGCGTGATCAGAAGCACCGGATACAGCACGGTATCGGGCTGCACGGAAAGGTACGCGTAGCCGAGCAGAAACAACGTCGGATAGAAGCAGATGATGCAGGAGCCCAAGGCGTCGCGCATCTGCACCTTGCGAAAGAGCGCCGCTAAAAGTCCGAACATCACGATGATGCTTGCCGCGCTGATATAGAACACGGTTTCGTCCCGGAAATAAAACAGCAGGCACATCGCAAGCGCCAGCACGCGCGCGGTCCACGGTGAGGTGACAAAGCCCATGCGGTTCAGCGCGTCGGACATTTCGCGCGCGGCGAACCACATGACCGTATAAAAGAAGCAAAGCCGCGTGATCGGTCCGAGCCAGACGCAGGGAACGAGGAATCCGATCAGCGCGATTCCCGTGACGACGCGCGTCAGCGTGTTGCTTTTCTTCATGCCTCTCCCCCTTTCTGCGCATGCTTTCTTTTTATTATACCATATATTTCCGGATTTGTCAGCCTTTTTTCTCGGATCTGGCAAGAACCGTTTTGCAGGTTTCGCAGTCGCCGCCGCAGCCGCAGCACGCCCCGCGCTTTTTGCGGCGCACGGCAAAGAACACGGCTGCGCCGACGCCGAGCGCAACGATCGCGATGATCACGATATCGACGGGATTCAAAGCGCAAAACCTCCTCCGATGAAGTGTACGAGAAACGCCACGATCCACGCGATCGCGCATTGCAGGGCCACAACGAGCGCTGCAAAGCCCCTGCCGAGCTCGCGCCGGATCGACGCGATCGCCGCTACGCACGGAGTATAGAGCAGGCAGAACGCAAGGAACGACAGCGCCGAAAGCGGCGACAGCACCGCGGAGAGCGCGGCTTCCGTTCCGAACAGCACATTGACCGTGGAGACGACGCTTTCCTTTGCAAGAAAACCCGCAATCAGCGCGGTCGACATGCGCCAATCGCCAAAGCCCAGGGGCTTGAAGATCGGCGAGATCGCGCCCGCGAGCACGGCAAGGATCGAATCCTGCCGGTTGTCGACGATGTTCATGCGAAAATCAAACGTCTGCAAAAACCAGATCACGACCGTCGCGACAAGGATGATCGTAAACGCGCGCTCAAGAAAGTCCTTCGCCTTGTCCCACAGCAGCCGCAGGACGTTCTTTGCGCCGGGCAGACGGTAGTTCGGCAGTTCCATGACGAACGGAACCGCCTCGCCGCGGAACGCGACGCGCTTTGAGATCAGCGCAAACAGGATCCCCACGACGATGCCGAGCACGTACAGCCCGACCATGACGAGCGCGGCATACTTCGGGAAGAACGCCGCGGAGAAAAACGCGTAGATCGGAAGCTTCGCGGAACAGCTCATGAACGGGGTCAACAGGATCGTGAGCTTGCGATCGCGCGCCGAGGGCAGCGTGCGGCTTGCCATGACGCCCGGAACCGTGCAGCCGAAGCCGATCAGCATCGGCACGATGCTGCGTCCGGAAAGCCCGATCCGTCGAAGCAGCTTATCCATGACGAACGCGACGCGCGCCATGTAGCCGGAATCCTCCAGAAGCGACAGGAAGAAGAACAGCACGAGGATGATCGGAAGGAAACTCAATACGCTTCCGATGCCCGTAAACACGCCGTCGATCAAAAGCGAATGCAGTACGGGGCTGACGTTCCATGCTGTCAGGGCGGAATCGACAAGGTTTGTAAGCGCGTCGACGCCCATCGCAAGCAGCTCCTGCAGTCCCGCGCCGATGACGTGGAAGGTCAGAAAGAACACAAGCCCCATGATCCCGATAAAGACGGGGATCGCGGTGAATTTCCCGGTGAGCACCTTATCGATGCGCGCGCTTCGCACATGCTCCTTGCTTTCCTTCGGCTTGACGACCGTCGCGTCGCAGAGCTTTTTGATGAACGAAAACCGCATGTCCGCAATGGCGGCGGCGCGGTCGAGCCCGCGTTCCTCCTCCATCTGCGTGATGATGTGCTCCACCATCTCGCGCTCGTTCTCGGAAAGCGCCAGCGCCTCGGTCACGTCCGGATCGCCCTCCACAAGCTTGCTCGCCGCAAACCGCAGCGGGATGTTCGCAGCCGCCGCGTGGTCCTCGATGAGGTGCATGATTCCGTGCAGGCACCGATGCACCGCGCCGCCATTGGCGTCCTTATCGCAGAAGTCCGTGCGGCTCGGTTTTTCCTGATACTGCGCGACATGCACCGCATGCGCGACAAGCTCGTCGACGCCCTCGTTTTTCGACGCGGAGATCGGGATGACCGGAATGCCCAAGAGCGATTCCATTTCGTTGATGCGGACCGACCCGCCGTTGCCGCGGACCTCGTCCATCATGTTCAGCGCAAGCACCATCGGCACGCCGAGCTCCATGAGCTGCATGGTAAGATACAGGTTGCGCTCGATGTTCGTGGCGTCGACGATGTTGATGATGCCCGTGGGCTTTTCGTCCAGAATGAACCGCCGCGACACGCGCTCCTCCTCGGAGTACGGCGACAGCGAATAGATCCCCGGAAGATCGGTGATCTCGGTGCCGGGGTTGTTGCGGATCTCGCCGCCCTTGCGGTCGACGGTCACGCCCGGGAAATTGCCGACGTGCTGGTTCGAGCCGGTCAGGCGGTTGAACAGCGTCGTCTTGCCGCTGTTCTGATTGCCCGCAAGCGCGAAGGTCAGCTTCGTGCCTTTCTTCAGCGGCGTTTCCGTTTCCTTGATGTGGAAGCGTCCCGTCTCGCCGAGACCCGGATGCTCGCGCTCCGCGTGCCTGCGCTTTTCGGTCGGAGGCTCCGCCTCGGTCGAAAGCCGCGCTTCGATCTTTTCCGCGTCCGCGACGCGCAGCGTCAGCTCATAGCCGTGGATGCGAAACTCCATCGGATCGCCCATCGGCGCGAGCTTCACAAGCGTCATCCGCACGCCGGGGATCACGCCCATATCCAGAAAATGCTGTCTTAACGCGCCTTCGCCGCCGACCGTTTCCACAACCGCGCTCTGACCCGGCTTCAACTCCCGCAGCGTCATAAACCTGTCCTCCGCTATCCATACTACCAAGGGACTCCGGTTATTATAACGCAGACGTGTGATATACGCAATCTATATATCTCTTTATTTTGAAAAAAGGGAGCGTTCGCGGCTCATCCGGTCGAAAACGCTCCTTTGCGCCTATGGGAATGGATCAGTTGCCCGCGCTTGCGCCTGCGGACGGGGAGACGATCGGCTCCTGTGATACGGCAGGCTCGGTCGGCATGACCGGGGCAGCCGTTTCCGTCGGCAGTGCGGACATCGTCGGCGCGGCGGTTACAACGGGCTTTGCCGTGCTCGTTGCCGCCGCAGTCGGCGCTGCCGTCGGCATAGAGGCGCTTCCGCGCACGGAGCAGGTGCAGCCGACAAGCAGGAGCATCAGTCCCAGCAGCGGAATGAAAAAGAATCGTTTCATGATACGCATCTCCTTTCGGTTCTTTTCCGATAGTGTGCGCACCGCGGCGCGCGCTATACGCTTGCGGCGCAAAAAAAAGTATGCTATACTGCGCGTATGAGAGCAAGCATCGCATTTGTCAAATCCGCATTGTCGACCCTCGGCGCAAGCCCGAACCGCGCGCTCGGACAGAATTTCTGCGTCGACGAGCCGCGTCTTCGTTCGTGCGTCGATCGCATGATCCTTTCGAAAACCGTGATCGAGATCGGACCGGGTCTCGGCGCGCTGACCGAGCTTTTGCTCGAACGCGGCGTGTCGCTGACCGCCGTCGAAAAGGACGGGGCGATGGCAGAGTTTTTAACGGAAAGCTTCGACGACCCGAACCTGACCGTACTCACGGGCGACGCGCTGAAATTCCGCTATGCGGATCTTCCTCAGCCGTTTTCCGTCGTCGGCAACCTTCCCTATTACATCACCACGCCGCTTTCGGCGGCGGTACTGAAGGCGCTGCCCGCGTCGTTTTACTGCATGGTGCAGAAGGAAGCCGCCGATCGGTTCTTCGCCGCCCCGCGCGATAAGAACTACGGACCGCTGTCCATTCTGACCGCGCTGTTTTACGACGCCGCGCCGATGGCGGAGTTTGCGGAAACCTGCTTTTATCCGAGCCCGAACGTGCAGTCCGTGTTTGTCGGCATAAATAAAAAAGCCGACGTGCCGGACGTCGACCCGAAACGCTTTTTCGCCTTCTGCACGGAGCTTCTTTCCATGCGCCGCAAGACGATCAAAAACAACCTGAAAGCCTATGCAAACGCGGACGAAGCGCTCCGCGCCCTTTCGATCGCGCCCGACGCGCGCGCGGAAACCCTCTCTCCCGAAACCTTCCTCGCCCTGTTTCTGACGCTGCACTGACGTGGACGGGCAATGCCATCTACGATCCGTTTTTACTCTCTTGCCTCCCCTGTGCAAGGGGAGTCACCGATAGGTGACGGAAGGGTTGTCTTTTGAACCGCAGGTCTCTTTTCGGAGCGCCGAGGTCGTCGCCCCCTACAATCCGTTTTCACAACCTCGCGCAGCGACACCAAAAGGCTTCTCCTCGAGGAGAAGCTGTCAGCGAAGCTGACTGATGAGGTGTCCTTCAACCCGTGGCGCCGTTTCACGTCCGCACGCGGATCAAGAGGTCGACGCCGTCGTCGCGGCGGGTCTCCTCGAGGTTTGCGGTGATGCCGGAGCCGTCGAGCTGCTCGATGCAGGTCTTGACGCTGTTGATGAACAGGCGGCAATCGCGCGAGAAGCGCAGGATGCGCATCGGCGCCGCGCCCGCGCTGTCGGTCATCGAATCGACAAGCCGTTCCGACGCCGCGCCGGTCATCTTGCGGCGTTCGATCAGATCAAGCGCCTGCTGCTGACGCTCGCCGTCGTTGAGCCTTAAAAGCGCGCGGGCGTGCCGCTCCGAAAGCCCGTTTGCGCGAAGCCTCGCGCGGGTCTCGTTCGGCAGCTTCAAAAGCCGCAGGCGGTTTGCGACGTACGGGTCGTTTTTGCCGAGCACGGTGGAAAGCTGTTCCTCGCCCATGCCGCCGGACAGCAGGGCATCCAGCCGCTCCGCTTCCTCCAGAAAGTGCAACGGCCTTCGCTGCAGGTTTTCGGACAGCGCCATGACCGCGCAGCGTTCCTCACCCGCCTGCACCACGACGCACGGGATCTCCTTGTATCCCAAAAGCCGGCACGCGCGAAGCCGCCGCTCGCCCGCGATCAGCTCGTACCCTTCCGAAAGCTTTCGCACCGTGATCGGCTGGATCAGCCCGATCTGCGCAATGCTCACCATAAGCTCCGAAAGCGCCGTGCGGTCGATCGATTTTCGCGTGCGCGCGGGCGAAAGCCGGATTTCCTCGGTCGGCAAAAGCAAAAGCCTGCGATCGGGGTCTCTCTTTGGCGGCATGTTCAAAAGACCCTCCTGAAACGAATACAGCATACGCGCCTCCTTTCCGAGCGACAGTGTACGATACGGCGGATGTCGAAAGAAAGACACCGGACAAAGGTCGTAGAAAATCGGCAGGAATCGTTTTGCGGCGCCCCGTTCGATTGAAAAAAACCGTTGCAAAATCGAAAACACATGTTATAATGATGGTGAAATCTTATGAGGAGGATCAAACAATGGCATACAAAATCAGCGACGAATGTATCTCCTGCGGCGCATGCGCGGCAGAGTGCCCGGTAGAAGCAATCGCAGAGGGCGACGGCAAGTACGAGATCAACCCCGATGCGTGCATCGAGTGCGGCAACTGCGCAGAGGTTTGCCCCGTCGGCGCACCCGCAGCGGAATAATCACACGACCGAAAGAACGGCTCCGGCACGCCCGGAGCTGTTTTTTTCGCCGCGTATTTGCAGTTCAAGCGACACCTCATCACCGCCTGCCTTTGGCTTGCCTCCTTCCGCAAGGAACCGCTCCGCCGATTCCTGTTGCGAAACGGGGCGAACTGTGCTACGATAACGGTATGAAAGCGCTGTGTGAACAAGAGAAAAACGAGATCCGGGAGCTGCTGTTCCGCTGCACCGAGGTCCTTACGGAGGGCTTTCGCATCGTGCTCGCGGACGAGCCGGAGGAATGGGCTCGGCTGACCCGCGCACTCGGCGCGAAGCGGCTTTGCGCGTTCGTCGCAGGCACGCTGTCCGATGCGTACCGCGCCGCGTTTTCGCAGGAGTTCCTGTTTTCCGAGCGCTGCATGACCTTTGAATTCCGCTATCATCTGAATGCGTACCTGTGGGCAAGGGGTTTGAAGCGCGTCCGGCACGTGACCACGCTCCTGTTCCGGCGGGATCTGATCGACCGCAAATGCCGTTCGGTGGAGATCGATAAGACCGATGTGTACCGCGTCGCGCAGCGGCTTGCGTTCCGCTACTTTTTCGGCATCCGCAGCGCATACAAAAAGACCGCCGCCGATCCGTACGCGAAGTCGGTTTCGGGGCGGTATATCCGCATTCCGTTCTATCGGTTGTTCTCGCGCGGCGCGTAAAGCGCGGCGATGCACCATGTTACACGCGGGAATCGTGCGAATTCCATTGAATGATCTCGCCGCAAACGGTCTGACCCCTTCTACGGCAGTCTGCGCGGTGCGTAAAGCGCCGCTATGATCTCATCAAGCGTCGCGGCGAACGTAATGCCGGAAAGCTTTTCCGGGCTTGACAGTCCCATTTCGACCATGTGGTCGAGCAGCAGCTTTAATCCCGTATAATACCCGTTCAGATCGTAGAGGATGCACGGCGCGTCCAGGCGACGAAGCGCGACCTTACTCATGACCTCCGCGATCTCCTCGAGCGTACCCGTGCCGCCCGGAAACGCGATGAACGCGTCGCCGAGCTCGATCATCTTTGCCTTGCGTTCGGACATATCGCGCGTGACGATCAGCTCCGTGATCGCGTCGTACACGAACCCGTCGTCCACAAAAAACTGCGGCTCCACGCCCGTGACCTTGCCGCCCGAAGCAAGAACGCTTTCCGCCAGCACGCCCATCAGCCCGCACTTCGAGCCGCCATACACAAGATGATGTCCGTTTTTGCCGATCCACGCGCCGAGCGCGCGCGCCGCCGTTTCCAGCGCGGGATCGCTGCCCGGCGTTGCGCCGAGATACACCGTGATATTCATATGCCGTTACCCGCGTCTCGCTTCCTTTAAGGGCTTGTCCCAGTACACCGTGCCGCCCGCCTGCCGGCTCAGCGCATCGACGTCCTCGCGCAGCGTTTCAAGAAGCGTCTCCTCGCGTTTTTTCGAGCGTCTGCCCGGCGCCTCGTAGAGCACGTCGGAATAGTACGCATCGTAGGAAACCGCGAAATCGCTCTCGTCGATGTGCGGGAAGAACGTCACCGCCGCCTCATAGCGCACCGTGCCGTTTTCCGACGTGGCGATCAGCATCACCAGCGCCGCGTGGCGATGGATGCTGTTTGCGACGCAGTCCGCCGCGAAGTACTGTTCGTATACGTTTACCGTCATCGTTTCCTCTCTTTCATGCGGCATCGCCGCAATTCATTTGCAGGGAATATCCCGTTTCCCCGTTCCGCTGTCTCGGCGGACGGGCAATGCCCGTCCCTACGGGTAGCAGCGCAAGCAATATTTGTCATCCTGAGGTGAAGCCGAAGGATCTCCTTTCCCATACTTCATTCCGGGACGCCGGGGTCGGCGTCCCCTACGGATCAACTGTGTCGCTTACACGACCACCTCATACGCGTCCCGCGTGCCGTACTCGGACAGACGGAACGGGCTGAACACGCCGCGGTCGGTCACCACGCCGGTGACCAGCTCCGGCGGCGTCACGTCGAACGCCGGGTAATACCCCTTCACGCCGTCGCGCGCGGTCTTCACGCCCATCGCCTGCAGGACGAAGTTCGGATCGCGCATCTCGATGGTGACGTCCTTTGCCGACGGATGCACCGTGTCCGGCGCGCCCGTCACATAATACGGCACGCCGAGGTGCTTTGCCGCGATCGCGATCTGGAACGTCCCCACCTTGTTG
Source organism: uncultured Clostridia bacterium (assembly GCA_937915925.1). Taxonomy (GTDB): domain Bacteria; phylum Bacillota; class Clostridia; order Christensenellales; family CAG-138; genus UBA3792. The sequence goes on along the minus strand of CALGGM010000109.1, from coordinate 3,176 downwards.
ATGACGCTGCCGTCCATGCAGATCGCGTCCGCCGCCGAGGTGAACACGTCCACATGCTCGCGCTGCATCACGAACGCGGGCATGTTGTCGGTGATGACCGTCACGTCGAAGCCCATCTCGTAGCAGACCGTGGCGGTGAGCCTTGCGCCCTGAAAATACGGGCGCGTCTCCGGGCAGAAGATGCGAAGCGTCTTCCCCTTCGCCCTTGCCTCCTTGAGCATCATGCCCACGATCGTCTCCGCAAAGCACTGCGTCAGGATCGTGCCGTTGTTCGGAAACTTCTCCACAAGGTACGTCGCGATCTTGCCGATGCGCTCGTAACGGCTGTTGTTCGCCTCGATCGCGCGGCGTTTGATCGCCTCGTGTACGGGCTCGCCGCGCTTCCACGCGTCCTCCGCCGCCTCAAGCATCGTCTCGCAGACGCGCTCCATGCGCTTTGCCGTGGTCGGACGCGCATGGCTTAAGCAGTCCTTTGCCGCAAGCAGAAACGCTCGCTGCTCGGCTTCGCTCCTGTCACGGCACTCGTATGCCGCAAGCGCCATGCCCATCGCCGCCGCGGGGTACGGCCCCGCGCTCTGCGTCACCATGTCGGTGACCGCCTGCGCCACCTCGCCGTAATGCGTGCAGGTGACAAACGACACCTCGCGCGGATAGCAGCGGCGGTCGAGAATGCGCACCGCGCCGTCCTCGAACCACGCGATGTTTTCATACTGCAGCATAAACGCCAGTCCCCGATCGGGTCTTTCCGTCATTTCCGTTCCCTCCGATTCTTTCGATTCACGCGCCCGCGCGCAAAAACGCCCGCATGCTCAGCACCGGCATTGCGCGGCGGATCAAAAGCTTTGCCCGCTCCCACTTCGGGAGATCGGAAAGCCGCAAAAGCGACGGCAGACGCGCGTCGATGCGGCGGCGCATATCCCTCTGAAGCGGCTTATTTTTTTGCACCTTCGCAACATAGAGCGTGTTCAGCGCCGACTTGACGTGCGAAAGCTCCAAAAGATGCAGCGCCTGCGCATCGAACGCGGCGGCGATCGCCTCGATCCTTGCGCGCGCCGCAAACTCGCTCATACGCTTTTCGTCAAACGTACGCAGCGCTCCGCTTTCGCGATACGAGTAGTGGTACAGCGGCTCGTCCGTATAGTACGCCCGCTGTCCCGACGCGAACAGCTCCGCGCAAAGCAGCAGGTCCTCGCAGATCGCGACGGTCGGATCAAGCCGGAATTGCGGCTTGCCGTCCTGCATCCGGGAGAAAAGCGACGCGCGAAACAGCTTGTTCCAGAGATACCCCTCGAAGCTCTTGCCGATCGACGCCGCCGCCCGCAGCGCCTCCTCGGGCGACAGCACGCGGTTTGCGTACGCCGTGCCGCCCGTCGTTCTGCCGTTCGGATGCCCGTGGATGAAGCGGTTGCAAATACTGACGCCGATTTCCGGGTGCTTTCTAAACGCGTCCAGCAGCGCTTCGCAATAGCGCGGCTCCACGCGATCGTCCGAATCGACGAACCCGATAAAGTTGCCCGTCGCGGCGTCGATACCCGCGTTGCGCGCCGCCGATACGCCGCTGTTTTTTTGCCGGATGACGCGGATGCGCGGGTCCGCTTTTGCGTACGCGTCGAGGATCGCCGCGCTTTGATCGGTCGAGCCGTCGTCGACGAAGATCAGCTCCAGCGCGCCGTGTGTCTGATGCTGCAAGCTTTCGATGCACGCGGGAAGATACGCCTCCGTGTTGTACACGGGGACGATGATGCTGATCCTGCTTTGCGCGTACTCTTCCATCTCGGGCTCCTCTTTTTGTTCAGTATATCAGCGTTTCGCCGCTTTTGCAAGGCGACTTTCCGTTCTCCGCGCCGTTTCGTCATTCTGATTTATATTTCGTTTATTCACTTTATTGATTTGCGGTCTGTTATCGATTCTACTCGGAGTAGAGAACTTTTTGCGGCTCTATTCTCCGGGAACGGTTTGGTAGGGTCGAAATTTCAGAGGGTAGATTGACTGTCAAACGTGCCGTTGGATATAATAAACGCAGAAGCGGCGGGGAGTGATTTCACGCCGCGATCCTTTTACTGGAGGTTAAAGACATGCAGTTTATTGCGGTTACGGATACATCCGGCAATCTTCCCACGCCGGTTGCAGAGGCGCACGACCTTCGGATGATCCCCTTTGCGTATTATATCGACGGGGAGCGCTTCACCTGCCTCGACACGGAATCGTTCGACGGCGACGCGTTCTATGCGCTTTTGAAGAACACGGAGGTCAAGACGAGCCAGATCAACCCGGCGGAGTACGCCGAGTTCTTCGAGCCGTTTTTGAAGGAAGGCAAGGACGTGGTGTATGTTGCGATGTCCTCGGGCATTTCGGGCTCCTGCCAGTCGGCGGCGCTCGGCGCTGAGCTTTTGAAGGAGCAGTACCCCGACCGCGTGATCGAGGTCGTCGACACGCGCGGGGCGTCGCTGGGCGAAGGGCTCGTGGCGGTCGAAGCGGCGCGTCTGCGCGACGAAGGACTGTCCGCAGCGGACGCCGCGGAAAAGCTCCGTGCGTTTTCGGAACGCATGTTCAACGTATTCACGGTCAACGACCTGCTGTTTCTGCGCCGCGGCGGAAGGCTCAGTAACCTTTCCGCGATCGTCGGCACCGTGCTCGGCATCAAGCCGATCCTGAAGGGCGGCGAGGACGGACGCATTTCGGCATTCGATACGGTCAGAAGCCGCAAGCGGTCGATCAAAGCGCTTGCCGCGCAGTATGACAAGTACGTGGTCGAGCCCGAGCGTCAGACGATCGGCATTGCGCACGCCGCTTGCCGCGAGGACGCTGAGGAGCTGATCCGGCTGATCAAGGAGGGCGAGCATCCGCCGAAGGAAATCCTGCTCGTCGACTATGAGCCGGTCACGGGCTCGCACGTCGGGCCGGGCGCGCTCGCTCTGTTTTTTGAAAGCTGCGAGGGCGTGCGCTCCGTTAAGGGGCTCGACGTCATTCCGGAAAAGGCAAAGGCGCTTTTGGAAGCCGCCCGCGCCAAGATCACACGCCGCTCCGCCTCCGCGATCGACGCCGCGCAGGTGTAAAATGGTGCGTGCCTTCGGCACGTTGGTGACGGAGAGATTGCCGCTCGGCGTCAGCCGAATATCGATCCGAAGGAATATCGTACCGAAGGTATATCGCGCCCGTCAGGGCATATCGCCTTC
>CALGGM010000108.1 GCA_937915925.1 uncultured Clostridia bacterium | reverse complement strand
GGCTTTACGGTGCTCGGCGGCGGCGACAGCATCACCGCGACCGAGAAGTATCATCTGACCGACAAGATCGGATATATCTGCACCGGCGGCGGCGCGCTCATCCGCTTCCTGAGCGGTGAGGAGCTGCCCGTCGTCAAGGCGCTGCGGCACGGCTCCACCCTGCCGCTGAACTGATCGGAGGCGTCGGATATGAAGCTGCAATTCGGGTTCGGCACAGGCGTTCAAGAGGTCGAAGTGCCGGACAGCAATCTGATCGGCGTACTGCACGCAAACGAAGTTCCGGTGGGTCTTGTGGGCGAAGCGGAGGTCAGGCGTGCGCTCGAGAACCCCATCGGTTCTCCGCGCTTAAAAGACATCGTGCATCCCGGCGAAACGGTTGCGATCGTCACAAGCGACGTCACCCGCCCGATGCCGACCGCAAAGGTCATGCCCGCGCTTTTGGACGAGCTGTACGCGGGAGGCGTAAAGCCGGAGGACGTCACCCTCGTGTTCGCGCTCGGCAGCCACAGAAAGCAAACCGACGAAGAAAAGCGTCGGCTCGCCGGAGAACGCGCATGGAACGAGATCCTCTGCATCGACAGCGATCCGGACGACTGCGTATCGTACGGCGTTACGTCGCGCGGAACACCCGTGGACATCACGCGCGCGGTTGCTAAGGCGGATCGCAGGATCTGTCTCGGCAACATCGAATACCACTATTTTGCCGGGTACTCCGGCGGCGCGAAGGCGATCATGCCCGGCGCGTCGACGCGTGCGGCGATCCAGGCGAACCACAGCCGCATGGTGCTTCCCGAGTGCTGTGCGGGCAACCTTGAAAACAATCCGCTTCGCATGGACATCGAGGAAGCGGGCGATATGGTCGGGATCGACTTCATCCTGAACGTGGTGCTTTCGGAGCACAAGGAGATTTTAAAAGCCGTTGCTGGCGACGTAACAAAAGCGCATCGTGAGGGCTGCCGGTTCCTTGATACGCTCTATCGAAAGCCGCTTTCCGCCCCTGCCGACATCGTGCTTGTTTCGCAGGGCGGCGCGCCGAAGGATCTGAATCTGTATCAGACGCAGAAGGCGCTTGACAACGCGAAGCATGCCGTGAAGGACGGCGGTATCATCATTTTGATCGGCTCGTGCAAGGAAGGGCTCGGCGAGCGCACGTTTGAAACATGGATGACCGAAGCGCCGAACGCGCATTCGCTGATCGAGCGGATCCAGCGCGAGTTCCGTCTGGGCGGACACAAGGCAGCTGCGATCGCGATGGTACTGGAACGCGCGGAGGTCGATCTCGTTTCGGAGCTCGACGACGACTTTGTGCGTTCGATCTTTCTGACGCCGCAGCCGAGCGCGCAGGCAGCGCTTGACCGCGCATTCGAAAAGCTTGGCAGGGACGCGACCGTTCTGGCGATGCCGTACGGCGGCTCGACCTTACCGACCGTAAACCGTTAACGTATCTGATCGCGTTCGTCTCAAAAGCCGGGACGAACGCGCAAGCATTTTGAAAGGAGTATGTGAAATGGCATTATTCAACGCAGAAAAAGTGAAGCTCGGCATTGCGCCGATCGGTTGGTGCAACGACGACATGCCCGAGCTCGGCGCGGAAAACACGTTCCGTCAGACCGTGAGCGAGATGGCGCTTGCGGGATTTAAGGGCTGTGAGATCGGAAACAAATATCCGAAGGATCCGAAGGAGCTCAAGTGGGAGCTCGACCTTCGCGGCATGCGGATCGCGAGCCGCTGGTTCTCCTCCTTCCTTCTGACCAAGCCGCTCGAAGAAAACATTGCGGAGTTTGAAAAGGAGCTCGACTTCCTCGCCGCCGTCGGCGCGAACCGCATCAACGTTTCGGAGCAGAGCTATTCCATTCAGGGACAGGTCGACACGCCGATTCTGACCGGCAATCATAAGCCTGTCATGAACGACGCGGGTTGGGACCGCTTCACCAAAGGACTTGACGTCCTCGGCAAGATCGCGGTCGAACGCGGCTTCAAGCTTTGCTTCCATCATCACATGGGCACGGTCGTGCAGACCGCCGAGGAGACCGATCGCATGATGGCGAACACCGATCCGCGCTACGTCTTCCTGTGCTACGATACCGGTCATTTCACCTTCGCGGGCGAGGATCCGCTTGCGATGCTGAAGAAATACGTAGACCGCGTCGGTCATGTGCATCTGAAGGATATGCGGCTTCCGGTCGTCGAGCAGGCGCGCAAGGAAAATTGGAGCTTTCTCACCGCCGTGCGCAACGGCGCGTTCACTGTCCCGGGCGACGGCGACGTCGATTTCGACCCTGTGTTCAAGGTACTTTCCGACGCGCAGTACGAGGGCTGGCTTCTTGTGGAAGCGGAGCAGGATCCCGCAAAGGCGAATCCGCTTGAGTACGCGATCAAGGGACGCAAATACATTGCGGAGCATACCGGTCTGTAAGGAGGCGCTATGTACTTCAAGAAAGAGCCTCATCGCGGCTACAACGCGTATATCGACACGAGCGTCGACGATTACGGCATGCTGATGGACATCGGCCTGCTCGTATTGGAGCCCGGCGATACCTATGAGATCGAAGAGGCGGAAAAGGAAACCGCCGTTCTGCTGTTTGAGGGCAGCGTTACGCTGAACTGGGCGGATCAGTCCGTGAACGCCGACCGTCCAAACACCTTCCAAAACGAAGGTTACTGTCTTCTCTGCCCCCGCCGCGTGAAGATCGGGATCAAAGCAAGCACGCACGCCGAGCTGTTCATTCAGCAGACGGTCAACCCGCGCGATTACACGCCGGTTCTGTACACGCCCGAAACCGTTCAGGTACAGCATGCCGGCGCGAACGGCGAGCTGATGGGCGCGATGCGCCGCGAGATCAAGACGTTCTTCGATTATGAGAACGCGCCGTTCTCGAACATGGTGCTCGGCGAAGTGCTGAACTTCCCCGGCCGCTGGTCGTCCTATCCCCCGCACCATCATCCGCAGCCCGAGGTCTATTTCTATCGGTTCGATCATCCGCAGGGCTTCGGCGCCGGATTCTCAAACGGCGAGATCTATAAGACCGAGCACAATGGTCTTGCCACGATCGCGCACGGCTTCCATTCGCAGGTGGCAGCCCCCGGCTACGCCATGTGCTATGCATGGGCGATCCGTCATCTCGACGGCGATCCGTGGGAGAAAACGCGCATCGACGATCCCGAGCATTCGTGGCTTTGGAAGCCCGACGCAAACGATCATATCTATAACGGCTGAACAAGCAAAAGGAGGACCCCATGAAAACCGTTCGATTGACAATGGCACAGGCGTTGGTTCGCTTCCTTGAGAACCAGTATATCGCCTATGACGGCAAGGAACATCCGTTCGTCGAGGGCGTGATCATGCTGCCCGGACACGGCAACGTGGTGGGCTTAGGACAGGCGCTGCGTCAGGAGGCGCACCGGTTGCACGTCTGGCAGGGCAAAAACGAGCAGGGCATGGCGCATACCGCGGTTGCGTTTGCAAAGCAGATGAAGCGCAAAAAGATCATTGCGGTTACCTCGTCCGTCGGCCCCGGCGCTGCCAACATGGTCACCGCCGCCGCAACCGCGACCGCGAACAACATTCCCGTTCTGATCCTGCCCGGTGACGTGTACGCATGCCGTCAGCCCGATCCCGTATTGCAGCAGATCGAGCAGACCCACGATCTTTCCATCTCCACCAACGACGCCTTCCGCGCCGTCTGCCGTTACTGGGACCGCATCGTCCGTCCAGAACAGCTGATGAGCGCCATGATCTCCGCGTTCCGCGTGCTGACCGATCCCGCCAACACCGGCGCGGTCTGTATCGCGATCCCGCAGGACGTCGAAGGCGAAGCGTACGATTATCCCGAAAGCTTCTTCGCAAAGCGCGTCCATCGGCTTTCGCGCCCGCTCCCCGAGGAGGAAGCGATCCGCGAGGCGGCAGACGTGATCAAGTCCGCAAAGAAGCCGATGCTGATCCTCGGCGGCGGCGTTCGCTACAGCGAAGCGCATGCGGAATTCCGGGCGTTTGCGGAAGCGACCGGCATCCCGTTCGGCGAGACGCAGGCTGGCAAGAGCGCGATCCTCTATGACCATCCGCTGAACCTCGGCGGCATCGGCGTTACAGGCTGCTCTGCGGCAAACGAGATCGCCAAGGAAGCGGACGTTATCATCGGCGTCGGCACGCGCTATACCGACTTCACGACGTCCTCGAAGTGGCTGTTCCGCGACGACGCGCGTTTCGTGAACATCAACGTGTCCCCGTTCCAGGCGCTGAAGCTCGACGCGGT
>CALGGM010000107.1 GCA_937915925.1 uncultured Clostridia bacterium | reverse complement strand
ACATGCCGCCGACCAAGTACATGACCGGCAACATCTTCCGCGGGCACATTCAGGACGCGCTGTTCAACATGGTCACAATCCTGACCAACCAGAAGCTGCATCTTTTGGGCATGATGACCGAGGCGATCCATACGCCGTTCATGAGCGATCGCGCGCTGTCGATCGAAAACGCGCAGTACATCTTCCGCACGATGAAGGATCTCGGGTCAGAGCTCACCTTCAAGGAGGGCGGCATCATCCGCACCCGCGCAAACGAGGTGCTGACAAAGGCGACCGATCTTTTGAAGGAGATCGAAACCTTAGGGCTTTTCACCACGCTGGAGCGCGGCATCTTCGCGGACGTCAAGCGTCCGAAAGACGGCGGCAAGGGGCTCTCCGGCGTTGTCATCAAGGATGAAAAATACTTCAACCCGTTTATCGAGATCATGAAAGGAAAGGTGGCGGCGCAATGAGCAGCGGACTGTACAACACCCATAAGATTGATTTCGATACCACGCTCGATCTGAAGCATCTGAAGCCGTACGGCGACACGATGAACGACGGAAAGGTGCAGCTTAGCTTCACGCTTCCCATCAAGGACGACGAGCGCGGCGTGGAAGCGGCGCGGCAGATCGCAAAGAAGATGGGGCTTGAGGAGCCGAACGTGACGTATCACGCCCCGCTCGACAAGGAGTTCACCTTCTACGTGGTCTACGGAAGCTGCGTGCACACCGTCAACTACGAGGACATCCACGTCATCACCGTCGAATCCGACGTCATGAGCATGGAGGAAACGAACGACTACATCCGCGAGCACATCGGCCGCAAGGTCGTGATGGTGGGCGCTTCTACCGGCACCGACGCGCACACGGTCGGCATCGACGCGATCATGAACCGCAAGGGCTTTGCGGGGCATTACGGCGTGGAGCGCTACGAAATGATCGAGGCGTACAATCTCGGCTCGCAGGTGCCGAACGAGGACTTCATCAAAAAGGCGCTCGAGGTCAACGCGGACGCGCTGCTGGTTTCGCAGACGGTTACGCAGAAGGATATTCACATCCAGAACCTCACAAACCTCATCGAGCTTTTAGAAGCGGAAGGGCTTCGCGATCGGTTCGTGGTGGTCTGCGGCGGGCCGCGCATCACGCATGAGCTTGCCAAGGAGCTGGGCTTTGACGCGGGCTTCGGCGCGGGCACCTACGGCGACGACGTGGCAAGCTTCGTCGTCACGGAAATGGTTAAACGCGGCATGAAATAAGCCGCAAAGATACATACAGAATCAACAAGGAGGCTAACTATGGCAAAGAAACCGGTACTCACTGCTCTCGAAGCAGCGAAAATGATTCCCGACGGCGCAACCGTCATGTGCGGCGGGTTCTTGGGCTGCGGTCAGGCGCTCGCCGTTGTGAAAGAGCTCGTGAAGCTCGGCACGAAGGACCTTACGCTGATCGCAAACGATATGGGCCGCGCGGTCGGTCCGAAGGGCGAAGAGTTCTTCGGCATCGCGGAGCTGATCCACAATCATCAGGTCAAGCGCGTCATCGCGACGCACGTGGGCATGACGCCCGAAGTCGGCGAGCAGATGAACGCGGGCACGCTGGAAGTCAATCTGATCCCGCAGGGCTCGATGGCGGAGTGCATCCGCGCGGGCGGCGCGGGACTGGGCGGCGTTCTCACCCCCGTCGGCGTGGACACGCTGATCGAGGAAAGCCCGCTGTGCCTCGGCAAGCAGGAGATCGACGGAAAGCAGTATCTTCTGATGAAGCCGATCCACGCGGACTTTGCGCTTTTAGGCACCTATAAGTGCGACGAAGCCGGCAACTGCTGGTACAAGGGCACGATGCGCAACTTCAACACCGTCATGGCAACCGCGGCGGACACCGTCATCGCCGAGACCGAATACCTCGTTCCCACCGGCGAGATCGAGCCCGAGAACATCCACACCTACGGCATGTGCGTCGACTACATCGTGGAAGGAGAGAAGAAATAATGGATAAGTCTGAAATCAAAGCCTTTATCGCAAAGCGCTGCGCAAAAGAACTGAAGGACGGCGACGTCGTAAACCTCGGCATCGGCCTTCCCACCATGATCCCCGGCTTCCTTCCCGAGGGCGTTGACCTCGTCATCCATGCCGAGCTCGGCATCGTCGGCGCGGGCGCTGCTCCCAAAGAGGGCGACCGGAACTACGATCCGTACCACGTCGTCGACGCGGGCGGCAATCCCGCATCCGTGGCGTTCGGCGGCGGCTTCATCGATTCCGCAACGAACTTCGGTCTCATCCGCGGCGGTCATGTGGACGCTTGCTTCCTCGGCGCGCTCGAGGTCGATCAGGAAGGCAACCTTGCCAACTGGATCATCCCCGGAAAAAGAATGCCCGGCATGGGCGGCGCAATGGATCTGTGCGTCGGCGCGCGCAACTGCATCGTCTGCATGGAGCATACCGCAAAGGGCAACCCGAAGATCTTCGAAAAGTGCCGTCTCCCGCTGACCGCGTCGCACTGTGTGAAGAAGATCATCACCGAAATGTGCGTGCTGGAAGTCACCGAAAACGGCCTTCTGATGACCGAGATCAACCCGGAATTCACCGTGGAACAGGTCAAGGCGGCAACCGCCGCCCCGATCACGGTCTCCGAGAACCTGAAGAGCATGATCGACTGAAAACAGCATGAAAAAAGCCCGGCCGCATCGGTTGGGCTTTCAATATGAAAACGATCCCGGAGTTCTCCCCCGGGATCGTCTGTTGCTGTCATTTCTTTTCGATCGGCAGCCAGATTTCGCACCAGTGCGAATTGTTGACCGCTTCGTTTCCGTCCTCGAACGGCCAGTGGATCACGTTGATCTCCGGCGCGTTCCGCAGCTCGTAGCCGGACGACGGCAGCCATTCCGTCACAAGGCGTTTCCGGAGCCCTTCGACCAGATTCGTCGGGAACATGCAGCGTTCCGTTTCGCAAACCACATACAGTCCTTCCGGAATGGAGAGATGCTCATACCGCTTTGCGAATTCGCCGAGATCCTCCTCAAAGTCCTTGAGCGCCCAGTGCGGCAGCTTTGCCGCGAAATAGAAATCATACCCGTCTTTGTCAAAGTTCGTGAGCACGGCATACGTGGTCTCATGCTCCCTGCTCATGCCCTCTAAAACGTACTGTTCCAGCCGCGTCTCGCAGGCAAAGTAATGATCCTGGTCCTGTTTCTCGTTCGGATCGCCGGTAAAGCGGCGTTTGAATCCGGTCAGCAGCATGTCCGGTTTCGTTTCGATTCTGTAATCCATCATGCTTCCTCCTTCAAAATGCAGATTGATCGTCAGGGGAGAAAACGACCTGAGTTTTGCGCCGTCCATGCGCGCCCGGGACGGCGTTACCCCGTGGAATCTCTGGAATGCTCTTGCAAAGCTGTCGGGGCTGTCATAGCCGTATTTGTATGCAACGTCGATGACCCTCGCCTTCCCCTCCGCAAGCTCCGCGCCCGCAGCGGATAACCGCCGGTTCCGGATGTACTCGCCGAGCGTATATCCGCAAAGGATACTGAATACGCGCTGAAAGTGGAACGAGGAATAATAGCTTTCCCCTGCAATGTTTTCCGTGTCCAGATCATCGGTCAGATGCGCTTCGACATAATCAATTGCCTTCTGTATTGCTTCGATCCATTCCATGTCCGTTTCCTCCTGACGTGATCATCATACACAATTTTTGCACGTTTGTCCCGACATTTTCTGCTCTTGTCTGTCGGCTTTGAAAAAACGACCCCGGAGTTCTCCCCCGGGATCGCTTCATTTCAGAGGCTTCCCCCCCTTGGTGGGGAAGCTGTCACCGCAGGTGACTGATGAGGGGGACAAGGAAACCTCATCCACCGCAAGCGGTCCCCCTTCCCCATGCTGTAGCAGGGGAAGGCATTATAACGCTCATTCTAAATTTTCCTTTGAAACAGGAATATAAACCATCTGCAATGGAATTATCCGCTTGTATTTCTCGCTCAAATCTTTGTAATACTTCAAAACAAGATCAACCAGTTCCGTTCCATTAATCCCGCGAATGATAGGTGTGCTGCGAAGATATGCCTTCGCATTCTTCGTATAATCCGAAAGCGTGACAAACAGGCCGTAATCGCCTTCACGCATAGCACCTTTCAGAGATTGGATGGTCGTCTCTTTAATCTCGCCATCCTGACTCTTAACCTGTACCAAAATACGCGGCGGCAATTCATCCTTGTACGCTGTGATATCGATACCACTGTCTCCGCCGTGCGGCGATACCGTTGTACGATACCCCATCGCCCGTAAAAGATCCGCTACAAATTCTTCCAAATCATAGCCTTTTAATTGCCGACTCAGCTCTTTTAGGATAAAGTCTTTGGTGTTCTCAATTATGAGCTCGGCTGTTGCCTCTACCACCTCTTTTTCATCCTCAATACGGGGTTTTCTAAATCCTTTATCAAGCGCAGCAAGAAATTCATCCGCATAGTTCTTTACCATGAAAAACGATTGTGCTGCCCCAATTTCATATAGTGCGCCTTGTGAAAAATAGGTCCGTGGAAACTGTTTCAGCCATTTGACTTTGTGCGTTTGTACATATTCCGGCTGCGTAGCATCATACTGGTATTCACCTTCGATAATACCGATATTTACCTGTCGATCGCTCTTTGATGGGTACACCACATAATCGTCGATTTGTACTTCGTTGCAAAATCTGTATAGCATACCCGCCCCGTTTGCGACGCTTCCCTTCTTTGCATCCTTATATACTTCCGCATACCGTTTTTTGAACGCTTCGCGGTCTGAACCGAGAATACTCAAGTCACCTATATCTTTCCATCCGATTGCAATGATGTTTTCCTTTCGGAACAGAACATCATCCCGGCAATGGATCCCCCAGACACGGATTTCTTCCTTTTTTACGTTCAAATCTTCCATCGTACACCTCATTATTCCCTTTTCGTCGCTTATCCTTACAATAAAAGCACGCCCCGAGGAGAGCATCCCCGGGACGTATTGTTTTGATTATTTCGCCGCTTTCGCCGCGCGGATGGATTCGATCAGCTCCGGAACGACCTTGAAGAGGTCGCCCACGATGCCGTAGTCCGCGCACTCGAAGATCGGGGCGGTCTCGTTCTTGTTGACCGCGATGATGCATTCGGATTCCTGCATGCCCGCCTTGTGCTGGATCGCGCCGGAAATGCCGAGCGCGACGTAGATCTTCGGATGCACAGTCTTGCCGGTCTGTCCGACCTGATGATCCGCGCCGATCCAGCCGGCGTCCACGCACGCGCGGGAAGCGCCGACCACGCCGCCGAGCTCGTTTGCAAGCTCCTCTGCAAGCGCAAGGCCCTTTTCGACGTCCTTCGAAATGCCTCTGCCGACGGAAACGATGAAGTCCGCGCCGATCAGATCGACGAGCTTCTTTGCCGCCTTGACGACCTCGACCACCTCGGTCTTGATGTCTTCCGGCTTCAGGTCAAACGCGGGATGCAGAAGCTCGACCTCGCGCGGATTCTCGCGCTTCTTCATAACGCCCGGACGTACCGTCGCCATCGCGGGACGGAAGCGCGGGCAGATGATGGACGCCATGAGATGTCCGCCGAATGCCGGACGGGTCATCTTGAGATCTCTTGCGACGGAATGATCCGCGCCCGCAAGGCGCACGCTCTTGGTGCGCTCGATGCGCT
>CALGGM010000106.1 GCA_937915925.1 uncultured Clostridia bacterium | reverse complement strand
GGAACGGCGAAAGCAACGCTTCCCGCCGATCCCGATGTTCGGAACTTTTCCTTTACGATTGTAGATGGCGAGATCTATTTCCGTGAAAACTCGATCATGACCAAGATCGAAGTGTCGCTGACCGCACAGAACCGGATCAAGGGCATGATCGCCATCCGCGATTGTGCGCACAAACTGATCGACCGGCAGTTGAACGACTACTCCGACGCCGCGATTGCGGACGCGCAGCATGAGCTGAATACGCTTTACGACGCCTACACCGCAAAGTACGGACTTCTGAACAGCCGTGGCAACAGCATGGCGTTCTCGGATGATTCGTCATACCCGCTGCTCTGCTCACTGGAGGTGCTCGATGAGAACGGAAAACTGGAACGGAAAGCGGATATGTTCTATAAGCGCACCGTTCGCCAGTATACCGAGATCACGCATGTAGACACCGCTGCCGAAGCGCTGACCGTTTCCCTTTCCGAGAAGGCAAAGGTCGATCTTCCGTATATGGCAGGGTTGACCGGAAAGAGTGAAAATGCGCTCGAAGCCGAACTCGCGGGACTGGTCTTCCGGGACATCGGCACCTACTACGAGGGCTTTTATAACCCTGATACGTTTGATCTGAAAGCGTTTCCGCTAGTGACTGCGGATGCTTTTTTATCCGGCAATGTACGAAGCAAGCTGAACACGTTCCGTACGGTACAGGAGAAGCTGCGAGATGCAGGAAGGACGGAAGAAGCCGAAGCGCTCTCCGTCTCGATTACTGCATTGGAAAAGGTGCAGCCGAAAGATCTGGATGCATCCGAGATCAATGTGCGCCTCGGCGCGACATGGATTCCGGAGGAGGATGTCAAGTCGTTCATCTTTGACACGCTGCAGCCCGGTTGGCGCGCACAGAGGTATGTGCAGGTACATTACTTCGATATCACCGGCGAATGGCGAATCGAAGGCAAGAACACCGATTACGGCAATGTCACCGCAAACGTCACCTACGGCACGAATCGGATCAACGCCTACGAGATCATTGAGGACAGTCTGAATCTCAAAGACGTCCGCATCTACGATACTGTCACAGATGAGGACGGGCGCGAAAAGCGTGTGCTGAACATGAAGCAGACGATCCTTGCGCAGCAGAAGCAAACGCTCCTGCAGGAAGCGTTCCGCGACTGGCTTTGGAAAGATCCGCAGCGCCGTGATCGGCTTGTCACCATGTATAACGAACGATTCAACAGTACCCGCCCACGGGAATACGAAGGTTCACATCTTACCTTTCCCGGTATGAATCCGGAGATCACGCTGCGACCGCACCAGGCGAACGCGATCGCGCGTGTCCTGTACGGCGGGAACACCCTTCTTGCCCACGTTGTCGGCGCAGGAAAGACCTTTGAGATGACCGCTGCGGCGATGGAACTGAAACGGTTGGGGCTGTGCCATAAGTCCCTGTTCGTCGTACCCAATCACTTAACGGAACAATGGGCAAGCGAGTTTCTGCAGCTCTATCCTTCCGCGAACATCCTCGTTGCGACCAAGAAGGACTTTGAGAAACAGAACCGCAGACGCTTCTGCAGCCGTATCGCTACCGGCGATTACGATGCGGTCATTATAGGGCACAGCCAGTTTGAGAAGATCCCGCTATCGCTGGAACGGCAGAAACGAACGATCGAGGAACAGATCGAGGAGATCACGTTTGGGATCGAAGCCCTTGAAGCCGAGAACGGGAACTATCTGTCGATCAAGCAGTTAGAGAAAACCAAGCGCGGGTTAGAAACAAAGCTGCAGCGTCTGAATGATCGGGAGCGCAAGGACGATGTCGTAACCTTTGAGGAGCTCGGCGTCGATCGTTTGTTCATTGACGAAGCGCACTATTACAAGAACCTGTTTTTGTACACCAAGATGCGAAACGTCGCGGGCATCTCTCAGACCGAGGCGCAAAAATCCTCTGACCTCTACATGAAGTGCCGGTATCTGGACGAGATCACAGACAGCCACGGCGTGGTGTTTGCCACGGGAACGCCGATCAGCAATTCCATGACGGAGATGTACACCATGCAGCG
>CALGGM010000105.1 GCA_937915925.1 uncultured Clostridia bacterium | reverse complement strand
CGGTCGTGGCGATGCTGGCGGGCATCACCGAGGTCAACGCGCTTTCGCCGCACTACGTTTGCCCAAAGTGCAAATTCTCCGACTTCGACATCGACCGCACGAAGTACAGCGTCGGCGCGGACATGCCGAACCGCGCGTGCCCGAACTGCGGCACGATGCTCAACAAGGAGGGCTTTGAGATCCCCTTCGAGGTCTTTTTGGGATTCAAGGGCGACAAGGTTCCCGATATCGATCTGAACTTTTCCGGCGAATATCAGCCGGTCGCGCATAAGTACGTCGAGGAGATGTTCGGCAAGGGACACGCGTTCCGCGCGGGCACGATCTCCGGTCTCGCCGAGCGCAAGGCGTTTGAATGCGTGTATTCGTTCGCCGAGGCGACGGGACGCACGTTCTCTTCCGCGGAGGTCCAGCGGCTCGAAAAGGGCTGCGAGGGCGTCAAGGTCACGACCGGTCAGCACCCGGGCGGCATCGTCATCGTGCCGCGCGATCACGACGAGTACACCGAGGTGTACGATTACACCCCGATCCAGTATCCGGCGGACAAGGTCGACAAGAACACGATCACCACGCACTTCGACTTCCACGCGATGGACGACCGTCTCGTAAAGCTCGACATCCTCGGGCACGACGATCCGACCGCGCTGCATATGCTCGAAGCGCTGACGGGGCTGAACCCGCGGTCCATCCCGTTGGACGATCCCGAAACGCGCGATCTGTTCTCGACCGTCGCGCCGTTGAAAATCGATCTAAGTGAGATCGGCTGTTCCTTGGGCACGCTCGGCGTGCCGGAGTTCGGCACGGGCTTTGTGCGGCAGGTGCTTGAAAATACGCGCCCGACCACGTTCGAGGAGCTGATCCGCATCGCGGGCTTGACGCATGGCACGGACGTGTGGCTGAACAACGCCGAACCGCTCGTTATGGGCGGCATCGCAAAGCTTTCTGAGGTTCTATGCACGCGTGACGATATTATGAATTATCTTATCGCGCACGGCATGGAGGCGTCGCTGTCGTTCAAGATCATGGAGCGCGTCCGAAAGGGCAAGGGACTGACCGACGAAATGGAGCAGGCGATGGTCGACGGCAATATCCCTGCATGGTTTGTCGATTCGTGCAAGAAGATCAAGTACATGTTCCCGCGCGGTCACGCGGTCGCGTACTCGATGTCGTCGTTCCGCATCGCGTATTACAAGGTGCATCATCCGCTCGCGTTCTATGCGGTGTACTTCACGGTGCGCGCCGACGCGTTCGACATCACGCGCGCCGCGGGCGGTCCGGAGGCGGTGAAGCGGCAAATCGACGAGATCGAAAAAGGCGCGTCGTCCGCGCAGAAGACCGACAGCGAAAAGAAGAAGGACAAGGAGCTTGTCACGATCCTGGAGCTCGTGTACGAAATGAACGTGCGCGGCATTGAGCTTCTTCCGGTGGACGTCTATAAGTCCGACGCGACGAAGTTCTTGATCGAGGGCAACGCGCTCCGCCCGCCGTTTGACGCGATCCCGGGCGTCGGCGCGGGACAGGCGATCGCCATCTGCGAGCGCAGAAAGCCCGGCGTCGTGTACCCCACGATCGAGGATTTCGCAAACGAGACCGGCGCGAACACCGGCATCGTCTCCATGCTGGAGCAGTGCGGCGCGTTCGGTGATATGCCAAAGAACAAGCAGATCTCCCTGTTCGATTTCTAAAGAAGAATTTGCGGAGAAGGAGATCCTTCGGTTTCACCTCAGGATGACACATGCTTTGTCCGTGACAGTTCCTTTTGTGTCATTCTGAGGCGCGAAGCTCATTCTGTCATTCTGAGGCGCGAAGCTCTTTCTGTCATTCTGAGGCGCGAAGCTCATTCTGTCATTCTGAGGCGCGAAGCTCTTTCTGTCATTCTGAGGAGCGAAGCGACGAAGAATCTCCTTCGCAGCATTCTGCAGCGCGAAGCTCTTTCTGTCATTCTGAGGAGCGAAGCGACGAAGAATCTCTTTCGCAGCATGGCGCGGACGCACATCCTTCCGTACCGCCTTCTTTGAATAATATATAATAGAAAAATATGCATATTATGCATACACGGTTCTTGACTTTAACTGAAAAAATGTTTACAATATTATCGAGTAATCCTGCACTGCCGAGTGCGTTCATCATAGTATTGAAACATAGATTTGCGGAACGCTTGCCGCGCTTTTGGCGCGTGGTACAATTTCGAAAGCTTGAATCGATCCTCTGAATAGCCGGGCAGATTGCTCGGTTATATTTATTATAGATTGGAGAAGAATACCTTGAACTGGTTGCACTACGTATTGCTTGGCGCCGGTCTCATCGTCGGCGCGGTGATCGGATTTGTGATCGGTTACTTCTACCGCAAGAACGTCGCAGAGGCGAAGGTGGAAAAGGCGGAGGACGCCGTGAAACGCCTGTACGACGAAGCGCAGAAGAAGGCCGAAGAGATCCGCAAAGAAAAGGTTCTGGAAGCAAAGGACGAGGCGTACAAGATCCGCAACGAGGCGGAAAAGGAAGTCCGCGAGCGCAGAAACGAACTCAAACAAAACGAACGCAGGCTGTTCCAGCGTGAGGAATCGCTGGACAAGAAGCTCGAAGGCGTCGAAAGCCGCGAGCAGCAGTTAAACGACCGCACCAAGAAGCTCGACAAGCTGGAGGACGAGATCAACGCCCTTTATAAGAAGCAGGAGCAGGAGCTTGAACGCATCTCGGGCATCACGCTCGACGAGGCAAAGACCATGGTGCTCGACCGTGCCGAGCAGGAAGCGAAGCACGAAGCGGCGGTGATGCTCCGCGAGATCGAACAGCGCACCAAGGAAGAAGCCGACAAGCGCGCAAGAAACATCGTGTCTTTGGCGATTCAGCGCTGTGCCGCGGATCACGTCGCGGAGGCGACCGTGTCCGTCGTGCCGCTGCCCAATGACGAAATGAAGGGCCGCATCATCGGCCGCGAGGGACGCAACATCCGCGCGCTCGAAACGGCGACCGGCGTCGATCTGATCATCGACGACACGCCGGAAGCGGTCATCCTGTCCGCATTCGATCCGGTGCGCAGAGAGATCGCGCGCATCAGCCTTGAAAAGCTGATCATGGACGGACGCATCCACCCCGCGCGCATCGAGGAAATGGTCGAGAAGGCGCGCAAGGAAGTCGATCAGACGATCCGCGAAGCGGGCGAAGCCGCGGTGCTCGAGGTCGGCGTACACGGGCTGCATCATGAGCTGATCCGTTACCTCGGCAGAATGAAGTACCGCACGAGCTACGGTCAGAACGTCCTGCGCCACTCCATCGAGGTTGCGCATCTTGCGGGCATTATGGCGAGTGAGATCGGCGCAAACGTCGCGCTCGCAAAGCGCGCAGGTCTGTTGCACGACATCGGCAAGTCCATCGACCACGAGGTCGAGGGCAGCCACGCGCAGATCGGCGCAGACCTTGCGAAGAAGTATCGCGAGAACAACGCGGTCATCCACTGCATCATGGCGCACCACGGCGACGTCGATCCCAACTCGATCGAAGCGGTGCTCGTGCAGGCGGCGGACGCGATCTCGGCGGCAAGACCCGGCGCGCGCCGCGAAACGCTCGAAGCGTACATCAAGCGTCTTGAAAAGCTCGAGGAGATCGCAAACTCGTTCGAGGGCGTCGATTATTCCTACGCGATCCAGGCGGGCAGAGAGGTCCGTATCATCGTCAAGCCCGAGCGCGTCAGCGACACCGAGACCGTCATCATGGCAAAGGATATCGCAAAGCGCATCGAGAGCGAGCTCGAATATCCGGGTCAGATCAAGGTCAACGTCATTCGCGAGACCCGCACGGTCGACTACGCGAAGTAAAGGACAAGACAACCCTTCCGTATCGCTTCGCGATCCACCGATGGTCTCACATGGTCGAAAACCACGCGCTGTGTGGTTTTCTCCCTGTTCGGCCCGCGCTTCCGATTCGCTTCCCCCCGCACTGCGGGCGCTCATTTCCGCGCCCCATTGCACAGGGAGGGCAAGAAAGAAAAAAACGCTTGGCTCCCCTGTGCAAGGGGAGCTGTCACCGATAGGTGACTGAGGGGTTGTAAAGCATCAAGGGGTTGCAAAGACAACCCCTTTCATTTTAGGAGGATCAAATGCACTTTTACGCAGCGGACGCGCATTGCGATTATCTGTTCGGCGCCATGGAATACGGCTGGACGATCGACACGCAGAAGCGGAATCAGACCATCACGCTGGAGAACCTGAAAAACGGCGGCGTGGCGATCCAGTTTCTCGCGGCGTGGGCGGATACGACCTTGAAGGTTCCGCCGCTCGAACAGGTACTGATCATGATCGACCGGTATCACACCATGCTCGAAACGCATCCGGAGTTCGTTCCGCTCACAAAGGACTTCGATCCGCGATCCGGCAAGATCGCGACCGTGCTTGCGGTGGAGGGCGCGGAGTGCCTTGGCGCTTCGCCGTCGATCCTTCGCGATCTCTACCGGCTCGGCGTGCGCGAGATGATGTTTACATGGAACTCGGACAACGAGCTTGCCGGCGCCGCGCAGGGCAAAAGACGCCGGGGTCTTTCTGAGGCGGGACGCGAGATCCTCAAAGAAATGAACCGGCTCGGCATGGCGTTTGACGTGTCGCACCTTTCCGACGACGGGATCGAGGACGCGCTTGTTTACAGCACGCAGCCGATCTTTGCGTCGCACTCGAACAGCCGAAAGCTTATGAACGCGCCGCGCTGTCTAAGGGATGAGCACATCAAGGCGATCGCAAAGAAGGGCGGCGTCGTCGGCGTGAATTTCTACGGCCCGCAGCTTTGCGAATCCGGTCACGCGACGGTCGCGGACATCGTGCGGCATATCTCGCATATCGCGTCGATCGCGGGCGTTGAGCACGTCGCAATCGGCTCGGACTTTGACGGCATGCAGCGCTATCCGAAGGATCTTAAAAATCCGTCCGATCTTCCCGCTCTGTTCGACGCGCTTCTTTCGGAGGGCTTCACGCCCGCCGAGGTCGAGCGCATCGCGTACCGCAATCTGCATGACTATATCGTGCAGTTTGTGTGAGCATGAATCATGTAAGAAGGCAGCTACGGTGCAGGCTGTCGCAAAAGGGGTCAGACCATTTGCGGCGAGATATTATAAATGAATACTGGCAGGATGAAAGGGCGCGAGGGCGCCCTTTCTTTCTATTATTTCGCCGCAAATTATCCGCGTTTTCGCTCAGTCGCATACGTAAGTATAGCTCCGTCGCGAAAACGCGGATTCTGCCTCCCTTATCAACAGCCTGCTCAGCGTGTCAAAAGGTTTTTTGACACGCTGAAGGCAGCTACGGCTGCCTGTTTTATTATTTTGCTGTTGTATTTTAAGAATAATTCTGCTATAATAATTACAGCAAATGAAAGGAGGCTGTGCAATGCCGAACATTAAGCCCGTATCGGATCTGAGAAATTATAACGAAGTCCTGCGTGACGTCGCAGCAGGGGAGCCGGTTTTTTTGACGAAGAACGGACGCGGCAGATATGCGATCGTCGATATCGCGGAGTATGAAAGGATGCAGTCGGTTCTGAAACTGATGGGCGAGCTTGCGAAGGGTGAACGCAGCGGCAGCGAACAGGGCTGGCTCAGTCTGTCCGACGTTGAATCCGCTTTGGGAGTTTCCGATGGCTGAGATTCGTTTTTCGCCAGACGCGCTGTCGGATCTGAAGCAGGCAAAAGCGTACATTGCGGAGGAGCTTTGCAGCGAATCTGCTGCGCTTTTAACGATCGCGAAGATCATCAGGCGTATTCGGATGCTGTCGGAGTTCCCGCAATCCGGAGCGCCGCTCGCTTCCGTAGTCTCGATCGACACGGATTACCGCTTTCTTGTATGCGGCAGCTACAATGTTTTCTACCGGTTCGAAAACGGCGTTGTGTTTATCGTTCGCGTGCTGTACGGCAGGCGGGATTACATGCGCATTCTGTTCGACACGGAGGCTGATCCCAAGTAAGGTGTGAAGGATTGCAAGCATCCCGAGAAAAAATGCTTGCATTTTATACGCGGTTGTGGTATGATACCGCTTGCAAACTGAATAGGGGCATGATGTAATGGTAACATAGCGGTCTCCAAAACCGTTCTTGAGGGTTCGAGTCCTTCTGCCCCTGCCACGTCGCCGCAAGCTTCACTTGGCTTGCGACGACTTTTTTGTTACACAAATAAGTCATCGCTGCGCTTTGTTCCGCATCCACTTCGCTGCGCTTCGTTACATAGGTGCCGTCGCGCGCTTCCCGCGCGTCGCCATGGCTCCTTTCCGCAAAAGACCTCGCTCGGCTCACCTGCTCGGTTGTAAACGCCCTCGCAACGGTTCGCTGTCGCTACCAATCTTTTGCGGGATATCGGATGACGAGGTTTTTTCAACGAAATTTGCCCTTCGGTCAAGTGAAATCGCAGTACGGTGAAATCTGCTTCGCAGGTGAAATGTTCGCTTCGCGAACGAGGGCAAATTTCATTTCACCGTGAGGCGAAGCCGTACGACTTCACCTGAGGACGGCGTCTGAAGATTTCACCGTGAGGCGAAGCCGAACGACTTCACTTCCCCTTGCGCAGACGTTTTCTCTCTCGCCTCGAATCCTCTCTTGTGAAAAGCGGACGGCTGCGATATAATAGAGCGGGTCGAGGCGTTCGGGACGGAGGAGACAGATGACATATCAACGGCTTCCCTACGAGGAATATTTCATCAACACAAGCGAGGATTACACGCACACGGGCAGGGCAACCTATCCGGTGAAGTATGTCGCGGTCAAATACAACACCACGAAGTTTTTCAAGCTGTTCGGGCTTTCGCACGAGGTCAATTATGAGATCCACTATGAGCCGGAGCGCGACGTGATCCAGCTGCACTTTCAGCGCACGCTCGGCGCGATCGACTGGGTGGCAAACGTGTTCGAGTTCGCAAGCCGCTACTACCGCGCGATCGAGTTTGAGGGCGAGCCGCTGCAGCTCAGAGTGCATCACGGCTGGGGCAACATGTACCTTGCGGTGAAAAACGAGGTCCGCGAACGCTGGCAGGCGCTGCACGAGGCGCACCCCGACGCGGCAACGGAGATCTTGGGCTGGTCTTTAGGAAGCGGCATCGCCTGCCTTTGCTGTCAGGACTTGAACTACAATTTCGGCGTGAAGCCGTATCTTTACACCTTCGGCAGCGTGCGTCCGTTCAAATGCACGCCGCTGAACAAAAAGCGCATGCGCCGCTATCTCGCGTCGCTTTGCACCGACTGTGAGAACTTTGCGGACGTCAACGATCTGATCTCCTACATGCCGCCGTTTCGCGGGTTCACGATGATTCGGCGCGTCAACGTCGGAACGGATCTGAAGCGTTCCTTTTTCCGGCTCATCCATCCGCTTCGCTATCATGTGCATTACGATCGCCCGGAGCTCTACCGCGCGTATGAACGGTCGGTCGACACGGAACAGGAGACGGTATGACGGACGTTTACATTGCCCTGCTTTCCGAGACGGAAACGGAGGGGGCGATCCTGAATCATGAGCGGCAGGCGCAGATCGACGCGACGCGGCATCCGGACGTGAAAAAACAGCGGATCGCGGTGTGGAACACGCTGCTGTTCGGCTTATCCCACAGCCTCGGTTTCACCGAAGCCGACATAGGGCTACGGCACGAGCCGGGCGGGAAATGGGTGTCGGACGCGTGCGGGATCTCGCTGTCGCACTGTAAAACCGCGGTCGCGGCGGCGATCGCCTCCGATGCGGTCGGGGTCGATATCGAGCCCGCGGAGGACGGACGCTATCGCGAAGCGCTGCTCGATCGGATCGCGACGGATCGGGAGCGGGAACGGTTTCGCTTCCTTCCGACGCCGCAAAGGGTCGCCGCGATCTGGACGCGCAAGGAAGCGTCATTTAAGCGCAGGGGCGCCGACGCGTTTTCGCCGATCGCAGAGAACGCTTTAAGCGCTTCGGTCAAAACCCTGCTCGTCACGCTCGACGCGCCGTACATGCTTTCCGTTGCGACGGAGGAAGAGCTTCGCCTCTTTTGGGTGCGAAACGGCGAGGCGATCCCCTGTACGGATCTGACCGTCATCGCGCCGCAGACGCCGTACGCCGTGTACATGCTGCTTTGCCGCGGCGGACGGCTGTACACCGGGATCACGACGGACCTCGACCGGCGCGTGCGCGAGCACGGCGGAATGAAAACCGGCGCGAAGTTTACGCATGCGTTTCCGCCGGAGCGGATCGCGGCGGCGTGGGAAACGGATACCAAGGGGAACGCGCTGAAATTGGAGGCGCGCATCAAAAAGCTGACGCGGGCGAACAAGCTTTTGCTCATCGAACAGAACGCGTTTGATCTGTTCGGCGGCGCGATCGAGCCCAAAGCGTATCGGCGCATCGAGGTATAAGAAACGCCGAAGCGGCGCATGCTTTCGGTATGAAACATGCGATCCGCGATTTGCTGCAATTTGACGCGCCGTATCGGCGCTTTGAACTATTGGAGACGGAGGCAGAGGGCGCTCCGTCCTTTTTTGCACGCAGAAAAGAGCGCCGCGTAAAGCTTGCGGAACCGGAGGGGACGCTCTCGAAAAGCCTCAAGGAGAACCGCACATGGCTGGAAACGGCGTTTCGCGCGTCGGTCAACACCGATCTCATCGTGCGCACGTTTCGGCTCGGCGGCGCCGTTTCGGGATTGGTCATCAGCCTCAACGGCATGGCGGACGAAAAGCAGATCGCGGACTTTATCCTGCGTCCGGCGTTTCGCCTCCCGGTGGACGGCGTGAAGGCGTCCGCGCTTCCGGCGTATTTTTCGGAGCACGCGCTTGCCATGCACGAAACGGAACGCACCGCAGCGCGCGCCGATGTGATCAAGGCGATCGTTGAGGGACGCACGGCGATCCTGTTGGACGGGACGAACGAGGCGATCCTTGCGGATACGCGCGGGTTCGTGTCGCGGCAGGTCGGCGAGGCGCAGAACGAGATGACGATCATGGGACCGAAGGAGGCGTTCACGGAGAACCTTCGCACGAACGTGACGCTGATGCGGCGCATCTTAAAACGTCCGGACTTCGTCTGCGAGTTTCGCGACGCGGGCGGCACGAACGGGACGCAGCTCGTGCTGTGCTATCTCGACGGCACGGTGAATCCAAAGCTGTTAACGGAGCTCAAGCGCAGGCTCGATGGGATCTCGACCGACGCGCGGCTGACCGTCGGACGCGTCGAACAGCTCATCGAGGATTACACGTATCTGCCGATTCCGCAGATGCTGAAAACCGAGCGCCCGGACCGCGCGGCGTCCGCCGTGCTCGACGGACGGATCGCACTGCTCGTGGAGGGCTGTCCGCTCGCGGGCGTGCTGCCGATCACGGTGGGGACGCTCTTGGAGAGCGGCGAGGACGTCGACCTTCGACAGCCGGTCGGCACGATCGTGCAGGCGATCCGCATGCTCGGCGCGATCCTATCGACGTATCTGCCGGCGTACTTTTTGGCGCTTGCTCTGCACCATCCCGGGCAGCTTTCGAGCGAGATCTTGGAGACGGTCGTCGCGTCCCGCGCCATGGTGTTTCTGCCGCTTTGGATGGAGATGATCTTCCTGCTTCTGGTGTTTCAGCTGATCCGCGAAGCCGGGCTTCGCGTGCCGGGCGCGATCGGTCAGGCGATCGGCATCATCGGGGGGCTCCTTTTGGGGCAGGCGGCGGTGAGCGCGAACATCGTTTCGACCGTGGTGCTGATCATCGTCGCGCTGACCGGGCTTGGTAACTTCACGATCCCCGATTACAGCGCGCAGGTCGCGACCGCATATTACCGCATCCTACTTTGCCTTGCCGCGGCGGCGGGAGGGCTTTTAGGCATTGCCGCAACGGGTCTTTGCGCCACTGCCGTGATGTGCTCCGTGAAGTCGTTCGGCGTGCCGTTCTTTACGCCGTTCTCGCCGGTCACGCGGCACGGCAGCCATCTGTTTTTCCGTTCGCGGCTTAAAAACCGCGCGTCGGGCTCCGATTGGGTAAACCCGGAAGGGAGGCAGATATGAACCTTCGCATCGGCGCGTTCGGCAGGCAGGAGAGCGCGTCGCTCGTGCTGATCGCCGCGTTCATCGGCGGGTGCTTTGCGATCGACAACCGCGCTATGTACGGGAACGGGAACGCGTCGTATCTCGTTGCGCTCATCGCGTCGATCCAGGCGCTGCTGCTGTTTGAAGCGGTCGTGTGGGCGCTTCGCGTGCGCGGGGGAAACGACCTTACCGCGCTTATCGGCGCGTCGCGCTGGAAGGCGGTCCTTGCCGTTCCGCTTGCGCTTTCGCTGCTGCTGTCGGCGATTCAGCCGCTCGAACAGTATCTTGTGACGGTGACGACCTTCGTGTTCGTCGAATCGAAGCACGTCACGGTCTGCCTGTACCTGCTGCCGTGCCTGTATCTCTTGACGGCGCTCGGCGCGGAGACGCTTGCGCGAACGGCGCGGCTGCTGCTGCCGATTTTGCTGCTGTCGATCGTCGCCGCGCTGCTTGCCGGGCTTTCGACCTATCGGACGTACCGCCTGTTTCCGATCCCGTTCGGGGAGCCGCTTCGCCTGTTTTCCCTGGCGGGCAGCGCACAGCTTCGCGCGGCGTCGCCTCTGCTTGCTCTGCTTTGCATCGGCGAGGGGACGCAGGATCGCATGTCGATGCGAAGCGCGGGACGCATCGGCGCGATCGCGGGCGGCGCGCTTACGGCGGTGACGCTGTTCGCGCTTTCGATGACGTTTCCGTATACCGCGCTTTTAAAAATGCCGTCGCCGATGTATCGGATGCTTGTGGAAGTCCGCGCGGAAAACCCGACGCTGCGGCTCGATCGCGCGATCCTGTTTCTATGGATGACCTGCGCGATCCTCACCGCCGCGTTCTATCTGTACGCTGCGTCGGTGCTTTGCGCAAAGGCGTTCGGCGCGCGCGATATCCGTCCGATCGCGCTGTGCGTTTCGGGGCTTGCGATCGCGTTGATGCTCGCGCTCTATTACGACAGCGCGGTCACAAAGAAGATCCTTTCCGCGCTGTACCGCTATGCATGGGTGCTGATCTCCGTACCCGTGCCGCTGATCCTATGGAAGGGACGAAGGAGGACCCCGCGATGCGCCGCATCCTGATTTTGTTTGGAACGCTTTTGCTGCTCGGCTGTATGCAGTCCAAGAACATCGACGAGTACGCCTATGTGCTCGACATCGGCGTCGAGCGCGGCACGACCATGCCGTACCTTGTGACGTTCGTCGTTTCCGTTCCGGGCGGGACGGAGGAGATGACGGTGAAAAACGCGGTCATCTCGGCGGAGGCGCGTAGCTTCGGCGAAGCATACGAAACGCTGAACGCGTCGTACCCGAGCCGCCTGAGCTTTTCGCGCGCGTCGCTGCTGGTCATCGGCGAGGACCTTGCAAGGACCGGCGAGCAGGAAGCGTTTCTGGATTTCGCGTTCGGCAAGCCGGACCTATGGCAGAACCTGCGCGTCGTCGTGGCAAAGCCGCCTCTTAGGGACGTGCTTACGGGATGGCTGTCGGACGCCGATCCGTCGCTTCGCAAGATCAAGACGGCGGTGGGCGATCTGTCCGCACGCTCGGGGCTGACCGCGGACGCGGGGTACAGCGCGTATCTCGAGGCGACGCAGGGCGATCGGTTCGACGCCATGCTCGCCTACGCGGGCGTGAACGAATACGGGCTTTCGGAGGACCTATTGGGCGGAGAAGCGTACCCGTATGTCGGCGGGTCGATGCTTACCGAGAGCCTGCTGAAAACCTCGACGGCGGGCAGCGCGGTGTTCGACGGCGCAAAGATGGTCGGCGTCCTGGACGGGCGGCACACGATGGAGGTCATGATGGTGACCGACGCGTTCCGGCGCGGCGAGCTGTCGTTTGCGACGGACGAAGGACGGGAGATCCGCGTGACGCTGTATCGGATGCACGCGCCGAAGATCCGGCTTTCAAAGGGCAGGGCAGAGGTGCTGATCTCGCTCGAAGCGGACCCGTATCTTCCCGAATCGGTCCCGATGGAGGACGCAGCGCTGCGCACGTTTTTGGAGGAGCGGATCAAAGCGGAGCTGTCCGACGTGTTCGCGGCGTTAAGAAATGCGCATTCGGACGCCATGGGCTTCGGGCGGTTTGCGGCGCAAGAGTTTTCAACGGTATCGGAGTGTGAGCAATACGATTGGAAGACGGCGTATCGGACGCTTCAGGTCGATTTTTCGGTGCGCGTCATGCTTTCGCACCACCCGTCCGATCCGGGAACGGAGTAGCGTATGATCCTGTTTTTCGGCATGCAGCTGATCCCGTTCGGCTACGGAATCCTGTACCTTCTGCATAGCATCAGATCCCGCCGTAGATCGCAGGCACTTTTGATCGGCGTTCTTCTTTCCCTGCAGCTGTTCGCCTGCGCCGCGCTGCTTTGGGAGTACCTTGCAATGCCGTGAAGTATTGTTACGGCGGGCGGATGCGATCCATTCCGCTTCGCTCCATTACAGCGGTAGATCGCGCGCTTCCCGCGCGTACCATCGCCCC
>CALGGM010000104.1 GCA_937915925.1 uncultured Clostridia bacterium | reverse complement strand
AAAAGACAACCCTTCCGTCAAGGCTTTGCCTTGACACCTCCCCTTGCACAGGGGAGGCAAGATTGATGTCAACGAACTGTAGGGGGCGACGACCTCGGCGCCCCGTAAAATCACATCATTACATTTTCATTACAGTTTGGTGAAGATTTTCGGGGATGGGTTCGGTATGCTGAAGGCAGAAACCGAAAGGGAGTGATCGTATGAGAAAATGGTTTGTTCTTTTGCTTGCGGCGCTGATGCTTTGTATTGCGTGTCAGCCGACGCCGGAGAGCCCGATCGTGGTGGGCAAGGATCAGAACGCGATGATTGAGAAGGCGGAATCGGAGGCATCGTACCGCGAGGAGGCGGCAGACGGCGTAAACTGGGCGGAGCGGCTCAACGTGCCTTCGCACTATTCCGCAAACCTTGTGAGCGGCGGCGGACACCTGAAGGTCGACGTCGACGCGCGGATCGTGCTGCCGGATACGGAGCTGCCGATCGTGCGGCTTAAAACCGTTACGCTTTCGGACGACGATGTGAAGCGCATCGTAACGGCTCTGCTCGGCGAAAACCCAAAATGCGTGGATTACAACACCCGTTCGCGCGCGCTGATCGAGCGCGAGATCACGAAACGAAACGAGGACCTTGCGCATTGGGACGAGTACGGAAGCTTCGTCTGGGATATGAACTACGAGACGCGCGGCGAGCTGGAGGAATCCGTTCATCAGCTGATGCGGGAGGCGGCGGAGGCGCCGGAGGAGGTTGAGACCTTCGCGCCGCGCTATGAGTGGGAATACGGCAAACTATTCACCGCTTCGGGCGAGGAACAGCGCGGTACGCCGTACCTGGTCTTTCACGCGCTGAATCCGGACGGGACGCGCGCCGGGCTTTCGATCTATAATGCCTTTGATGATCTCGGCGCAAGCATCCATTATCAGCGCGACGGGGATGATCCGGTCTCCTATCCGACCGACGGCGCGATGTACCGGAACGAACTGAACATCTCGGAAGCGGACGCCATGACGCTTGCGAAAGAGACGCTGGAGCGGATGGGCTTTCCGAACCTCACCTGTACGTTTTCGAAAAGCATTCGATCCTATCGCGGCGACATCGCGCGGGTAGGCGTGCCGTACAAGCCGTGCTGGGCGTTCGTGTTCACCACGACCGTCAACGGAGCGGCGGCGACCTACACGATGCAGCGCTCGACGGAGCAGAGCGATTACGCGGCGCTGTGGATGAGCGAACGCGCGACCGTCACGGTGGACGACGAAGGGATCGTTTCGCTTGATTACAACGCGCCGAGCGCGTGCGGAGACGTCGAGGTCGAGGCGGCGAAGCTGATGCCGTTTTCGGACGTCTCGGCGATCTTCGAAAAGATGGTTCTGATCGTCGATAACCTCTATGACGTCAACGGCATCGACCGGACGCTTCGGGTCACAGAGGTGCGCCTCGGGCTCGTCAGTATTCCCGGACAGAACGGCACGGACGGGATCCTGGTACCGGCATGGGACTTTATGGGATCGTTCGTCGACCGGACGTATATGGACGAGCTGACGCTGAAAACCGGCGTGCAGTATGACGAAAGCTATTCGTTTCTGACCGTCAATGCCGTCGACGGCAGCATCATCAAAAGGGGCGATTGAAAGTGGAAGAGGGGGTGTTAAACATCCTGTCATTCTGAGCCTTTAGGCGAAGAATCTCCGAAAAACAGTAAGCGTTAATAGGAGATCCTTCGTCGCTATGCTCCTCAGGATGACATTTCGAGACTTTTAACATCCCCTTTAATTGCCTTGCGGCATGAATTGGCTTCGCCATGAATAGACAGCTGCGCTGTCACAGGCTGTCGCAAAAGGGGTCAGACCGTTTGCGGCGAGCAGATTCAAATGAACACTTGCAGGATGAAAGGGCGCGAGGACGTCCTTTCTTTCTATTATTTCGCCGCAAATTATCCGCGTTTTCTTAACCACTCCGCTTCGCTCCGTTACAGCGGTGACGTCGCACGCTTCCCGCGCGTCGCCATCTTCAGTCGCATACGTAAGTATAGCTCCGTCGCGAAAACGCGGATTCTTTTGCCACTTCGCTTCGCTTCGTTACAGCGGTGCCGTCGCGCGCTTCCCGCGCGTCGCCATCTCTCCCTTATCAACAGCCTGCTCAGCGTGTCAAAAAGTTTTTTGACACGATGAGACAGCTGCGCTGTCATTTTATCTCCGGACCTTCTTTTCGAGGAAGGCGACGGCGTAATACATCAGCGCGGCGAGCACGCACAGGATCGCGACCGACGCCATGACGAGGTCGAGCTTAAAGACCTGCCCGCCGTAAACGATCAGATACCCGAGCCCCGCCTTGCTGACGAGGTATTCGCCCACGATAACGCCGACCCAGCTCATGCCGACCGAGATCTTCAACGCAGAGATCAGGTCGGGAATGCCCGCGGGGAAAACGACCTTTGTAAAGATCTGCAGCTTCGTTGCGCCGAGCGTGCGCATCAGAAGCTGTTTTTCGTCCGTGGTGGCAAGAAAGCCGTTTAAGACGGTCACGGTCGTGACGATCAACGAAACGAGCACGCCCATGACGACGATGGACGCCATGCCTGCGCCGATCCACACGATGAGCACGGGACCCAAGGCGATCTTCGGAAGCGCGTTCAAAACGACAAGGTACGGGTCCAAGATGCGGTTCAGCCGCGGCATCCACCAAAGGAGCACGGCAAACAGCGCGCCCAAAAGGGTCCCGAGCACGAAGCCGAGAACGGTTTCAAAAAGCGTTGTTCCGATGTGCAGCCACAGAGAGCCGTCGGAATACAGCCGTATGACCGTTGCGAGCACGCGCGAGGGCGAGGAGAGGATGAACGGGTCGAACCATTTGAGATCCGCGCCGATCTCCCAAAGCAGGAGCACGCCCAAAAGCACGCCGATCTGCGAGAGACGGACGGTCCTTGCGTCGCGCCGCAGGCGCTTTAAATACGCTGCGTGCGCCTTGGAAACGGGAATGTATTTCATGGCTGCAGTTCCTCCCAGATGCGGTCGAAATAGTCGTGAAAATCCGCCTGCCTGCGCCGTTCGAGCGGCGAGAGCGACGGCGCAAAGCCAATCGGCACGGTCGCCTTGAGCGTTGCGGGACGCGCCGAAAACACCGCCACGCGGTCCGCCATCGACACCGCCTCGGAGATGTCGTGTGTGACGAGGATCGCGCTCTTGTGCTCCCTTCGGATGATGCGGTAGACCTCGTCGCTAAGGTTCAGCCGCGTCTGATAATCGAGCGCGGAAAACGGTTCGTCGAGAAGCAGCAGGTCGGGCTGGATCGCGAGCGTGCGGATGAGCGCAACCTTTTGCCGCATGCCGCCGGAAAGCTGCTGTGGCTTATAGCGCTTGAATTCGCCGAGCCCGTAGGTGTCCAAAAGCCGCATCGCGCGCGCCTTCGATTCCGCGTCGAGCCGGTGCTGGACCTCGAGCCCCAAAAGCACGTTGCGCTCCACGGTGCGGTGATCCAGAAGATGATCGCGCTGGAGCATGTAGCCAAGTCTCAATCCCTCGCGCGAACAGCGGATGCTGCCCGCGGTGGGCTGGATGAGCCCCATGATCAGCGAAAGCACGGTCGTTTTGCCGCACCCGGAGGGACCGACGATCGCGAGGAATTCGCCCTCGTGCACGGTCAGGTTCAGGTGTTCTATCGCAGACGTTTCGCCCTCGACCGTGTAGAAGCTGTGCGAAACGTCGGAAAGTGTCATCAATTCGGATTGCATGACCGATCTCCTTGTTGTGTACTTATTTCTATGCTATTCCGATTTTTTCCGCCGCGTTCCGTCACGGATCGCGCACGCACCGCGTATGATACAGAAAAGGGAGGGAATGCGTATGCGAAGACAGTGCGAACAAAAGCGCAGGGTCAAGCGCCTGCTTTTGGTGGCGCTCGGCGCCGCTGCCGCCGCCTTGATCTTTTACTGCGTGCCGTGGTGGGTGTTTCTGCTGATCGGCGTCGCGTCGCTGCTTGCGGCAGGGTTCTGCTTTGCGCGGCAATAGTTAACCGAATGTTCACCTTCCGAAGCGCGAACCTGTGGTATACTGTATGTTGTAAAGGTATATCGGAGGAAACGATGCGAAAGCTTTGGAAGAACAGACCGATGTGGATCGCGCTGATCGCGATTGTACTGCTGATCGTCCTTGCGGCGTTTACGGCGAACGGCCGAAACGACGGCATGGGGGACGGTCTGTTTCGCTCTGCGTTCGCGCCGGTTTCCGAGTTCCTGCACGGCGTGCAGTCGGACGTCGGGGATTTTTTCGTGCGCGTGTTTACGCCTTCGAAGCTGATCGAACAGAACGAGGAGCTGAAGGCGACTGTCCTTGAACAGCAGCAGAAGCTTGCGTTATTGGACGAAACGGAAAAGGAGAATGCGCGGCTCTCGGAGCTTTTGAACTTTGCGGACGCGAACCGCGAGATGCGCTTTGTCACCGCCTCGGTCATCGGGCGTGACAGCAATCCGTATATCGACACGATCACGCTGAACGCGGGCTCGCGCAGCGGCGTCACCGAAAAGATGGCGGTCATCACGGCGGACGGCGTGGTGGGACGCGTGTCGGAGGTCGGTCCGAACTGGTGCCGCGTCAAAACAATGTGCGACGAAAAGATGCGCATCAGCGTCATGGTGCAGCGTACGCGCGACGAGGGCATGCTCGGCGGGCTCTATGAAGAGGACGGCACGCTGATGGGTACGTACCTCTATTATCTGCCCGGCAAGGCGGACGTGCGCGTGGGCGATACGATCCGCACAAGCGGCATCGGCGGCTTCTTCCCGAAGGGGCTGTACGTCGGAACGGTCATCTCCGTCAATGAGGACGGCAAGGGCACGCACGACGCGATCGTTTCGATGGACATCGATTTTCTGCATCTTGAGGAAGCGCTGATCGTCGTCGGCGTCGATGAGGCAATCGGATGAAACGGCGGCTGCTTCTGATCCCGTTTCTGATCCTCGCGATCTTTCTGGACTGCTTCGTATTCCCGTCCCTGTTCCGAAGCGGCATGCGTCCGCTGTTCGTGCTGAGCCTTGCGCTTGCGGCGACCTTCGCGACCAAGGTACAGGACGGCATCCTTATCGCAATCCTCGGGGGACTTCTTACGGACCTGTTTGTGAACCCGTACGTGGGGCTGTCCGCCGCGGCGTATCTGATCGCGGTGTGCATCGCGTACGGCTTTACGAAAAAGCATGAGAGCGCGCGGCTTCGTGCGCTTTTCGGTTCGTTCACTGCCGCCGTCGCGGCGGAGACGGTGATCTTTGTATTCTCGCTTCTGATCGGCGCAAGGTTCGACGCGTATCGGCTGCTTCGCGCGACGCTTCCGTCGGTCATTCTCGAAACGCTGTGCGTGCTTCCGCTTCGGTCGGCGCTGCGCGCAAAGGAAAAGGACGGCTCGATCCATCGGTGAAACGCGGTGAAAAGGGAAAACTGAATACGCGCATCTGGATGCTCATCGCGGTGTTTGCCGTGATGCTCGGCGTCCTGCTGCTGTTTTTGGACAAGCTTGCCATCCGCGAGACCGAGGCGTATTCCGCCGCTGTGCAGCAGACGACCGAGGTCACCACGTATCAGTCCGGCAGCCGCGGCACGATCACCGACCGCAACGGCGTGGTGCTCGCCTACGACGAAACGACCTATAACGTGCTCTTCTACCGCGATCCGAACAACCGCACGCCTATCGACAGCGCGCGATATACGCACTCGCTGATCGAGGCGATCCGCATCATCGAGGAGGGCGGAGGAAGCACGATCGACACGTTCTATATCAACATGGAGTCGGACGGCACGTTCGTGTACGATTTCCGCACGAACAGCGAATCCGTCGCCGCGTCGCGCAAGCGCAGCTTTGTCGACGCCTGCAATTTTTCGAACCCCGATCTCTCCGCGGAGGAGGCGTACCGCATCCTGCGCGCGTCGTGGTGCATCCCGGACGACATGCCCTTTGACGAGGCGAAGAAGATCATGTCGATCCGACAGGAGGCGGTCATGAACAGCTACCGCGCGTTCGAGGGCGTTCGCATCGCGAGCGACGTTTCGCTGGCGGTCGTGACAGAGCTCGACATGGCGAGCGACCGGCTGACCGGCATCCTGACCGAAAAAAGCAGCTACCGCGTGTACCCATACGGGCATACCGCGTCGCATATCGTCGGCTACCTCAGTAAGCAGGTCACGCGCGACATGACCGGCATCGGGTATTCCTACGATTCGTTCGCCGAATTCGACGAGAAGCACACCGAGACGAACAACATGCTCGACCTCGGCTATTCCTACAACGATCTGGTCGGCGTGGCGGGCGTGGAAAAAACGATGGAGGCGTACCTGACGCCGCATCTTTACGGGCGTCTCGGCACGACGCGCATCCTGAAAAATAAGCGCGGCGCGATCGTTGAGGTGCTTGATTCCGTGCAGCCGAAAAACGGCATGAACGTGCAGCTGACCATCGACATCGAGCTGCAGAAGATCTGCGAGGAAGCGCTTTTGGAGAACATTCAGGAGACGCGCAAAAAGCAGGAGCAGAGGATCCTTTCCGATTATAAGCATTACGACAAGCTGACCAACGGCAACACCGACAGCATCAAGCTGGCGGAGACCGGCGCGGTCATCGTCATGGACGTCAAGACCGGCGAGATCCTTGCCATGGCGTCGTACCCGGATTACAATCCGAACATGTTCACCGACGGCATCGACGAGAACGAATACGAGCTGCTGTTCGGACCGGAGAGCAATCAGCCGACGCTGAACCGCGCGATCGGCATCCGCACCGCGTCCGGCTCGGTGTTCAAGATGGCGACCGGGCTTGCGGGGCTCATGGAGGGCAAGCTCACCACGACGGAGACGATCTCCGACCGTTCGCCGTACTATTACTTTGTCGACGATCCGACCACCAAGGTCGAGCAGAACGCGCCGAGCTGCTGGA
>CALGGM010000103.1 GCA_937915925.1 uncultured Clostridia bacterium | reverse complement strand
CGGTTTTCGCGGATAAAGGTCTTTTGGAAACTGTCAGCGATCGCGGACAGGAAGCTCCCGCCGGTCTCAATCCTGAAAGCCCGCACTACCAATACGAACGCCGCAGGGTAGTATTCTACAAAATCAACAGACTGCTTTCGCTCATCCGTGGCGATGATGGAGCCCGCGCCGAGCAGCGCCTTGCCCGCCTGTACCGACGACATGATCGCGGAAAACTCCATGCCGGTGAACTCCACATGAACGTCCAGCTCCTTTGCCATCAGCAGAATCATCTCGATATCGAACCCTATGAGCTGTCCGCCATTGCCCATATAGCTCATTGGCTCAAGCGAATCGCATACGGCCGCCTGCACCGTGCCGTTACTGCCGGGCCAGTCCTGCTCAGGGAGAAGCTTGACGCTGTCGTCCGAGCCCGTCCATTTTTCCCACAGCGCATTCTTCGTTTCTTCCGATATCGCATCATACGCCGCCTGCCACATATCCCGCGCCGGGTCGCCCTTTGCAAAGGCGATGCCGAAAGCGCTGGTGTCCAGGTCCTGCGGAAACAGCGCAAGCTCGGGGTTTCGATTCACAGCCAATGCCCCCACCGCGTTATTGGTCAAAAACGCATCCGTCTTCCCGGATTTCAGAGCCAGGATCGTATCTGGGGCATTGTTGAAATAAGAAAACTCTCCCACATCCGGTACCTTGCTGCGTACTAGCTCCTCAAACGGCGCGCCGGTGAGCATGGATACTCTTTTGCCGCTCAAGTCGGAATACTCGCTGTATTCCGCCGCGGATTCAGGCTGGCTCGACGCTGCAAGCTCGGACGCTCTCACCGCAAGCACGATCCCGCCGTGACTGGTCGGATCGGAAAAAAGCACCTGCTCCATGCGCTCCGGCGTCACATTCATGTCGGTGGTAAAATCGTATTTGCCGGATTGGATCGCAGGGATTCTGCCCGCAAAGTCCACGTCCCCGATCTCCAACGCATACCCTCTGTCGCGGCAGAAGCGCACCACAAGATCTATGTCGTAGCCGACGTTCTTTCCGTCCTTAATATACGACCACGGCATATCGGTGGACGTCGTGACGACCCGAATGGTACCGTTTTCACCGGTCAAATCCGACATATCGACCGTCTTTTTCGCTTCGTCGACGCCGAACCAAAGGTCGAGCTCTTCCATCGTGCCGTCTTCCCAGCATTTTTTCAAAAACGCGTTGAACTCGTCGCAAAGCGCGGCACTTTTTGGATCGTCCTTACGGAATGCAAAGCTGTAGTTGTTTTCGGTGAGGCTTTCGTGGATGTAATCGACCTCCGGCTGTTCCGCGTGAAGCGATTTCATGCCGGGCTCGTCGCCCAAAAAGCCGTCGATCTTTCCGGAGAGCAGCGCCGTAACACAGTCCGGATAGCTGTCGAAAAGCAGATATTCGCTGTCGGGGAAGAATTCCTTTGCCGCGTCCTCCATCAAAGGACCCACGAGCACGCCGAGCTTTTTGCCGTTATAATCCTGCCAATGCACCGTACCGCTTGCGGATTTTGGCGTTGTACCGTCGTCGCGCACCATGACGGCGATCTCCTCCACATAGGTCGGCTGCGAATAACGGAGCGCCTCCTGTCGTTCGGGCGTGACGAACAGCGCCGCAAAGATGCAGTCCACGTCGCCGCTCTGCGCTGCCGGAACGATCCCGTCGTAGTCATAGACCTTGAATTCAATCGTCGCACCGAGCCATGCCCCAAAGCGATATGCAAGCTCGATATCGTAGCCCGCAAGCTCCGTGCCGACGAAGAACGTAAACGGCTCGTAAACGCCGCTTGTGCCGACGATCAGATGCGTGTCGGAGGTTTCGGGGATTTCGATCTCGGGCATCTGCATTTCCTTCCGAACCAGCCAGCGGTCGGCGATCTCATCGAGCGTTCCGTTTGCTTTGATCTCGTCCAAGAACGCGTTGATCTTGTTTTCCAGATCCGGGATCTTCGACTCCGGGGACAGCCCCACGCCCATGACGTAGCATTCGCCGAACGTTTCGTCCAACAGCCGAACCCCCTGCAAACCGTTTTGAATGGCGGTTTCCATGGAAAGCTTTCCGTACACGAATGCGTCCAGCTTTCCCTGACTGACCGCAAGATACCCGCTCATGCCTTCCTTATAGAATTCGATCTTCGCCTGCGGAAGCTTTTGTGCAACCAGCTTCTCGTCTCCGGTATTGTCCGCCATGCCGATTTTGCGATCCGGCGAATTGAGCTGT
>CALGGM010000102.1 GCA_937915925.1 uncultured Clostridia bacterium | reverse complement strand
AAGCGCCCGCCGCATCCGCGGACGTGACCGAGCCGACCGAAGCGCCGACCGAGGCGCCGACGCCGGAGCCCACGCCGATCCCCGGATTGCTCGGGGATAAGTATAAGGAGAAGTTCTCCGACGGCGATCCGATCGTCACCGAGCCGAACACGAGCGAAACGCTCGCGGACGGGACCGTGCG
Organism: uncultured Clostridia bacterium; assembly: GCA_937915925.1. Classification (GTDB taxonomy): domain Bacteria; phylum Bacillota; class Clostridia; order Christensenellales; family CAG-138; genus UBA3792. The sequence goes on along the minus strand of CALGGM010000102.1, from coordinate 13,950 downwards.
CACGCTGATCTATACCTATGCGGGCAAGGAAGTCGCGATCGAGCTGTACCGTTATCAGAACGGCAAGCAGGAGTATCAGATCGCGGACCTGTACGTGCGCAACATCGAAAAGCTCACGACGGTCTACGAGAACGATCAGGGCAACGCGAAGACCCTGCCGGAGTTTGTGAACGGGACGAACACGATCCTCGCGATCAATTCGGACTACTTCTCGAACAACGCGAACGGCAAGGGCCTGATCATCCGTAACGGCATGCTGATCCGCAGCAATCCGTGCAAGTATGCCGACCTTCTTGTGATCTATCAGGATGGCACGGTGCGCTGCTTCGACTGCAAGAAGGACGTCATCGACAACGAAGCGATCCTGAATAGCTATCCGTACCATTCCTTCTATTTCGGTCCCTCGCTGCTGGACGAGAACGGCGGCGCGAAGACGAGCTTCAACTCCACGCTGACGCCGTCGAACCCGCGCACCGCGTTCGGCTATTATGAGCCGGGGCACTACGCGTTCGTCGTCGTGCTCGGCGGCCGCGGCATGCGCGACTTTGAGGGACGCAGCCTCGGCGACGGAAAAGCGCCCGGCATGACGCTGACCGAGCTGTCGCAGCTTTGCGCGTCGTTCGGCATGAAGGCGGCGTACAACTTCGACGGCGGCGGATCGAGCGGCATGTGCTGGAACAGGACGATCTTCGGACACAACTCGCGCACGACCGGCGACATCCTCGCCATTGTGGACTGATCGGAGGGACGGATCCATGAAGAAAAAGACATTACTGACCGTTGTCGCACTGGTCGCGCTGTTTACGGCGCTGATCTATCTTGCCGTGCTGATGCTCGCCGAGCTCGGCGTTCTGCCGAAGGACGGCACGGAGGAGACACTGTTCGTCACAAGCTATGCGTTTTTGCCGCTGCCCCTTGTCGGCCTGCTCGCAGGCGTTCTGCTGCAGGTGTTCTCGGTGCGCGCTGCGAAAAAGAAAAAACAAAGCCGCAGATAAAAACGGCAGGGCGGCTACGCCGTACAAAACCCGATCGGCGAAACATGGCATCGGAGGAGAGATCCTCCAAGGAACTTTCAAACAATACGAACGGGCGGAGGGAATACGACAATCCCTCCGTCTTTTGCTCCCCTCTCAAAGGGGAGCTATCAATGATATGCGCGAGAAACGTGCGATCTTCCGCCGAAGCGCGGTATAACGAAGCGGAGCAGGAGGTGACTGAGGGGGCAGTACAGGGCTTCTCGCATACGACAACCCTTCCGTCAGCCTTCGGCTGCCACCTTCCCTTGCACAGGGAAGGCAAGATCAATTGCACTTGATATACACCAACATGCGGCGGTGACCCGCTCTGTTACAGCGGTGCCGTCGCGTCGTTTTATTTCTTCATGCACAAGGGAGGCTTGTTCGATCCAAAAGCCTTCCCCTTGATGGGGAAGGTGTCGCGGCGAAGCCGTGACGGATGAGGTGATGATACGCCGCTCATCCGCGATTTCGCTTGAAGGTCAGCCCATCGTATTGTTGCCCGTCAACCTCTCGCTCATCCACGACTCTGCCGCATTCTGCAAAACCGAGCTTTTCGGCACAGCGGATCATACGGATATTGCCCGACCAGGTTTGCGTGTAAAGCTCGTTCACACCGCCTTTAAAGCAATAGTTCATATAGGCACGGAGGGCGCTTGTTCCGACGCCTTTTCCCTGCATATCCGGTTCACAGATGTCAATGCCGACGGCACGGTAAATCGTTTGACCGTCCTTTCTGCTTCCGATCCATTCGTAGTTCTCGTCAATGCAGTAGGAACTGACCCAGCCGATGTGTCTGCCGTTCCATTCGATTTCAAACTTCCATCGTGGAATATCATCGGGACGGCCTTTCACGGATTCATAGTATTCCGTCCATTTTTTACGCTCGGTTTCTTCGGTGGTTTCTTCCTTTTCCCAAGGAGCATCCCAGTTTTCCCATTCCCGCTCCACCGAGAACCAACGCACATAGTCCTCAACATCGGACGCAATCATATCGCGAAGAATCAGATTGCCATACTCTATTTTCATCATCCATCCTCCGACAGATCCTGATTTATCGCATTGATTCTATCATAATTCCATATCAGAAGCAACGAAAAATACCGCTTGGCAGAACGCCCATGAACGCGACTTTTCGTTTTGCGCCGCAAAAGCGCAGGGGCATTTGCAAACTTCCTGCAAACTTCGCGGCGGAGGCGGTTTTTGTCGGGCGGTTTCCCTTGACCCGGATCGGAAAAATCGGTATACTGTATTGGTGAAATTCTACCGAAACGAGGTTTGGAACATGTTGGATCTTGCAATCATCGGAGGCGGTCCCGCGGGACTGACGGCAGGACTGTACGCGGTGCGCGGCGGCGCGAACGTGTGCCTGTATGAAGAAATGTTTACGGGCGGGCAGATCGTAAAGACGCACCGCATCGACAATTACCCGGGCATCTCGGACGGACCGGACGGCTACGCCCTGGCGGCGCGGTTTGAGGAGCACGCGTCGGCGTTCGGGCTGAAGATCGAATACGGCACGGTCAGCGATCTCGTGCTGACCGAGGACCCGAAGCGGTTCACCTTCAACGGCGAGACGGTCGAGGCAAAGACCGTGATCCTCGCGACCGGCGCATCCCCGAGAACGCTCGGCATCCCGGGCGAAAAGGAGCTCACCGGACACGGCGTTTCGTACTGCGCGACCTGCGACGGCGCGTTCTACAAAAACCGCACGGCAACGGTCATCGGCGGCGGCGACACCGCAATCTCCGACGCGCTGTACCTTGCAAAGCTCTGCAAGCAGGTCTATGTCGTACACAGAAGGGACGCGCTCAGAGCATGCGCGATCTTAGCCGACGCGGCGCTGAAAACCGAGAACATCACGTTCGTCTGGAACAGCGTGCCCGAAGCGTTTCTCGGCGAAAAGAAGCTGTCCGGCGTGCGGCTTAAAAACCGCGTGACCGGCGAGGTGACCGACCTTGAGACCGACGGCGTGTTCGTCGCGGTCGGCGTCGAGCCGCGCACCGATCTATTAAACGGACAGGTCGCGCTTGCGGACAACGGCAGCATTCTCACGGACGAGCATATGCAGACGAACCTGAAGGGCGTTTTTGCCGCGGGCGATGTGCGCAACACCCCGCTCCGTCAGGTCGTGACCGCCTGCGCCGACGGCGCGATCGCCGCGACCTACGCGCTGGAGGCAAGCCGTGTTAACTGAAGCGAAACGCGCCGAAGCGCTCGAAATTCTAAAGGAGACGTACCCGGACGCAAAGCCCGCGCTGCATTTTTCCTCGCCGTTCGAGCTGCTCGTGGCGACGATGCTGTCCGCGCAGTGTACGGACAAGCAGGTGAACAAGTGCACGGACGTGCTGTTTCCGGTGTACAACACGGCGGAGGACTTTGCGAAGCTCGACTTTGAGACGCTGGAGCCATACATCAAAAGCTGCGGCGTCTACCGCAACAAGGGCAAGAACATCCTTGCGACCGCGCGGATCCTTCTGGAACGGTACAACGGCGAGGTCCCGCAAACGCGCGAGGAGCTGACCGCGCTTCCTGGTGTCGGCAGAAAGACGGCAAACGTTGTGCTTTCGAACGCTTTCGGCGTTCCCGCGATCGCGGTCGATACGCACGTGTTCCGCGTGGCTAACCGCATCGGGCTGACCGAGGCGAAGGACGTGGAGCATACGGAACAGCAGCTGATGGCGCACATCCCCGAATCCGATTGGGGCGCGGCGCACCATTGGCTGATCTATCACGGCAGACAGGTCTGCGCGGCACAGCGGCCGAAGTGCGGCGAGTGCCCGCTAAAGGAGATTTGCGAACATGCAGTTCATTGATAAGGCAACCATTTACATCAAGGCAGGAAACGGCGGCGACGGCTGCGCGGCGTTCCATCGCGAAAAGTACGTTATGAAGGGCGGTCCCTCCGGCGGCGACGGCGGCAAGGGCGGCAGCATTGTGTTCGTCGCGGACCCGCAGCAGTCCACGCTGCTCGACTTCAAGCGCTATCGGCACTTTCGCGCGCAGGACGGCGAGCCGGGCAGAGCGGAGCTGCAGGCGGGCGCAAACGGCGAGGACATGATCATCAAGGTCCCGGTCGGCACGATCGTGCGCGACGTGGAGACCGGCAGCATCGTGGCGGACATGAGCGAGGCGGGCAAGACCCGCGTCGTGCTGTACGGCGGACGCGGCGGCAAGGGCAACGCGCGCTTTGCGACCGCGACCAAGCAGGCGCCGCGCTTTGCGCAAAACGGCGTCAAGACCGAGGAGCGGCAGGTCGAGCTGGAGCTCAAGACGATCGCGGACGTCGGCATCATCGGGCTTCCGTCGGTCGGCAAATCAACGATCCTTTCCGTGCTGACAAGCGCCAAGCCGAAGATCGCGGCGTACCATTTCACGACGCTGACGCCAAATCTCGGCGTGGCGACGCGCTACGGCCGCTCGTTCGTGATGGCGGACATCCCGGGACTCATCGAGGGCGCCGCGGAGGGCGCGGGGCTCGGACACGATTTTCTGCGTCACATCGAGCGCACGCGTATCCTGGTGCACGTTCTGGACGCGTCGGGCAGCGAGATGCGCGATCCGTTGGACGATTACGAAAAGATCAACGGCGAGCTTCGGAAGTTCTCGGACGCGCTTGCGGATCTTCCGCAGATCGTCGCGTGCAACAAGATGGACATCCCGGGCGCGGAGGAGAACTTCGAGCGCATCAAGGCTGCGCTTACGCCTTTGGGCGTGCCGGTGTTCGCGGTGTCGGCGGCGACGACGGAGGGCTTCGGACCGATGCTCGACTGCATCGTGCAGCGGCTGGATGCGCTTCCGCCGGTGCGCGTATACGACGAAGCCGAGCTGCAGACGAACGCGCAGTACGAAAAGGGCTTTACGGTGCATCGCGACGACGCGGGCGTTTACGTGGTCGAGGGCGGAGACGTCGAACGCATCCTCGATACGACCGATCCGGAGGACGACGTTTCGATGCGGCGCTTCCAGCAGCTTCTGATCAAGTCGGGCATCATCAACGCGCTCCGTGAGATGGGCGCGAAGGACGGCGATACGATCCGGCTCGGCGAATGGGAATTCGATTTTACGGACTGAAAAGGAGAATACGATGACAGGCAAGGAACGCGCAGAACTGCGCAAACAGGCAAACACGATCACCGCGATCTTTCAGATCGGCAAGGACAACATCACGGAGCCGCTGATCGAAGCGGTCGACGCGGCGCTTAAAAAGCGCGAACTCATCAAGCTTTCCGTGCTCGAAACGAGCGAGCTTTCCGCAAAGGAAGCTGCGGAACAGCTTGCGGCGGCGACCGGCGCCGAGGTCATTCAATGCATCGGCAGAAAGCTCGTCCTGTATCGTGAAAAGGAAGAGGAATAACGGATCGCCTAATTTTGCAAACGAACGAAATTAGCAACCGCCGTTTCGCTTCGAAAGCGCTTTCGGTTTGCGGCTCCTGCGTATAAAATAGACGCAGGAAGCGGGAGTGACCCGCTCGGAAAGAGAGGACATACCATGCTGGAAATACGGAATCTGATCAAAACCTACGGCAACGGACCGCGCGCGGTCGACGGACTGACGCTCTCGGTCGAGGCGGGCGATATTTACGGCTTTATCGGACACAACGGCGCGGGCAAAACGACGACGCTCAAATGCATATCGGGGATTCTGCCGTTTGAAGAGGGCGAGATCCTCGTCGACGGGATCGATGTGGAGAAGGATCCGATGGCGGCAAAGCGCATCATGCGCTACATTCCGGACAATCCCGATCTTTATACGTTTCTGACGGGGACCGGATATCTGAACTTTCTCTGCGACATCTACGGCATCGACGCGGCGACGCGCAAAGAGCGCATCGAGCATTACGCGGAGCTGTTCGAGATCGCGCCGAAGCTCGGCGATCTCGTGGGAAGCTACTCGCACGGCATGTGTCAGAAGCTCGCGCTGATCGGCGCGCTGATCCAGAAGCCGAAGCTTCTCATGCTCGACGAGCCGTTCGTCGGACTCGATCCGAAGGCGGCGCACACCCTGAAGGGCATCATGCACGAGCTGGTCGGGGAGGGCAGCGCGATCTTTTTTTCCACACATGTGCTGGAGGTCGCGGAAAAGCTCTGCAACAAGATCGCGATCATCAAGAACGGCAGGCTGATCAAGGCGGGGCCGATGGACGAGGTGCGCGGCGACAACTCCCTTGAGGAACTCTTTTTGGAGCTGACGGACGCATGAAATCGCTTTGGACGCTGATCAAGCTGTACGTCAACAGCATGTTTCGCTTCCCGGTCATCCGCCATTCGAAGGACCCGCGCGAAAGAAGACAGGCGATCACGGGCGTAGCGGTGATCGTCGTGATCGTCGCGGTGTACGGCTGGATGTCCGGTGTGATGACCGCGCGCATGATCGGTCTCGGCATCGATCCCGCGATCCCGTTTCTGATGATCTCCGCGCTGTCGAGCCTGTTTGCGCTCGTGATGGCGTTTGCGCAGGGCAGCGCCACGCTGTCCGGGTTCGCGGATTTCGATACGCTTATGGGCATGCCGGTGAAAACGTTCACGGTCGTGCTGGCAAGATTCTCGGCACTGTACCTTGTGGAGCTCGTCTATGCAGCGGCGTATCTGCTGCCGTGCGGCGCGGTCTATGCCGCGCTGAAAAGCCCCGTATGGTGGTTTTATCCGGCGTTTGTTCTGATGCTTTTGGTGCTGCCCATGCTGCCGATCGCGGTCGGGAGCGGGCTCGATCTGCTGCTGTCCGCGGCGTTTGCGAAGAGCAAGTATAAAAAGGGCGTTACCTCGGCGATCAAGATGATCCTGCTGCTCGGGTTCGTGGTGTTCGCGTACATGCTGCCGAATCTTTCTAACAGCTTTATGACGGCGCCTGCCGAAACGGCGGGACTGGCGTCGCGCATCTATCCGCCCGCGGGGTGGTTTGCAAAGGGCGCGACCGGCGATCCGCTGTACGCGCTGCTGTTCTTCGGCGTTTCCGCGGCGGTGTGCGCGCTGTTTCTGCTGATCCTTGACAGGACGTTTCTGCCGCTGCACGGAAGGCTCACCGCGGGGTACCATGTGGAGAACTACCGCATCGGCACGCTGAAGCGCACCGGCGCGTTCTCTGCGCTGTTTCGTGTGGAGCGGAAGCGGTTTTTCGGCAGCACGGCGTGGGTGATCAACACGGGCTTCGGCGCGCTGCTTCTGCTTGCGCTCGGCGTTGCGGGGGCGGCACTGTCCGGAACGCTTTCGCGGCTGATCCGCGCGATCGCACTGGACGCGTATGTCGCGACGATCCTTACGGGGCTTCTGACGTTCTGCGCGACGGTCGCGCCGACGACCGCCGTCGCGATCTCGATGGAGGGGAAGGAGCTCTGGATCGCAAAGACGCTTCCGGTTTCGGCGAAGCTGTGGCTTCGGGCAAAGCTTCTCATGAACCTCGTCCTGATGGGTCCGGCGCTTCTGATCTCGACGGCGCTGCTTGCGATCTTCTACCGCAGCTGCTTCGATGCGTGGTCGGTGCTCGGGCTGTTCCTGACGCCGACGTCCGCGCTGCTGTTTTCGACGGTCACGGGGATCTTCGTAAACGCGAAGATGCCGCGGCTTTCGTGGAAGTCGGACGCCGAGGTCGTGAAGCAGAGCGGGTCGGTGCTCGCGATGATGCTGATCGGCTTTGTCCTGACGGCGGCAGCGGTTCTGCCGACAGCGATCTCCGGGATCGGGGCGCTCTCGACCGCGGTCGCCTGCGCGCTGCTCATCGGTTCTGCGGCGGTCTTCGGAGGGCTGATGAAAAATGCGGAACAAATTCGCAGGAATTTGTAATAATTTCGTGACAATTCTGACGCATTGATGTTATAATATATGTGCTGATGCGTTTCAACGGTGAAACTGGGAACGCATGAAAGGGAGGCGATCGGAAGCGTGGATCTGATCAACATTATCCGAACCGTATTAAATGTCTTTAAACAGCCGAGCGGGTTGGTGAGCATCATCTTCGATGTGCTCATCATCGCGATCTTCCTGTATAAAATTCTGGAGTGGACGCGGGAAACGCGGGCGTATCAGGTCTTGAAGGGCATCGGACTGCTCTTCCTGTTTTCCGTGCTCGCAAGACTGTTCGGGCTTTCCACGATCTCCTGGGTGCTGGACAGCATCCTGGCAAGCGGCTCGATCTTCCTGATCCTGTTCATCCTGTTCACGCCGGAGCTTCGCCGCGTGCTGGAGCGTATCGGCTCGCATCGGCTTACCAAGCTCGGCGCGCTTGCGGACGAGTCGGACTCGCGCCGCATCGCGCAGGATCTGAAGCGTTCCATCCTGCATCTTTCGAGCCGCCGCGTCGGCGCGCTGCTGGTGTTTGAACGGCGATCCGGGCTCGGTGACATCGCGGCGACCGGCATTGCGCTGAACGCGCAGCTTTCCGGCGCGCTGATCGAAAACATCTTTGAGCCGAACACGCCCCTGCACGACGGCGCTGTTCTGATCCGCGGCACGTCCGTGATCGCGGCAAGCTGCATTCTGCCGCTTTCGGACGACACCAAGGTCTCGCGCGAGCTCGGCACGCGGCATCGCGCCGCGCTCGGCGTTTCGTCCGCTTCGGACTGCGTGGTGCTGGTCGTCTCCGAGGAGACCGGCGCGATCTCGACCGCGCGCGAGGGCAAGCTGATCCGGTATCTCGACGAAAAGGCGCTGACCAACGTCCTCGAGGGACTGCTTGTGAAGGACGAGGGCTTCGTGCTTCCGTGGAACCGTAAAAAGAAGGAGGCGGAGATCTGACATGACGAAAAGGCAAAAAGCGTTCTCCGCGCTCGGACGGTTCATCAAAAACATTTTCACCAAGAATATCCCGCTGAAGATCACGGCGCTCGTGTTCGCGATCCTGCTCTGGGGCTATGTGCTTTCGATCGAGAACCCCGAATACGTCAAGCGCATCCGCGAGGTGGACATTGCGATTGTCGGCGAGGACACGCTGAATAACCGTGGGCTGATGCTCATGACGCGCGACACCGGCACGACGGATGTGGACGTGCTTTGCAAGATCAGCAAGCACAGCGAGCTGGACGCGTCCCGCGTCACCTGCTACATCGACCTTTCGACGATCACCAACACGTTCGACAGTGAGGAGGACAGCAAGGAGGTCTCGGTCGAGGTGCAGACGTCCGTCGCCTCCGAATACGGCACGGTCCAGGGACAGTCGGTGGGCTCGGTCAACGTTACGGTCGCGAGGCTTTCCTCGCGCAGCAACATTCAGGTCACCGTGAAGACGGACGGCGCGCTTGCGGACGGGTTCGAGTATCAGCTTCCGAGCGATCTCACCGTTTCGCTGCGCGGACAGAAGTCCGAGGTCGATCGCATCTCCTATGCGGAAGCCACCGTCGATCTCTCGTCGTTCGCGGTCAACGATCCCGCGACGCTCGCGGGCACGTACGACCTTGTGCTGCCGGTGCAGTTCTATGACAGCGCGAACGTGCGCCTGGACGACATCGTCTCCAGCAGCGGCGAGACTGTGACCACCAACGTGCGCGTGGTGATCCGCGCGTATAAGGATGTGCCGATCGAACCGAGCATTGTCGCGGACGATACGTTCTATGCGGACTACGGCGTTTCCTGCACGTCGGCGCAGAGCACGATCCGCCTGTACGGCGATATCGCGACGCTCTCCGCGATCGATTCGGTCAAGACCGAGCAGATCCTTCCGGGCTCCGAGCCCGGCGAGGAGCGGATGCTTGTGAACCTCGTCATCCCGTCCGGCGTGACGCTCGATAAATCGCAGACCCGCGTGGTCACGGTGTTCCTCCGCGTTTGGGAGCTGATGGCGGAGGACGTGGAGTACGAGGTCCCGATCACGTATTCGGAATCGAAGCGGACGGTTGCTTTGAACGGAAACGAACCGAAGACGGTTACGGTCCGCGTGACCGGCTCCGTGATCGCGATGAAGTCGTTCGACCCGTCGCTGCTTACGGCAAGCGTCGATCTCGGAAACTATTTCGAGGGCACGTTTGAACTGCCCGTCCGGCTGACCTTCGGCGGAGACAGAAACCTCTATACGATCGTGCTCACAATGGAAACCGTCACGGTCGAGCTGATCCCGATCGTCGGTGAGGACAACGGATAACCGAAACGCAAAACCTGCATGAAAACGGTTTACATTCAAAACTTACGAAAAGAACTCGATGCGACGGACGAATCGTTCGCCGCGTCGTGCTGTAAAAAGCTGGGCGTCGACAGAGACGCCCTTTTGCGCGTACGCATTGTGCGGCAGGCGCTGGACGCCAGAAAGAAGAACGACATCTTTCACTGCATCCATGCGGAGCTGACGCTGACCGACGCGGCGGCAAAGCGCGTGCTGCGCGATCCGAAGCTCAAAGCGGAGGAGGTCAAAACCGCTGCGCCTGCGCCGTTCCCGTTCGGGACGCGTCCGCAAGCCGGCAGGATCGTCGTGGTCGGGCTCGGACCGGCGGGACTGTTTGCCGCGCTGACGCTTGCGGAGAACGGGTATATGCCGCTTGTCATCGAGCGCGGCAGGCCGATCGAGGAGCGCGTCAAGGACGTGGAACGGTACTGGAGCGGCGCGATGCGCGATCCGGACGGCGACAGCAACGTCGCGTTCGGCGAGGGCGGCGCGGGAACGTTTTCCGACGGAAAGCTTACCACCCGCATCCGCGATCCGCATATCGATGGCGTACTGCAAAATATGATCGAGTGCGGCGCGCCGGAGGAGATCGCGTATCTTGCAAAGCCGCACATCGGAACGGATCGGCTGAGGACGGTCGTGTCCGGCATTCGCAGACGCATCGAAGCAGCGGGCGGCGAGGTGCGCTTCTCGGCAAAGCTCGTCGATCTCAGAACGACTGACGGCGCGATCAGCGAGATCTGCGTGGAGCAGAACGGGACGCGCACATGGGAGGCGTGCGCGGCGCTGCTGCTTGCGATGGGACACGGCGCGCGCGATACGGCTCGGATGCTGTATGAGAAGGGCGTCGCGATGGCGCCGAAGGCGTTTGCGATCGGCGTGCGCGCGGAGCATCCGCAGAGCCTGATCAACGAAAGCCAGTACGGACCGATGGCGAACCATCCGCGGCTCGGCGCGGCGGAGTATCGGCTTACTGCACGAAGCGGCGAGCGCGGCGTGTACACGTTCTGCATGTGCCCCGGCGGTCAGGTCGTAGCAAGCGCGAGCGGGGCGGAGCAGGTCGTGGTCAATGGCATGAGCAACTTCGCGCGCGACGGCAAAAACGCGAACGCGGCGGTCGTCGTGCAGATCACGCCGGAGGATTTCGGAACGCATCCCTTGGACGGACTTCGGTATCTCGACCGTCTTGAGCGGGAAACGTTTCTGCTCGGCGGGGCGGACGGCACGGCGCCGGCGTCCACGGTCGGGGCGTTCCTGCGGAACGAGAAGTCGAAGCCTTCGCGTTCGGTGGAAGCGACATATCGCCCGGGCGTGCGGTACACGCGGCTTTCGGACTGCCTGCCGGACTTCGTTTCGGCGGGGATCCGCGACGGAATCAAGGCGTTCGGTCGGCAGCTGAAAGGCTATGACATGGAGGATGCGGTTCTGACCGCGGTGGAAAGCCGCACGTCGTCGCCGCTGAGGATCCTGCGCGATCCCGATATGGAATCCGTCTCGCACAAGGGACTGTACCCGATCGGCGAGGGCGCGGGGTACGCGGGCGGCATCGTCAGCGCGGCGGTGGACGGCGTGAAGGCGGCGGAAGCGATCATGAAACTTTTCGCGCCGCTTCCGTAATTTTCCAAAAATGCAACAAAGTTTCGTCATTCTTGTAAATAAAGTTTCAACAAACGCCCCGCGGCGTTTGTTTTTTTGCGCCGATGTGGTATAACGGAGAGGAAGAATTTCGACTGAAAGGAGGCGCCCGCGATGAAACGCATTCTGTGCCTGCTGCTTTGCCTGGCGATGCTGCCGATCATGTTGCCCGCGCCCGCGAGCGCGGAGACGGAAACGACCGTGCGCGTGCGTCTGTCCACCGCCGACGCTACGACCGTGTCCGTCAAGCTGACGGGACAGTACGCGGTGGGCGATACCGCGCTGAACGGCGGCACGGTGACCGCTTCGATCAGCAGCGGCAAGATCACCGTTTCGCACTCGAAGGAGGGCAAGCTCAAAACGTCCTCGTCCTCGGTGCGGCTTACGCGCGTCGGTACCGACGCGTCCACGGTGTTCACGTATGAGAACCCCAAGCACGGCAAGCGCGTGTATTACGGCGATCTCGTGTTCTATAACGACGGCGGCACGCTTCGCATGATCAACTACGTCGACATGAAGCATTATCTGTACGGCGTCGTCAGCGGCGAGATGTCCGATTCCTATCAGGCGGACATTCTGAAAACGGAAGCGATCTGCGCAAAGTGCTACGCGCTCGCGGAGGTCGAGTCGCGAACCTCGAAGTATTTCGACGTCTACGACACCACGATCTCTCAGCTGTACTTCGGCTATGTCGCGAGCGACAGGAACACGATCGCGGCGGTCGACGCCGTGTGGAAGCAGACGCTTCGCTTCGAGGGCAAAACGGTCAAAACGTACTACAGCACCGCAAACGGCGGGCAGGTCATCACGCCGCGCATCTGCTGGGGCGGCGCGCAGAACGACGGCGCGTACTGGTTCGGGTACGATCCGTTCGACCTTATGAGCTCGAGCAAAAACGTGATCCTTCCGATCAACGGCGCGAGCCCGAAGAGCATGAACGCTTCGCTGTACGCGTTTCTTCTCGAAAAGACCGGCGCAAAGGAGATCGTTTCCATCGAAGCGCTCACCGGCGTGTTCGACCCGAACAATCCAAACGGCACCGCGCGCTATCCGTCCGCGCTCGCGCCGAGCAAGCACTTCGACTGGAAGCTGACCGTGAAGGACAGCGCGGGGAAGCAGAAAGCCGTGTCGTTCTCCTGCACCGCGGACGAGCTGAAAACCGCCGCCGCGCCGGACGCCGCGGGCGTCGTGTGCTTTGCGGTACGCACCGATGTGCGCGCGTGGAAGCTCATCTGGGGCGTGAACAGCGGACACCGCGCGGGGCTCTCGCACCGCGGCGCGATCCAGATGGTAAAGCAGGGCTATACCTACGTCGATGTGCTGAAATTCTACTACCGCGGCTCGACGCTGTACGACGAAAACGGCAAGGCAATCGTATCGAACGCGTCGTTCGATTTCACCTATACGGGACCCGATCCCGTCTCTCCGACCGCCGCGCCGACGGTTACGCCGAGCGCAAGCGCAGCGCCGACGGCAACGCCGACGACACCCATACCCAGCGCGCCGGGGCGGAAGCCTTCGCCAAAATGGCGGCGGACGCGCTCAGAAAATGGGCGCTCGTGCCCTGAGCAGGGATTCTGATTGCAGTTTTCAGAGTACAGAGTGATTTTTGAAGTGCATGGAATGAGAAAAAAGCCTTTATAATTGCCGCGGTGTAATGGAAAATCTGGCAAATATGCAGACATCCCGGCGCAAAGACGGACCGCAAGACCCGTCTTTTTTACAAGAAAAGGAAAATGAGGCGCAAAATTTGTGAAAACTGCCCTTGCGCAATCTATGAAAATATGCTACAATGCATATGATTTTTGAACGGGGCTGCAAAAACCGGAGGACGGCGCTTTTTTCACTACTGAAAAAAACGAGGGAAAAAACGCCCATCCGGCTTTTGAACCCTGTGAAAGACAGAAAGGCGGGGCGCAAAATGAACGGCGCGGATACTGCGAATGTAAAAGTCAAAAAGAAGAAAAACCTTTCTGCCGGGTCCGGTAAGCGCCAAGCGGCGTATTTGCTGATGGTGCTGCCCGGCGTGCTGTTTCTGCTGGCCTTTAACTACCTGCCCATGCCCGGCGTGATTCTGGCCTTTAAATTTTACCAGATGCGGGTTCCCCCCCAGGGGGCGCTGTTCCAGAACGTGTTCCTCTACAGCCTGTTCAATTCCGAATGGAACGGCCTGAACAACTTTACCTACCTGCTCAAGGACGCCCCCATGCT
>CALGGM010000101.1 GCA_937915925.1 uncultured Clostridia bacterium | reverse complement strand
CGGCGACAAGGAAGCGGAGAACGGCACCGTCGCGGTGCGCTCGCGTAAGGACGGCGATCTCGGCGCAATGCCGGTGGAGGACTTCAAGGCGAAGATCCTTGAGGAGATCAGAACAAGAGCAAAATAAGAGAGAGCAAAGGACCGGGGAGGCGAAAATTTCGCGCCCGGTCTTTTCTTTGCCGTGACGCTTGACGGATAGACAAAAAGTGCGTAAAATGAAACTATGGAATCTTGTAAGCGGAACAACATGACGGGGAACCTCTGGCTGCTTCTGCCGCTGTGCGCGGCGGGGACGGCGCTGCTTGCGTTCGTGCCGGGCGGCGCGTGGCTGACCGGAGCGGTTTCCGCCGGGCAGCAGCTTTCTGCCGCGGCGCTCAAGCAGGTTCTGACACTGCTTCTGCTGCTGATCGTGCCGTCGCTTTGGGCGCGGACGCTGTGGCGCACGTCGCCGTGGACGGCGATCGTGCTGTTCCTGTTCGCGTTCGGCTGCGGATGGCTGATCCGCGGCAACGCGTTGGACGCTCTTATGACAGCTCTGTTTCTCTCGATTTCGGGGATCGGGCTTTACGGGCTTCAGCGGGCGAAGCTTTCGAACTTCCGTACGGTGCTGTACGGATCGATCGTGATCCTTGCCGCGCTGTTCTGCCTCGTGTGCCTTGCGGATCTGATCCGCGAGGGCGACGCGTATCTCTCGTTCCGGTCGCTCGTGACGCTGTACGGGCAGGCGGCGGAGGAGGCGAGGATCGCGGACGTCGACGTCGGCGGGGCGACGGTCATGGACCTTGTCAAGACCTACCGCATGAACGCGGAATCGCTGCTGATCCCGATCCTGCTTGCGGCTGCAATGACGGCTTCGCTTTCGAACACGCTGCTTTCGCATCTCTGGAACCGAAACGGCGGGGCGGAGCTTCCGAGACTTTCGCCGTTTTCCGAATGGCGGTGCGAGCGCCGCTTCGTGCTGGCAATCAGCGGCGTGATGCTTGTGCTGATGATGCTCGTGATGTTCGGATGGGAGACGGCGACGCCGCTGCTGTCGGTCGCGGAGATCGCGTGGCGGCTGCCGTGCGCGCTTGCGGGACTTTGCGCGGTGAGACGGCTTTCGATCCGCGCGGATCGCAAATGGATCTTTTGGGTGATAGGCGTTCTGTCGGTGCTTCTGATGCCGGTGTTCGGGATGCTATTGACGATTCTCGGCATGCTCGCGTCGCTGCGGCCGCGCATGAACGGGGAGAACGGAGGACGGTTATGAAACAGTACAGCGGGATTCTGATCGCATTCGGCACGGTCCTTGCGCTCGGCGCGGGGGCGATCGCACTCTTTGCAAAGCAGTATACGGTGGCGCTGATCGTGTTTGCCGTCGGGCTCGTATGGCTCGGCGTCATGGCGGGGCTGCTGTATCGGATCGCGAAAAAACAGCAGGCGCGGATGGATCGCGTGTTCCGGGAGAACGACGGGGCGGTCCTGTCGCTTGCGCAGAACGTTTCGATCCCCTGCGCGATCGTGGACCTTTCGGGCCGCATCACATGGCGGAACAACGCGTTTGCGGGCGTGTTCGACGGCTCGAACATCCACGAAGCCGTGCCGGAATTCGACGGCGAGCATCCGATCCGCACGCTGCAGATCGATCATAACGGCAGCAACTATCAGGTCATGAACATGCTCGTGAAGCGCGAGAACGAGAAAAAGCTCGTGTTCCAGTACTGGATCGACCGCACCGAGGCGGCGCACTATCAGCGGCTTTACACCGAGCAGCGCCCGTACGTCGCCATGATCTTTGTCGACAACTATGAGGAGCTTTTAAGCGACACGCAGATCCACAGCACGGCGGTGCTCGCGGAGGTCGAACGGCTGATCGCGGATCTTTCTAAACGCCTTGGCGGCATCTATCGGCGCTATGACAACGGACGGTTCATCCTTGTGGTGGAAGCGAAGCAGATGCAGCAGCTCGAACAGGAGAAGTTTTCTCTGCTCGAACAGGCGCATCGGATCGATACGGGCTCGTCCTCGGCGGTGTCGCTGTCGATCGGGTTCGGCATCGCGCCGAGGCTCAGCCAGTCCGAGCAGGACGCGCGCCGCGCAATGGAGCTTGCCTTGGGCCGCGGCGGCGATCAGGTCGTCGTCAAGGACGGCACGGACTACCGCTTTTACGGCGGCAAGCGGCAGCATGACCCGCGGCAGTCGCGCGTCAAGGCGAGGCTGTTTTCGAAGGCGCTGTTCCAGCTGTTTGAAAACAGCGGCGACGTGTTCATCATGGGACACCGCAATTCCGACATGGACTGCATCGGCGCGGCGCTCGGCGTGATGACCTGCGCAAACCACGTCGGCACGCACGCGTACATCGTGCTCGACGCGGTGAACACGACGATCGAGGACGCGATCCACACGCTCGAACGCTCGGGCGCAAGCTCGCTGATCATCCGCCCCGATCAGGCGGCGGACATGATGAAGGAGGACTCGGTGCTCGTCGTGGTCGATACGCAGCGCGCGTCCAACACGGTCGCGCCGGAGCTTCTCAAGATGACCGAGCACATCGTTCTGATCGACCATCACCGCCGCAACGCGGACTACATCGACAACGCGACCCTGCACTATCTGGAGACCCGCGCATCGAGCGCGAGCGAGATGGTGACCGAGGTCATGCAGTATTTTGCGGACAACGTGAAGCCGTCGGCGTTTACGTGCAGCGCGCTGCTTGCGGGCATCACGGTGGACACGAAGCAGTTCGCGTTCAACGTCGGCTCGCGCACGTTCGACGCGGCGGGCTATCTGAGAAGAAACGGCGCCGACTTAAGCTCGGTCAAGCAGATGTTCCAGAACGACTACGACAGCTATGTGCGCTGCGCGAACGTCGTGGAGCAGGCGAAGATCAGAAAGAGCGGCATCGCGATCTCGGTCGTCGAGAAGAACGCGCCGGACGGACAGCTTCTGGCGGCGCAGGCGGCGGATGAGCTCTTGGGCATTCGCGGCATTTACGCGGCGTTTGTGCTTGCGGAGACCGACGAGCAGGTCGCGATCTCCGGCAGAAGCTACGGACAGATCAACGTGCAGATCGTGCTCGAACGGCTGGGAGGCGGAGGACACCTCACGATGGCGGGCGCACAGCTTCGCGGCGTGGACACGCGGGAGGCGATGCGCAGGCTCGAGGAAGCGATTGATTGGTACGAACAGGAGAACCCCGAAAAATAGGAAAGGACGGAACGGACGATGAAGGTATTGCTTTTGGAAGATGTAAAGGGCAGCGGCAAGAAGGGCGAAGTGGTCAACGTCAGCGACGGATACGCGCGCAACTTCCTGCTTCCCCGTAAGATGGCGGAGCCCGCGGACGCGCAGGCGATCAACGCGGCGAACATTCAGAAGAGCGCCGCACAGCACAGAAAATTTACGGCAGGAGTCAAGGCGCGCGAGACCGCGCAGGCGCTGGACGGACATACGATCCGGGTTAAAGCGCGCGTCGGCGAGAACGGCAAGCTGTTCGGCACCGTCTCCGGCAAGGAGATCGCCGCGGCATTGAAGGAACAAAAGGGCGTGGACGTCGACCGCAAGAAGATCTCGGTCGATCCGATCCGCGCGCTCGGAGAATACACCGCGAAGCTCTCGCTGTTCGAGGGCGTTTCCGTGAACGTGAAGGTCATCGTCGAGGAGTAAATGGAACAGACAACGATTGAAGCCATGCCGCACAGCATCGAAGCGGAACGCTCGGTGCTCGGCTCCATGCTCCTGGACGTGAGCGCGCTCGACTCCATGCTGGAGCAGCTCAAGCCGGACGACTTTTATCAGGACGCGCATGCGAGCATTTTTGAGGCGATGCGCAACATCCGCCTTGCGGGAAACGCGGTCGATGTGATTACGCTTTCAAACGCGCTCGAACGCGCGGGCAAGCTGGAAAGCGCCGGCGGGCTCGTGTACCTGACGGATCTGATGAGCTTCGTGCCGTCGGCGGCAAACGTCTCGTATTACGGCAAGATCGTCGAGGAGCACAGCATCCGCCGCGCGCTGATCCGCGTGGGCAACGACATGATCCGCGACGGCATGAACGACCGGCGCGACGTCGAGGAATCGCTGAACGTCTCGGAGCGCAAGATCTATGACATCTCTATGCGCAAGACGGAGGACACGCTTTCGCCCGCGCTCGAGATCGTCCCGAACACGATCAATCAGATCGGCGAGATCGTCAACCGCAAGGGCAAGCTGACCGGCATTGCGACCGGGTTCTCGAAGCTCGACCGGCTGACGAACGGACTGCAGAAGAGCGACCTCATCATCCTTGCGGCGCGTCCCGCGATGGGCAAGTCTGCGTTCGCCATGAACATCGCGCAGTACGCCGCGCTGCACGACAACCGCTCCGTCGCCGTGTTCTCGCTCGAAATGAGCAAGGAACAGCTGATGATGCGCATCATGTGCACCGAGGCTTCCGTCGACTCGCAGAAGATCAAGGACGGATCGCTGTCCGACACGGAGATGCAGCGCCTTGTCGAGGCGTCGATCCCGCTGCAGGCGAGCAAGCTCTTTATCGACGATTCCGCGGGCGCGACGGTCGCGAGCATCCGCTCAAAGTGCAGAAGATTGAAGGCGCAGCAGGGACTGGACCTTCTCATCATCGACTATATGCAGCTGATGCAGGGCACGGGAACCGGCGGCAGAAAGAGCGACAACCGCCAACAGGAGATCTCCGACATGACCCGCGCCATGAAGCTGTTGGCGCGTGAGCTCAATATTCCGATCATCCTGCTTTCGCAGCTGAACCGCGGACCTGAAATGCGTCAGGATCACCGCCCGATGATTTCAGACCTTCGCGAATCCGGCTCGATCGAGCAGGACGCGGATATGGTCATCCTCCTGTATCGCGCCTCGGTCTACGAGGAAACGGCGGGACCCGAGAGCGAAGCAATCGTGGCAAAGAACCGTCACGGTCCGATCGAGACCTGCAAGCTTGTGTTCCAGGGCGAGTACACGCGCTTCCGCACGCTCGCAGCGGAGGAACAATAAATCGCATAAAAGGCTTCCCGCGCGGGAAGCCTTTTTTGACGCGGGAAGATGATATCTTCCCCTACGGTTTGGTTTTACCTGTAGGGGCGGATCGCATCCGCCCGCCCGTATGTTGAAATGGGGAAAGGAGATCCTTCGGCGCTGCGCTTCTCAGGATGACACACGTTTATTTGCGCGGCGATTCGTAGGGGACGCCGACCCCGGCGTCCCGTCAAAAACTTGCGGTTCAAATGACTACCCCCAGTCACCTATCGGTGACAGTCCCCTGATAAGGGAAGCTCGAATTTCGCCTGTCAGGGAGAGAAAAGAGAAGAGAGAAGAGATAACAGAGAAAAGAAAAGGAAGATTTTCCGGCGGAAAATCCTCCTAAACTCTTCACTCTTCACTCTTCTCTATTTTTCACTCCGCCGCAACGGCGGGGGCAGCGTCGGGCTGCGGCTTTTTGTCGCGGCGGAAGACGTCGTAGAGGACCGGGATGATGAACGCGGTGGTCAGCGTCGCATAGGTCAGACCGCCGATGCACACGACCGCGACCGGCTGCACGATCTCCGCGCCGGTGCCGAATCCGATCGCAAGCGGCAGAAGCCCGAGGATCGTGGTGAGCGCCGTCATCAGGACCGGACGCAAGCGGACGCTCGTCGCCTTGACGATCGCGTCGCGCTTGCCCATGCCCTCGTCACGGAAGCGGTTTGCGGTGTCCACGAGCACGATGCCGTTGTTGACCGCGATGCCGACGAGCATGATAAAGCCGATCATCGGCACGATGCCGACCTCCATGCCGGTGATCCACAGCGCGATGAACCCGCCCGCGAACGCGAGCGGCACGGTCCCGATCACGATGAACGGGGAAAGCAGGGACTGGAACTGCGCGACCATGATGAGATAAATGATCAGTACGCCGAGCGCGAGCATCCAGAGAAGATCGGAAAGCGCGCTGTTGATCGCCTCATTTTGCCCGTCGTAGGTCAGCGTGCAGCCCGCGGGCAGCGGAACGGCGTTGACCGCCTTTTCCACGTCGCGGCTCACGAGCGTGACGTTGCGTCCCTCCTCGAGCGTTGCGGTGATGGTGAGACACCGCCGCTGATCGATGCGGGAGATGGATGAAAGCGTGGTCGTTTCGGAAACGGTCGCGATATCGCCGAGGCGCACGGTTTCCACGGATTTGTCGAGCCGCGTGACGGTAAAGGTCAGGTTTTCAAGCGCGTCTCTCGAACGCGGCACGCCGCTGTTTTCGATGATCGTGACGTTCAGCGAGGTCGCGTCGGACGAGACGGAGGTGGAGCTTGCGGTGTTCTTCAGCGCTTCGGCAAGCTTCATGTACGTCTCCGCGACGGTCAGCCCGTGCTCCGCCGCCTTCGCCTTGTCGACGGAGACGTGCAGGGTCGGGATCGTTTCGTCCGCGCCGCTGTCGACCTCCGCAATGCCGTCCACGCCGCGCAGCGCGTCCGCAATGGCTTCGGCGCGGTCGGAGAGCACGGACAGGTCGTTCGCGTACAGCTTGATCGAAATGTCGTCGCCGGACAGCGAGGACGAGAAGCTCATCGTGCTCATGCCCGCGATCGTGTACGGATGCGCCTCTTTGAGCGGGGAAAGCGCCTCGTCGAGGCTCTTATGGATCGTCAGGCTCGACAGCTCGCTGTGCTCGTCGATCAGCCCGTAAATGGTGAGCTCGGTCACGTCCGTGCCCTGCGCGCCGCCGATGCCGAGGATCGACACCACGCCGCCGCCGAGCATGCCGCCGACGTCGGTAAAGCCGGGAACGGTGTACATGATCGCCATGAACTCGTCGGCGATCTCCGTCGCTTCCTCAAAGGTCGTACCCTTTTCGAGCGGCACGGTGACGGACACCTGCTTGCCGCCGCTTTCGGGGAACATCGTAAAGCCTCTCCGGATGACCGCCCACGCGGAGCCCGCGAGGACGAGAAGCGCGAGCAGCAGCGCGATCGCGCGGTGGCGGAGCGTAAAGCGAAGGGATTTCTCAAACGCCGCCATGAGCTTTTGCCGCGTCTTGCCATGCGGCTTGACGGGACGGCGCATGACGCCGGTGACCATGGCAGGAATGACCGTCATGGCGACGATCAGGCTTGCGAGCAGCGAGTAGGTGACGGTGAGCACCATGTCCATAAAGAGCTGACGCGTCAGCCCCTGCACGAACAGGATCGGCACGAACACGCAGATGGTGGTGAGCGTCGACGCGGTGATCGCGCCCGCGACCTCCTTGACGCCCTGCGTCGCCGCCTCTCTGACGGGAACGCCCTCGCTTCTCAGCCGGTAAATGTTTTCGATGACGACGATCGAGTTATCCACGAGCATGCCGATGCCGATCGCCAGGCCCGACATGGAAATGACGTTCATCGTGACGCCGGAGAAATACATCAGCACGAGCGCGAACAGCACGGAGACCGGGATCGAGATGCCGACGATCAGCGTGGGACGAAGATCCCTGAGGAAGAGGAAGAGGATCAGGATCGCGAGCGCCGCGCCGATCAAAAGATTCTCCACAACCGACGAGATCGCCATGTGGATGAAGTCGCCCTGGCTCATCAGCGAGGTAAACGACAGCCCCGGATAGGTCTGTTCAAGCGCGCGGAAGCGCTCCTCAATGCTGTCGGACACGGTTGCGGTCGCGTAGGCGGACTGCTTCGAGAAGGACAGCAGAACGCCGTTTTCGCCGTTGATCTTCGCATAGGTGCTGTCGGAATTGTCGATGATGCGGATGTTCGCAATGTCGCCGAGCACGATCGTGTCCAGCGAGCCGACGCCCGGCGAGAACAGCGGGATCTGCTCCAAAAGCGCAACGTCCTCGATCTCGTCGCCGACGGAAACGAGCCATTGCGTGGAATCGTCCTGAAGATACCCTGCGGGCATGGAGAAGTTCTGCGCGGTCAGAAGGTTTGCGATCATGTCCTTGCTGAGCACGGTGTGCAGGTTCGCCGCGTCCTTCGCCGCCGCAAGCTGATCGGCTGCCGCCTGCTCCGCCTGCGCGAGCTGCTGCTTGCCCGCCTCCAGTTCCTTTTCACCGAGCTCCAGCGCCGTCCTGCCCTGATCGATCGCGTTCTGTGCGCCGGAAAGCTGTCCGTATACGCGGTTCTTCTGCTTTTCGAGTTCGGCGCGTCCGTTCTCAAGATCGAGCTTTCCGCTCTCCGCCTGCTCGATCAGACCGTCGATCGTGGCGATGCCGTCCTCCAACTGCGGGATCGCTTCGGTGAGCATGTCGATCGTCTCGTCGAGCGTGTCGCGCGAGACGCCGTTTTCGGACAGCTGCGCGTCGATGCGGGCAAGCCCGTCCTCGATCGCGCGGTATTCGTCGCTGGTGCGGATCGCGTTGATATAGGTTTGCTTCTGTTCGTCGGTCAGCGTCGGGTCGTTCTCGATCGCCGCGATCGATTGGTCGAGCAGCGATTTTCCCGCTTCGAGCGTGCGGATCGTGTACCGCAGGGAAAGCAGCTGCGAGCGCATCGAGCGCGCCGTTTCAAGCTGCGCGGTCATCGTGTCCCGCTGTGTCCGAAGCTCCGCGAGCGCCGCGGTGAGCTGCTCGTCCGCCTCGTCAAGCTTGTTCTCCGCCTGATGGATCTGATAGCCTGCCTGCGCGCGTCCCTTGTCGAGCGCTTCCTGCCCCTCGTCGAGCTTGTCGCGGTTCTCGTTCAGCTCCTGCTCGCCGTCCGCGACCTTCTGCCGCGCTTCGTCGAGGTCCTTGGTCGCTTCCTCGAACTCTGCGTCGATCGCGGAATAGACACGCTGATTCAGCGCCTCGATCTTGTCGTCGTCAAGCGTGATCTCGACCTGCTGTTCGATGAGACCCGAGGTCGTGACCGACGCGACGCCCGGCACGCCCTCAAGACGCGGCAGCAGCGTGTCGTTCACAAACGCGGACAGCTCCAACGGATCCATGTCCTTTGCATAGACGGCGGCGACGGTGACCGGGATCAGATCGGAGCTCAGCTCCATCATGATCGGCGTGCCGATCGTATCATCCCACGAGGCGGTGAGCATGCCGATCGCCTTCTGCACGTCGATCGACGCCATGTCGACGTCGGTGCCGTTTTCAAAGGTCAGGTAGACCGTGGAATAGTTTTCGCTGCTCCGCGAGGTGACGCTGCTGATGTGATCGATCGAGGACATCGCCTGCTCCAAGGGCTTGGTGACCTTCAGCTCGACCTCCTCGGGCGAAGCGCCGGGATAGGTCGTGAACAGCACGATGTACGGAAAGCTCATGTCGGGCAGCAGGTCCGGCGTCATTTTGCCGACGGACACGTACCCGAGCACAAGGACGAGAAGGACGACCACCAACACGGTGAACGGTTTTTTTACGCTGAATTTTGCAAGCATTCGAAACTCCCATCGGGGATGCAAAGAACAACCCAATATATGATAGTATAGTATACCATAGGTTAGCCCGTATGAATGTGGAAAAGATGTGAACCTTTACGAACGTAAACTTTTTGACGCATACTTGTAACCCTGCCGCGCGGTATGGTATACTGGACGGGGGAGAGAGAAGAGAAAGCTTATGAACGCACTTCGAAAACGCATCAAATCCGATCCGGCGTCGTGGATCATCTCGTGCGGCGGCGTACTTGCCGTGCTGTGCGCGCTGATCCTGTGGGCGGCGAAGGAGCGTCCGGCGGCGCCGGGCATGATCGCCGCGGTGCTGTCCGCTGCGCTGTTCGTGATCGGCTGCATGCGGTTCGTGCCGGAATGGATGGCGTTCCGAAAGCAGAAGGACGCGCCCGCGCTTTCCGATGCGGAG
Source organism: uncultured Clostridia bacterium (assembly GCA_937915925.1). Taxonomy (GTDB): domain Bacteria; phylum Bacillota; class Clostridia; order Christensenellales; family CAG-138; genus UBA3792. The sequence goes on along the minus strand of CALGGM010000101.1, from coordinate 2,780 downwards.
CCGAAGCATATGTGCCTTGCGATCGCCGCGCTCGCGTTCGCGGTCGAGGCGCTGCTGTTCGGACTCGTGACGCTTGCGCTGTCCGTGCGCTACGGAAACGGCTTTACGTTCCGCGGCGCGATCGAGTTCTGGCGCAGCCTCGACAGCGCTCACTATCTCGACATCACGCGCGAATGGTATCTCTCCGAGGGCGATTGGGGACGCGTCGTGCAGCTTGTGTTTCTGCCGGGGTACCCGCTCGCCGTCTATCCGTTTTACCGCATTCTCGGAAGCGATATCGCGGCGGGGCTGCTCGTCTCCGCGGTTTCGTTCCCCCTTGCGTGCTGCATGCTGTATCGGCTGCTGCGCCTCGATTATGCGCACGGGACGTCGTTCCGCGCGGCCGTGATGCTGCTTTTGCTGCCGGGCGGATTCTTCTTTATTGCGCCGATGAGCGAAAGCCTGTATCTGCTGCTTGCGCTTTCTTCGCTTTACTGCTTCCGGAAAAAGCGGTTCCTGCTTGCGGGCGTGCTCGGCGCGTACTGCGCGTTTACGCGCACCGTGGGACTGCTGCTTATCGCGCCCATGGTGCTCGAATGGGTGCGCATGTTCCCCGAACGGAACGGGGGACGGAAGCGGTGGCTGATAGGGCTTGTTTCCCTGCTTCTCATCCCGTGCGGATTTCTCGCGTACATGTGGATCAATCGGACGGTTTCGGGCAATGCCCTGCAGTTTTTGACCTATCAGCACGACCATTGGAGCCAGGGGCTCGGATGGTTCTTCAACACCGCGTCGTATCAGACGAGCTATCTGCTCGACAGCATCCGTGAGGGCAGCCGCGAGACCGCGCTCGGGCTTTGGCTGCCGAATCTTCTGTGGCACTTCGGCACGCTGGCGCTGTTCATCGTGACCGCAAAGAAGCTGCGGCCGAGCTATTCCGCGTGGTACATCGCGTACTTTGTGATCGCGATCGGCACGACGTGGCTCCTGTCGGGTCCGCGCTATCTTCTCGCCATGCCCGCGATCGCCATGATGCTCGCCGCCGTCACCGAAAAGCGTTGGCAGAAGATCGTCGCGGCAGCGGTGCTTGTGCCGCTTTCCGCGCTGTATCTTCTTGCCTTTGTCTGGCGCTGGCAGGTGTGGTGAGGTGCGGACAACCCTTCCGTCTTTGCCTAACGGCAAATCCACCCTCCCTTGCACAGGGGAGGCAAGAAACATACAAATGGGTTGTAGGGGGCGTCCTCCGGACGCCCCGCCAAGATACATGCGGTTCAAATGACAATCCCCCAGTCGGCTTACGCTGACAGCCCCCTTTACACAAGGGGGCCTCTGTGTATGCATAACCAAAAGCCTCCCTTGTGCAAAGGGAGGTGACGCCGCAAGGCGTCGGAGGGATTGTCGATGATTCTGAAATCGTCGGAGACGCTATCCTGAGCAACGCGAAGGATCTTTTAAAAATACCACTTGACAAATGGAGAGAAATCGGTATAATGGAACGAGTGTAAAGGAAAAAGACTTTACACCTTGGAGTACGTATGGAACGGTTGTTTGAGCTCGGCATGCTGTTGGATCGTTACGAGCAGCTGTTGACCGAGCGGCAGAGGAGCATTCTCCGCCAGTACACGGACGAGAACTGCTCGCTATCCGAGATCGCGGAGCGCGAGGGGATCTCCCGACAGGGCGTCAGAGACATCATTGCGCGCGGGTCGAAGCAGCTTCGCGATACCGAAGCGGCGGTGGGCCTGGTGCGGAAGGAAGCAAGACAGACGGCGAAGCTTCGGGCGTTTCGCGATCGGTTCAAGGACGTGTCGCTGAGCGACGCGGACCGCACGGCGTTGGAAGCGTATCTTGCGGAGATTGCGGGCATTTGGGAGGACGAAGATGGCATTTGAAGGCATCGCATCCAAACTGCAGAACGTATTTAAAAAGCTGACCGGAAAGGGCAGACTTTCCGAACGCGACGTCAAGGACGCCATGCGCGAGATCAAGCTTGCGCTTTTAGAGGCGGACGTCAACTTCCTTGTCGTCAAGGATTTCGTGAAGCGCGTGGAAGCGCGTGCCGTCGGCACCGATGTGCTCGAAAGCCTGACGCCGGGGCAGATGGTCATCAAGATCGTCAACGAGGAAATGACCTCCCTGATGGGCAGCACGAACGCGAAGCTCGAGTTCGGTCCGAAAAAGCCTGCGGTCATCCTGATGTCGGGTCTGCAGGGCGCGGGCAAAACGACGATGTGTGGAAAGCTCGCCGTGCTTTTGAAAAAGCAGTACGGCAAGTCCCCGATGCTCTGCGCGTGCGACATCTACCGTCCCGCGGCGATCGAGCAGTTGAAGGTCGTGGGCGCTAAGGCGGAGGTTCCCGTCTATGAACACGGCACGCAGGATCCGGTGAAGACCGCGATGGAAGCGGTCGAGGAAGCGCGGCGCACGTTCAAGGACGTTGTGATCGTCGATACCGCAGGTCGTCTGCACATCGACGAGGACATGATGGAGGAGCTGAAAAAGATCCGTAACGCTCTGGAGCCTGCGGAGATCCTGCTTGTGGTCGACGCGATGACCGGTCAGGACGCGGTGAACGTCGCAAAGGCGTTCAACGAGGCGGTTCCGCTCACCGGCGTGGTGCTGACAAAGCTCGACGGCGACACGCGCGGCGGCGCTGCGCTGTCGGTCCGTGCGGTCACCGGGAAGCCGATCAAGTTTGCCGGTACGGGCGAAAAGCTCACCGACCTCGAAGCCTTCCATCCGGACCGCATGGCAAGCCGCATCCTCGGCATGGGCGACATGCTGACGCTGATCGAAAAGGC
>CALGGM010000100.1 GCA_937915925.1 uncultured Clostridia bacterium | reverse complement strand
ACTTTGGTCAAGAGCCCGATTTCCAGCCTGCGCGATCAGCAGGACACGGTGAAGGCGCTGGGTCTTAAGAAGCTCCATCAGAGCGTCGTGAAGCCCGACAACGCCTGCATCCGCGGCCAGATCTTCAAGGTAAAGCACCTTGTCAAGGTCGAAGAAGTCGAAGAAGCATAAGAGGAGGGTCAACGTATGAAGATCCATGAATTAAGACCGGCAGACGGTTCCAAGCAGAGCCCCAAGCGTTTGGGTCGCGGCACGGGTTCCGGTCTCGGCAAGACTTCCGCAAAAGGTCACAAGGGTCAGAAGGCCCGCAGCGGCGCAAAGAAGAACGGATTTGAAGGCGGTCAGATGCCTCTGGCACGCCGTCTCCCGAAGCGCGGCTTCTACAATCATTTTGCGAAGGAATACACCATCATCAACATTTCCGACCTGAATGGGTTGGAGAACGGCACCGAGGTTACCGGCGAGCTCCTGAAGGAACTCGGCATCATCGGTAAGCTCGAAAAGGACGGCCTGAAGGTTCTCGGCAAAGGCGAGCTCACAAAGCAGCTCACCGTCAAGGCTGCAAAGTTCTCGAAATCCGCAGAGGAAGCCATTAAGAACGCAGGCGGAAACGTTGAGGTGATCTGATGTTCAGCACATTCATCAACGCGTTCAAGATCAAGGATCTGAGAAAGAAGATCCTGTACACGCTTCTTCTGATCGTGGTCTACCGTCTCGGCAGCGCGATCCCGATCCCGGGCGTCAACCTGGTCGGCTGGCAGAAAGCGACCGAACAGCTGACGGCGATGTCCGACTTCATGAGTCTGATGTCGGGCTCCGCGTTCTCGCAGTTCACGATCTTTGCAATGGGTATTTCGCCTTACATCACGGCGAGCATTATCCTGCAGCTCCTCACCATCGCGATTCCCGCTCTCGAACGGATGAGCAAGGAAGAGGACGGTCGCCAGAAGATCGAGCGCATCACGCGTTACGCGGGCGTAGGCCTCGCGGTCGTGCAGTCCATCGGCATCGTCATGAGCTATAACGGCGTGCTGACCGGCGGCGATTACATCGTCTCCACCGAAGGCGGCCTGTTCGTTCTGAGACTCGCGATCATCGCGATCTGCGCAGCGGCAGGTACGGCATTCCTGATGTGGCTCGGCGAGCGCATCACCGAGAAGGGCATCGGCAACGGTATTTCCATGCTGATCTTTGCCTCGATCGTGTCCCGCGTGCCCGACTTCATCAAGGAGCGCGTCTCCGCGATCGCGGCAGCGCCCGGCAGCGTCATGACGTGGGTCACCCTCGTGCTGACCATCGTCGTGGTTCTTGCACTGATCACCTTCGTCGTATACATCGACAAGGCGGTCCGCAAGATCCCGGTGCAGTATGCAAAGCGCGTTGTCGGCCGCAAGATGTACGGCGGTCAGAACACGCATCTGCCGATGAAGGCAAACGCCAACGGTGTTCTGCCCCTGATCTTCGCCATGACGATCATGCAGTTCCCCGAAATGATCATGCAGTTCTTCCGCCGCGGCGGCGGGTTCATGAACTTCTGGTATCGCTGGATGGTCTCCGCGCCCAAAGTATGGGACGGCACGATGTACCAGCCGACCAGCGTTCTGAAGAGCACCGGTCTTACGTATAGCGGCATCCAGTATGCGCCGTTCGTGTACTACCTGGTCTACTTCCTGCTGATCATCGCGTTCGGTTATTTCTACACCTCGATCACGTTCAACCCGGTTGAGATGTCGAAGAACCTACAGCAGAATGGCGGCTTCATCCCGGGCATTCGCCCCGGCAAGCCGACCGGTGAGTACCTCGGAAAGATATCGAACCGCCTCACGCTGTTCGGATCCCTGTTCCTCGCAGTCATCGCGATCGTACCGACGATCATCCTGAATATGCTGGGCGTTACCAACATGTTCGGCGCCACCTCGGTCCTGATCATGGTCAGCGTCGCGCTGGAGACGACGGAGCAACTCGAATCCCAGATGCTCATGCGTCACTACAAGGGATTCCTGAATTAACCGATATGAAACTGATCTTCTTGGGCCCGCCGGGTGCGGGCAAAGGCACACAGGCAGAGCGCATTGCGGAGCGATTTGAGATCGCGCACATCTCCACCGGCGATATGCTCCGGGCAGAGATCCGCAATGCCACTCCGCTGGGTGCGGCGGCAAAAGCATATCTCGACCGCGGCGAGCTTGTTCCGGACAGCGTCATCATCGACATGGTTCGCGACCGGATCACGCGGGAGGATTGCAGAAACGGCTTCCTTTTGGACGGTTTCCCCAGAACGGTCGTGCAGGCCGAAGCCATGCAGGCGTTCACCGATATCGACTTTGCGGTCAATATCGATGTGCCGAGCGAGCGGCTTGTAGCGCGCATCTCCGGACGCAGAATGTGTCCCGACTGCGGCGCGGCGTATCATGTTTCCATGTATACGGAACCGACCTGCCGTAAGTGCGGCGCCACGCTGTATCAGCGCGACGACGACCGCGAAGAAACGGTCAAGAACCGCCTGAAGGTCTATGCGGAAAAAACGGCTCCCCTGATCGTCTTCTATGAGGCGGCGGGAAAGCTGGTCACCGTGGACGGCGACGCAGCCGTCGACGCAGTGACGGAGAGCATTTTGAAAGGGCTCAGCGCATGATTACGATCAAATCTGCGCAGGACATCGAGCGGATGAAGGCGGCGGGCAAGGTCGTTGAGGACACCCTGAAGCTCTTAGGCAAGAGCGTACGGGTCGGCATCACGACCGAGGAGCTCAACCGCATCGCGGAGGATTACATCCGAAGCTGCGGCGCGTACCCGACCTGCCTGAACTACAACGGTTATCCGAAAGCGATCTGTATTTCGGTCAACGAGGTAGTCGTACACGGGATCCCCGGTCCCCGCAAGATCAAGGACGGCGACATCGTTTCGTGCGACGTCTGCGCAACCTTGAACGGCTTTATCGGCGATGCAACGAGAACGTTCATGGTCGGCAATGTGGCGGAGGAGACGAGAAAGCTCGTCGAGGTCACGAAGGAGTGCTTCTTTAAGGGCATCGAATTCGCTCGGCCGGGGTATCGGATCTCCGATATCAGCAAGGCGATCCAAAGCCACGCGGAATCGCACGGTTACGGAGTCGTGCGGGAGCTGACCGGCCACGGGGTCGGACGGAACCTGCATGAGGATCCGGAGGTACCGAACTACTACTCGCCCCGCGCGCGGCAGCGCCTCGAAGCGGGGATGACGATCGCGGTGGAGCCGATGATCACG
>CALGGM010000099.1 GCA_937915925.1 uncultured Clostridia bacterium | reverse complement strand
GACCTTCCCCAGATGGGGAAGGTGTCGCCGACAGGCGACGAAAGGGGTGATTCGAATTGAGGACGTACAACCCTGATAATGTCAAACTTGCGAGGGCATTGAGAAAAACGATGACCCTCTCCGAGAGGGAGCTTTGGTATCATTTTCTGAAGGATTATCCGATCCGCTTCCGCAAACAAGCACCCCTCGGCAACTATATCGCGGATTTCTACTGCGCGAACGCAAGGCTTGTGATCGAACTGGACGGCGATTATCACGGGATCGAACAGCAAATGGCGGACGACGAGCAGCGCACAAAAGACCTTGAGAAGATGGGCTTGAAGGTCCTGCGCTTTCAGAATAAGGACGTGGTGAATAATCTTTACGGAGTCACGCAGGAGATCGATCGGGTTGTGAAGGATCGGATGAAAGAGAAAACGACTACCCCTCAGTCACCTTTCGGTGCCAGCTCCCCTGACAAGGGGAGGTAGAAGGTTAAGCAATTGACCTTCCCCAGATGGGGAAGGTGTCGCCGACAGGCGACGAAAGGGGTGACTCATTGAAGACGGATCACCCGTTCAACGACAGCATGGAACGATCGTTAATGAGTACCAACACGGAGGACCTATGAATCAGACGGCGGTGGCGCTTGGAATGTTTGACGGGGTGCATAAGGGGCATCGCGCGCTGTTGGAACGCGCGGCGGCGTTTGCGCGCGAGCACGGCGATACGGCGGTTGCGTTCACCTATGACAACAGCCCGAAGGCGCTCTTTTCCGGCACGTTTTCGTACCTTTGCACCAAGGAGCAGCGGGAGCGTCTGATGCTTGCCTGCGGCGTCGATCGCGTCGACAGCATCCCCTTTGACCGCGCCTTTGCAGCCATACCCCCGGAGCGGTTTTTGGACTGGCTTTCCGCACGCTTTATGGGCGGGATCTCCGCGATCGTCGTCGGCTACGACTACCGCTTCGGCGCGAACGCGTCGGGCGACACGGCGCTTTTGGATAAGCTTTGCAAGGCGCGTGGAATCGCGTTGTTTATCGTGGACCGGGTGACCGTCGACGGCGAGACCTGCTCCTCTACGAACATCCGCGAGGCGATCAAAGCGGGCGATCTCAAAAAAGCGGAGCGCATGCTTGCGCGTCCGTATTCGCTTTTGGGCGAGGTCGTGCACGCAAAGGCGTTGGGCAGGCAGTACGATATGCCGACGGCGAATCTAAACAGCGGCGCGCTCGTTCTGCCGAAGGACGGCGTGTACGCGACCGAGCTGATCGCGGACGGACAGCGCTTTGACGCGGTCACCAACGTCGGCACGAATCCGACCGTCGGGGGAGAGACGCGCACGGTCGAAACGCACGCGATCGGACAGACGCTCGATCTGTACGGAAAACGGATCGAGGTCGCGTTCTTCGAGCGCCTGCGCGACGAGATCACGTTCGCGTCGAAGGAGCTGCTGTTTCAGCAGATCCGCACCGACGCGGCGAAAGCAAAAAAAGTTTGCGAAGAACGCAAAAAAGGTGTTTACAATTCGAGCGGGTTGTGCTAAACTGTCAAAGGTTAATCCGTAAGCTGGGTTGATGCGACTCTCCGACGCCATACGCAGCCTACGGGGATACG
>CALGGM010000098.1 GCA_937915925.1 uncultured Clostridia bacterium | reverse complement strand
AGTTGTACTCGAAGACCTTGTTCAGGGTCTGCAGCGGCAGATAGCCCTTGTAGTCCTCAGCCTTGACGCCGTTCGCGTTCGCCCAGTCGAGCGGAATGAACGTGTCGAGGATGCCGGTCTGAACCATCTTGCTCTCGATCTGGTTGCCGTCCTGGATCAGGGTAACCGCGAAGGTGCCCTTATCCTTCAGGGAGTCTGCGGTCAGCTGGTCGAAGATCTTGTTGTTCTTCGGCTGCTGCCATTCGAAGTTCAGCGTGTAGTTCGGGTCGAGCGTCTGCAGATACTCGATGAACAGCGGAAGAGCGGACTTGCCGCGGCTGGAGTTGCCCACGCCGTAGAACGTCGCGCCGTTGGACTCCTCGATCGCCTTCTTGCAGAGCTCTTCGAGCGTCATGCCCTGTGCTTCCTTGATGATCTTCTTCACCTCGGAATCTGCGCCTGTGTTGTTTGCCGGGGTGGAAGTGCCGCACGCAACGAGCGCCAGAACCATCACGATTGCCAACATCATAGCAACAAACTTTTTCATGATATCCCTCCTGAATTTTTATGCGCGGAATTCGAATTCCACATGAATATTTTAGCAGAAAATGTTTGCGATTTGCATTCGATTATTCTGCGATTTTCATGAAATTTTTGTTTTTTTGCATGAATTTTCCGTTTTGGGTACCGGTTGCGTATTTTTGCGCCGCATGATATACTGTTCTATATCTTATCTGTCCTATATTTTATTCGGAGGAACGATCGTTGCAACCGAACCAAACGGCAATATTCTGTGATCTGGACGGCACGCTGTTCGATCACAACGGAACCGTGTCCGCGCAAAACCGCGCCGCGATCCGCCGCTACACCGAAGCGGGCGGACTGTTTGCGATCGCGACGGGGCGCTGTCCCGGCAACATGATGGAGTATCTTGAGGGCGTGGCGTTCAACGCGCCGAGCATCGTCTTAAACGGCGCGGGCGTGTACGACCGCGAACGCGACCGCTTCCTGTACACGCAGTTTATCGACCGCGACGCCGTCGCCGAGGTCCTGTTTGAGTGCCGCGCGCATCACCCGTCGTTCGATCTGCAGGTCTACACGGAGCGCGATATTCTCTACGTCTCCCCCGAGGCGACCGTCAACCGCCCGTTCTGGGAGCTGCACCGCTCCAGTCACTTTGTCAGCATTGAAGACGCGCTTCCGGTGCCGTGGTTCAAGTCGCTGCTGTTCGGCGACCGCGACGAGCTTCGCGAGATCGAAGCCTTCCTGCTCCGCCGCGGGCTTTCGGACCGGTTCGACCGCGTCTACGCCGCGACCGACATCGTTCCGGATCAGGAATACCTTGAGCTGCTTCCGAAAAACGTCAACAAGGGCACGGCGCTGCACGAATGCCGCAGCCTCGACTGCTACCGGAACCGCACGCTGATCGCGGTCGGCGACTACAACAACGATCTTGAGCTGCTCACGGAAGCGGATATCGCCGCCTCCCCCGCGAACGCGAACGATGCGGTGAAGGCGATCACGGACGTCTTTCTGCCGTCGAACAACGACAGCGCGATCGCGGCGCTGATCGATCGGCTCGATGCCCCGGAGGCGCACGTATGAAACGGTTCCTGATGCTGTTGCTTGCGCTGCTGCTTCTCGGCTGCCGCGCCGTCGAGAACCCCATAAACGGCTATGAGCCGGACGAATCGGAGCGGCTGATCCTCTATACCTCTCATAAAAAGGAAGTGTACGAGCCGATCGTGCGCGAGTTCGAGGAGCGCACGGGCATCTGGGTCACGGTTGTGAACGGCGGCACGAACGAGCTTCTGGACGAGATCGAAGCGCATCCGGACGATCCGATCTGCGACGTCATGTTCGGCGGCGGCGTCGACAGCCTTTTGAGCTGCCGAGATCTGTTCCTGCCCTACGCGTGCAGCGAGGATGACGCGGTTTCCGAGGCGTACCGCACGCCGGACGATCGCGTCACGCCGTTCTCCGCACTGCCGATCGTACTCATTTACCACACCAAACTGGTCGACCCTGAGAATCTTTCCGGCTGGTCGTCGCTGCTCGATCCCGCATGGAAGGGAAAGATCGCCTTTGCGGACCCGAACGTGTCCGGTTCGAGCTACACCGCGCTGCGCACGCTGTGCGAATGTATCGGCGGCGATCGCGATGAGGTCATGCGTACGTTCGCCGATAACATCGACGGCAAGCAGCTTTCCGGCTCCGGCGAAGTGCTTCGCGCGGTCGCCGACGGGCGGTTCCCGATCGGCGTCACGCTCGAAGAAACCGCGTGGAAGTACATCCTTGCCGACAACGACATCGGCGTCGTCTACCCCGCGGAGGGGACGAGCGCGGTGCCGGACGGCTGCGCGATCCTGAACAACGCGCCGCACATGGACAACGCGAAGCTGTTTGTGGAATTCATTCTCGGACGCGACGTGCAGACCATGCTCGTCAGCGAGCAGTGGCGCCGCTCGGTGCGCGCGGACGTACCCGCGCCGGAAGCGCTGCCGGACGCAAACGCGCTGTCGTTGATTCGCTTTAACTATCGGAACGAGATCCGCATGCACGGCGAGGTCCTTGCGCTGTGGACGGCGCTGACGGAGGAACAGCCATGAAGAAGCTCGGAGTCCGACATTCCTTTCAGAATCGCCTGTTCATTGTGCTGGTCGCGACCACCTTCCTTTCGCTGATCCTGTGCGCGGGACTGCTGATTCTTCTGTTTCAGGCAGACGTGGAGAACAACACGCGCCGGAAGGCGAACAGTATTTTAACCGAGGCGAGCGGCGTTTTCGACGGTCTGTACGCCGAACTGAACAACGTTGCGGACGCGATCGCCGCGGACACGACAATCCGAAGCGTCCTTTCGGAGGACCCCGAATCCGCGCGCAGCGGGTACGTCTCGCTGTACTCCGCGACCGAGGGCTACCGCGGCAGCGCGCAGTTTCATCTGTACGACGCGAGCGGCAGCGAACGCTTCTCCACCGCCTCCATCCACACCGGCACGCTTCCGCTGACGTGGGGCGTGCTGTACGCCGCCGCAAACGCGGACGGCACGGTATGGCGCAGCAACGCCGACACCTACGGCTGCAGCGCCGCAAAGGCACTGCGCACCGAAGCGGGCGACATCTACGGCTATGTGCTGATCGAGATCACGCGCGACGCCTTTGACGCGCTGTACGCGGGGCTCACCGACGTGCAGAACGCACTGCTGCTGACCGACGGGCATTGGCGCACCGTCTACTGTTCGAGCAGCGCGCAGGAGCGCTCGCTTGCGCCGGCACTGCGCACACAGCTGCTTAACGGAACCGGCATCAACGACGGGACCTATTCCTATACCCTGCTCCGCTCGGAGCCGACGGGCTTTATCTTCATGGTGCAGCAGCCGGAGGCATACGCGGCGCGCTCCCTGAGAGCGCTGATCACCGTCGCGGCGCTGATGGTCTTTCTCTGCACCGTGGGATGTGTGCTGGTCGCCCTGCGGCTTTCACGGCAGCTCAATGAGCCGGTGCTTAAGCTGCAGAGCGCGATGCAGCGCGTCGAAGGCGGCGATCTCGACACACGCGTTTCTTCGACGCGCAGCGACGAGTTCGGCTCGCTGTCCAACAGCTTCGACCGCATGGTGCAGCGGCTGCAGGACAATACCGAGCAGATGGTGCAGGGACAGCGCGAGCTGGACGAAGCGCGCATCCGGCTGATGCAGTCGCAGCTCAATCCGCATTTCCTTTGCAACACGCTCGACACGATGAAATGGATGGGCAAGATCCACGACATCCCGGAGATCGCGGAGATCTCCACCGACCTTGCGGACATCCTTCGCACCTGCATCTCGATCGAGGAATTCATCCCGCTGTCCGAGGAGCTTGAGCTTCTGCAGCGCTACATCGAGATCCAGCGCATCCGCTTCCCCGGCAGGTTCGAATATGTCATCGACGTGCCGCCGCACCTTCTGGACTGCATCATTCCGAAATTTATGCTGCAGCCCTTGGTGGAGAACGCGATTCTGCACGGGCTCAACAACCGCGACAGCGGCACGATCCGCATCGCGGCGGAATCGCTCGGCAGCGAAAAGATGCGGCTTCGCATCACCGACGACGGATGCGGCATTTCCGACGATGTGCTCGAAGCGCTGAACGCAGGCGAAACCCTGCAGCGGAGCGGACACCTCGGTCTGTACAACGTGAACACCATTCTGGTCACGCACTACGGCGCGGAAAGCGGGCTGCGTTTTAACAACGAACCGGACGGAGGCGCGACCGTTTCCGCGGTCCTGCCGGTCTCGAGAAAGGATTCGATATGCTGAATGTATTGATCGTGGAGGACGAGGTCTACGTCCGCAAGGGCATCGTGCTGACCGTCGATTGGGCGAAGCTCGGCTGCGCCGTCGTCGGCGAGGCAACCAACGGCGAAGAGGGTCTGGAGGCGGCAAAGCGCCTGAAGCCGGACCTCATCGTCACCGACATCAAAATGCCGAAGATGGACGGACTTACGATGGTGCGGCTTTTGCGCGAGGCGGGTGTCGAAAGCGCGGTCGTGATCCTGACGGCGTACAGCGATTTCTCCTACGCGCAGCAGGCGCTTCGGCTCGGCGCGGCGGACTACCTCTTAAAGCCGTTTCACGACGGCGATCTCGAACGCGTCGTGGAGAATATCCTGTCGCGAAACACGTCCAAAGCCGAGGACATACAGGACCGTCTGCCCGCGCTGCAGGCAAAGAGCAGCGACAAGAGCAAGTATATCGGCGAGGCGATCGACTATATCGCCGAGCACTACAACAACCCCGATTTGACGATCGGCATGATCGCGGAAAGCTTGCACATCAGCGAGGGACATCTGAGCCATGTGTTCCGCCGCGAAACGGGCTACACGCTGGTCGAATACCTGACCCAGTACCGCATCCGCGCGGCGACGCGGCTTTTAACCGACGTCCGCATGAAGATCTACGAGGTCGCGCAGTCCGTCGGGTTCCACGACATCGCCTACTTCTCCGGCACCTTCCGGAAGCTGATGGGACAGACCCCGTCGGACTACCAGAACGCCCGCTGAATCAAACAAACAGGAGCCGTTAAGAAAGCCAAGTGGTGACTTTCTTAACGGCTCCTTCATGAATTCTCGCTTCGCTCCATGAATTGTCCAAAGGACATGAATTGTGCCATACGGCACATGAATTGACGGCACAGCCGTCATGATGGTACGCGCGGGAAGCGCGCGATCTTCCTATGTATGTAGATTTTCCGTACGGAAAACCATCATCAATGACAACCGTAGGGGAAGATATCATCTTCCCGTTCCGCTGTTTTGGCGGGCGGATGATATCCGCCCCTACAGGAAAACCCGATCAATTCATGCCGCGAGGCAATTCACGGCGCAGCCATTTCATGCCGTGAGGCAATTCATGCGGCAACGCCGCAATTCATTGAAAAGAGGATGCTGAGAAACGAAGTTCCTTGGCATCCTCTTTTTATTTCTGTTTCCTGCTTACCAGAGCTTGATCCCGTCGTGGTGCGGCAGCTCCTTGATGTGCCAGATCTCGTCCGCGTACTGGCGGATCGTGCGGTCCGAGGAGAACTTGCCCGCGCTCGCGGTGTTCACGATGCACTTTCTTGTGAACGCGCGGATGTCCTTATAGTCGTTCAGCGCGTCCATCTTGCGGTCGATGTACGGCAGAAGCTCCTGCAGCACGAAGTAGTAATCCGGCTTCTGCCAGCCGTTGCCGAACAGCAGCGAGCGGTGCAGATCGGCGAACACGCCGGTGTCGTTGTCGGAGAACGTTCCGTCGATCAGCGCGTCGAGCACGCGGCGCACGCGCGGCTCGTAGTCGTAGATCGCCTTCGGATTGTAGTGCGGACGCAGCGCGTTGAGATCGTCGACGCTGTAGCCGAACACGTAGTTGTTCTCTTCGCCCGCTTCCTGCACGATCTCGACGTTTGCGCCGTCGAAGGTGCCTAAGGTGACTGCGCCGTTTAGCATCAGCTTCATGTTGCCGGTGCCGCTTGCCTCGGTGCCTGCCGGCGAGATCTGCTCGGAGATGTCCGCCGCGGGGATGATGTGCTCTGCGTACGAGCAGTTGTAGTTATGCACGAACACCACGCGCATCAGGTCCTTGACGTCGGGGTCGTTGTTGATCTTCTTCGAGATCTCGTTGATGAACTTGATGACCGCCTTTGCGCGCAGGTAACCCGGCGCCGCCTTCGCGCCGAAGATGAACGCCGTCGGCGTGAAGTCCTTGATCCTGCCGTCCTTGATCCCGAAATAGATATCGAGGATCGCAAACGCGTTCAGGATCTGACGCTTGTACTCGTGCATGCGCTTGACCTGTACGTCGAAGCAGAACGTTTCGGGCAAATCGACGCCCTCGCGCTCCTTGATGAGCTTTCTGAGCTGACGCTTCTTTTCGCGCTTGACCGCAATGAACGCGTCCACATCGGCGTCGGTCATATGATCCTTGAGCCCTTTGAGCTGTTCGAGGTCGGTGATCCAGCCGCCGCCCACGCGCTCGGTGATGTACGCGGAAAGCTCAGGGTTGCACAGTCCCAGCCAGCGGCGCTGCGTGATGCCGTTCGTCTTGTTCTGGAAGCGCTCCGGATAAACCTGATACCAGATCTTCAGAACGTCGTCCTTTAAGATCTGCGTATGGATCTCGGCGACGCCGTTGACGTAGCTCGACGCGTAGACCGCGAGGTTCGCCATGCGGATGATGTTGTTCGATACGATCGCGTACGGCTCGCAGTCGAGGCCCTTTGCCATGATCTCGCCGCAGAGCTTGGTGTTGATGCGGTAGATGATGTCGAAGATCTCGGGCAGCAGATCGCGGAACAGGTTGACGTCCCACTTTTCGAGCGCTTCCTGCATGACCGTGTGGTTCGTGTAGGAGAACGTCTTGCGCGTGATCTCGAACGCCTTGTCAAACGTTAGCCCCTCGTTCATCAGAAGCCGCATCAGCTCGGGGATCGAAACCGTCGGATGCGTGTCGTTGAGCTGGATCGAAACGAGCTCGCAGAACTCCTCGATCGGGCGGTTCTCGCGCTTGAAGCGGAACAGAAGGTCCTGCAGCGACGCGGACGACAGGAAGTACTGCTGCTTTAGGCGCAGACGCTTGCCCGCCGTGGTCGTGTCGTTCGGGTACAGCACGCGGGTGATATCCTCGACCGCGTTCTTTTCGAGCACGGCGACCGCGTATTCCTGGTTGTTGAACTTTTCAAAGTCGAAGTCCTGCACCGCCTCGCTCTGCCAAAGACGGAGCGTGCCGATGTTGTCGGTGTGATAGCCGATGATCGGCATGTCGTACGGCACGGCGCGCACGGTCTGATCGGAGAACTTCACGAGCATCTCGTGCGTGTCGCGGCGGCGGCTCCACGGATCGCCGAAGCGCTGCCAGTCGTCCGCGCTCTCGGTCTGGAACCCGTCGGTAAAGGTCTGCTTAAAGAGACCGTATTTATAGCGGATGCCGTAGCCGTCAAGCGGCAGGTTCATCGTCGCAGCGGAATCGAGGAAGCACGCTGCAAGACGGCCCAAGCCCCCGTTTCCGAGCGCCGCGTCCTCGATGTCCTCGAACGCCGCGAGGTCCAGTCCGCGCTCCGCAAATGCCTTTTTCACCTCGTCGAGGATCCCGAGCGCGAACAGGTTGTTGTACACCATACGACCCACCAGATACTCGGCGGAAAAATAATACGTGCTTCTTGCGCGCTCATGCGCATGACGGCTCTCGTACCACGGATCGGCGATCGCGCCCATGACGACCGTTGCCAGCGCCGAATGGAGCTGCTGCACCGTTGCCTCCTTGAGCGATACCTGCGCGTCACGTTTCAGGACGAGCTCGATTTGTTGCATGATCGTTTTTGTATCCATACTCCTATCCCCATTCATGTAGTTAACAGCATTATAGCATACTCTTTCGCATTATGCAAAAAAACCGACGGATTTTTTCCGCCGGTTTTTGTAAAAAATGCGTAAAGAACGTTATGCCCACGGGCGTCTCGCGTTCACGAAGTTGCGTTTCCAGTACGCGGACACGGAACGCTTGACCACTTTTCCGTTCGCGCTGGACGCGTCGATCATCATGCCGCTGCCGATATAGATGCCGCAGTGCGAGACCGTCGAGCTCGTATCGCTCTTGAAGAACAGAATATCGCCCTTCTGAATGTCGCCGATCTTCGAGATGTTCTTCCACCGGCTGACCCTGGAGAATCCCGCCGCGTTCAGACGCGTGGTGGACACGCCCGCCTGCTTTAAGCAGTAATAGACGAAGCCTGAGCAGTCGAAGGTCTTCGGGCCCTTGTCGCCGAGCACGTATTCACAGCCGATCTTCGAGTTCGCCGCCTTGATGAACTTGTCGATCTTGGTGTCCTTCTTCGGCGTCGGCGTCGGCTTTGCGGTCGCCTTCGCAGAGGTCTTCGAGGAAGCCTTTGCCGTCGTCTTGCTTGAAGGCTTCGGCGTGGTCTTCGGCGTCGCCTTTGCCGCCTTCTCCTCCGCCTTGATCTGCGCTTCCATCGACTTCGAGACCTTCGCCTCGTCGCTGTACAGCTTTTCGAGCGTCTTCTCGCCCGCCTTGCCGTCCTGCGTCAGACCGTTACGCTTCTGAAATGCCTTGACCGCCTCGACCGTTTTCTCGCCGTAGATGCGGTCGACGTCGTTCTCGGTGAGATACCCGAGCTCCACGAGCTGCTCCTGCAGCATCTTAACGTCGCGCCCCTCGGCGCCCTCGAGCATCATGTAATGCTGCGCGTCCTTGCTGTACAGAAGCGTCTGCGTCTGTTCGCCCGCGATGCCGTCCTGCTTAAGTCCGTGCTGCCGCTGGAACAGCGTGACCGCATACTCCGTGCTGCTGCCGAAATAGTCGGTCGGCTCCTCGATCTCAAGATAACCGAGATCCATCAGGCGGGTTTGCAGCGCCGTGACGGACTCGCCCTTGTCCTTCTTTTTCAGGGATGTGTACTGCGATTCGGAGGAAACGGGGTCGTCCGAGCCGGTCGGCTCGACGTCCTCGGGATCGTCCGTGAGCGCATCGGGTTCCGCGTTGGGGTCTTCGCTCTCATACCATTCCGATTCGCCGTTCGGATCTTCGGATTCGAGATACGAGGGATCGTAAAACGAATCGTCCCCGTTCGGCGCGCGCAGCAGCGCGGGGATCGGAGCAACGCTTTCCGCCTCGACCGCAGCGGGCTTTTTCGCGGCGCACGAGGAAATCCCGATGATCAGCGCGATCACGATCAGCAAAACGGCAAGTCCGAACAGGAGCACGGTCAGAACGCCGCGCTTCTGCGCCACGCTCAGGCTGCCCCAGTTTTTGATCATATTCGGAATCGACTGTTTTCGCTTTTCCATACCGAAAGTGTATCGCCCTTTTTCGAAAAGCGCAAGCATTCTTCGACGATGTTTAACAAAATTTCATATCTGTGTTGCAATTCTGTTGCATTTCGTCCGGTCGGCTCACTGCCCCTCGCGCTCATACCAGTAGGTCACGATCCGCTCGATCGCGAGCGCGCCGGAGCTGCCGGAAAGCCCGTTCGGAATGAACACGACGATCGCGATCTCCGGATCCTCGCGCGGCGTGATCGCCGCAAACCAGCAGGTATTTTCGA
>CALGGM010000097.1 GCA_937915925.1 uncultured Clostridia bacterium | reverse complement strand
ACTCTTTACGCACGCCGACCTTCCGCTCAAAAAAACGATTCGCGTGTTCAATCAGGAAATCCCCATCTTTTGCTCAAGCGACATTGCATTCAAGGGCGAGTGCGTCGGTCTTCTTGTGGGCGAAGATGAAAAAATACTCGCCGATTTAAAAAAACGCGTGCAAATTCGGCTCAATAAAACAGAACTCAAGCGAAGCGAAAACGAATTCTCTGCCAGCTACCGAAAATCCGCAGTCTCAGTGTTTGACGGCACGCCGATTACAGAGGCCGTTGCCTCGCTCAGAAGCACGCTCGCGGAGTTGTCTAAACCAAAAGAAATCATCGCGAAGCGAAAAGTAACGCTCGGCTCGGTCGACGAAATCCTCGATTCTGACACCGAACTTACCTGGAAGATATATCCCCGGTTCATCGGTGATCACCATGTTGTCGCGCAGGTAATCGAAGCCGAATTCGTTGTTGGTGCCATAGGTGATGTCCGCGCGGTACGCTGCGCGGCGCTCGTCGGAATCAAGATCGTGCACGATACACCCGACTGTGAGTCCTAAGAAGCGATAGATCTTGCCCATCCACTGCGCGTCGCGTTTGGCAAGGTAATCGTTGACGGTGACGATGTGCACGCCCTCGCCCTCCAAGGCGTTGAGGTACGCCGGAAGCGTCGCCACAAGCGTTTTGCCTTCGCCCGTCTTCATTTCGGCGATACGGCCCTGATGCAGCACCATGCCGCCGAGAAGCTGCACATCGAAATGCCGCATGCCGACGGTGCGCACTGCCGCTTCCCGCACGGCGGCAAACGCTTCGACCAGCAGGTCGTCCAGCGTCTCGCCGTTTTTCAGACGTTCTTTGAATTCAACCGTCTTATGCCGCAGCTGCTCGTCCGTCAAAGCCTGCATTTGCGGCTCGAGCGCGTTGATCTCCTTTACCTTCGGGTTGAGCTTTTTCAGTTTGCTTTCGCTCGACGTTCCGAGCAGCCAGTCCAAAAATCCCATAAGAATCTCCTGTAAACATAGTAAATTGATTATAGCACACAATCGCCCTCCTGAAAAGAGGACGATTGTGAACGCTTCGCAACGATTTTGCGTCTTTGCTGTCAATTCGGCGCGTTCAGGCGTGCAATGATCTCGCGCATGCGCGCTTTTTGCCGTTCGGACAGCATCGGCGCAAGCATGAGATAGATCTCCTCCATCTTCGTTTCGCTCATTTCACCCATCTGTTTCTGCTCCGCAGTCAGCTTCAGCAGTGTTTCCATCAATTCGTCACTCGTCTGATTGCGGTATGCTTCGTATTGATCGTGTAAATCCATGCTATTCACCTCACCGTATCCTATGCGCCGCGCACCGAAATCGTGCAGACGGCATACCATGAGACAAGGAGGATGCCTATGAACGTACAACCGCAACGAACCGGTCCGTCCCCGCTGTCCTGTGCCGTGACCTTGGGTGAAGCCGTCCGCGACGAGCACGGCCGTGCAGGCGTGGAAGCCTATGTCAAAGCGCTCGCACCGTTACTGCCGCGCGATCTGATCGATCAGCTTGCCTACCGGCTGAACGTCCCCGTTCCCGCAGCGCCGCCTCCGCCTCCTCCGCCTCCGCCGCCCGTATCGAAGTCTGCGCAAGCGCCGGACATGGAAAAGCTCTTTCAGATGATGCGCCTGATGGAGCAGCTCCGTCCTCGGAGTCAGAACAATTAAACCGTCAGATGCAGCGGCATGCGCGGTGCATCTGACTCCTCGCAGCGGCTGCCGCTCGGACGCTGGAGGCGATAGGCAGCCGGTGAAAACTCGCCGAAACCCTGATTTCGGCGAAAGCGAAGCGCCAATGAATAACGCGCCGAGGGGGCGGCGCGTTATCGTGGGTTAGACAGTCGGGAAGGGTTTGCTGTCTCAGGGTCTTCTTGTACCCTGCAAGCAAAGTGTATCATCCAAAAGCGTCAAAAACGTGTTGGAATTGTGAATGATTTCCTGTTCTCCGAAAATTTTCAAAAAAGATGCCTGCGAACTAAGGTTTTGGCATAAAAATGTGACGAAAATGAAACTTTATGAACTTTTTTGTCTTTTTTTGAAAAAAGTGCGGTTTTTTCCTCTAAAGTATGGTAATATATAGATGACACGAACACAATACCCGTGTCAGAAGGAGTGGAACATATGCGTATTTCTATTTCCGGCAAGAATTTGGAGATCTCCGATTACATGCGCGAGGTCGCAGAAAAGAAGCTTTCCAAATTGGATCGGTACTTCCCGCAGGACACCGAAGCACAGGTCACTCTCTCCGTCGAAAAGAACCGCCACATCGCCGAGGTCACGATCCCGCATGAGGGTCGCATCATCCGCGGCGAGGAAGTTTCGAGCGATATGTATGCATCGCTCGACAACATCGTGGAGAAGCTCGAAAAGCAGATCGTGCATAACCGCACGCGTCTCGCGAAAGGACTTCGCCAGGATGCCTTCCGCGATCTTCCCCTTGAAGAGGACGACGAAGAAGACGAAGGACCGCAGATCGTCCGTGTGAAGCAGTTCTCGGTCAAGCCGATGAGCGAGGAAGAAGCCATGCTGCAGCTTGAACTTTTGGGGCATGCCTTCTACGTATTCCGCAACGTGGACACGAACGAGATCAACGTTCTTTATAAGCGTAAGGACGGCAATTTCGGTTTGATCGAGCCGTTATGAGTTTCACCCGAGAAAGGAGCTTCACTTGTGAGGCTCCTTTTTGATTGTATTTTATCGGGTCGTCGAGGACGACGACCCCTACGGAAATAGTGAAGAGTGAAGAGAGAAGAGTGAAGAGAGAAGAGTGAAGAGAGAAGAGTGAAGAGTTCAGGAGGGGTTTCCGACGGAAACCCTTCTTTATCTTTTCTCTTTTCTCTCTTCTCTCTTCTCTTTTCTCCTCCCTGCCCCCTTGAATAAAGGGGATCGTTACGCGGGCGGATGCGATCCGCCCCTACGGTTTCATACCGAGCTCCCCCTGTCGGTGCCGACCGATAAGTCGGCGGAGGGGTTGCCCATCCCTGTTTTCTTTGCCGAAGGCAGGCGAATATTGACAGAGCCTTTCCGTGGATGCTAAAATATTCGGTATGGGGGACCGATGCCCCTCAGGGAGGAAGCCTTATGCAGCGCAGACTGCGTTTGTTCATACTGATCGCCCTTTGCGCCGCGGTGACGGCGCTCGGCTGCCGTGCCGCGTCGGAGACGGTTTTTGCCGATCCGACCGAGGCGCCGAGCGAAACGCCCATCGAAACGCCCTCTCCCACCCCGATCCCGACGCCCGTTCCGACGCCGGAGCCGATCTTTCTCGGCGGCGAGACGTTCACCGGCGAGGAGACGGCGCTGACGCTTGTTCTGAACGCGGAGGAGATCGCGATCCTTGACCGCTTCCCTGCGCTCGCTGCGGTCGATCTGTCCGGCAGCGATTGCTATGCCGAGATCGCAGCCTTCCGCGAAGCGCACCCGGACGTGGACGTGCGCTACACGGTGCGGATCGCGGATGCGGACGTGCCGGGCGACACGGAGGTGCTGACCCTTTCCGATCCCGTCGACATTCAGCTTCTGTCCTATCTTCCTTCGCTTGCGGAGCTGACCGTGGAAAACCCGATCGCGCCGGAGGACGCGACGGCGCTCCTTGCCGCGCTTCCGAGTACAAAGCTTACCTACACGGCGTCGTTTTGCGGGATGACCGCGACGAGCGAACAGACCGAGCTCGACCTGTCCGCCGTCCCGCCCGAGCAGGCGGATGAGGCGGTCGCCGCGCTTTCGGCGCTGCCCGCGCTTGAACGCGTGCGGCTCGATCCGAAGGTCGGACGCTCCAAATGGTCGATCGATCAGGCGGGGGCGATCGCGCTGAAATTTCCGTCGCTGAGCATCGACTACACGGCGACCGTGTTCAATTCGACCTTCCGGCTGACCGACGAGACGGTCGCCTTCCGGCACATCGATCTGAGCCGGCGCGTGGACGACGTGCGAAGGATCCTAAGCTATCTCAAGCATACGACCCGCGTGGAATTCGAATACTGCGAGATCCCGGACGAGCAGATGGCGGAGCTGCGCAGCGAGTTTCCGGAGCGGCACATTGTCTGGCGGATCTTCCTGAATTTCTACACCTGCATGACCGACGTGATCATGATCCGCTTCTCGGACAACACCGACCTCGAACGGCTCTATGACAAGGACACGAAGCCGCTCATCTACTGCAACGACGTCAAGTACCTCGACCTCGGACACAACCGCATCACCGACGCGTATTTTTGCGGCTACATGCCGAACCTCGAGGTGCTGATCCTTGCCGTCGGCGAAACGCAGGATATTTCCGCGCTCAAGAACTGCCCGAAGCTCGAATACTGCGAGCTGTTCAGCTGCAAGATCACGGATATTTCCGCGCTTGCGGGCTGCACGAACCTGCAGCATCTGAACATCTCCCGCAATCAGATCTCCGACATCACGCCGCTGTACGGGCTCAACAAGCTCGAACGGCTGTGGCTGTCGCGGAACCCGATCCCCGAATCGCAGATCGCGGACGTGCGCAGGCTCCTCCCCGACTGCGAGGTGGACGACACCGCCTACAATCCCACCGGTCCAGGCTGGCGCTACTACGGCGCGTACGTGGACAACTATACGCCGCGCTACCGCCTGCTGCGCGAACAGCTTTGCTACGACATGCTGCACATTCGCTCCTATTCCGTGCCCCCGACAAGGTACCGCTGAACATACCCCCTGTGTAGACACAGGGTATGCGAACGAGCGACGGCCGTCCTTACAGGGCAGGGAGCCCATGCTTGCATAAACGAATTGTAGGGGACGCCGACCCCGGCGTCCCGGAAAGGTTTGCGCGGGCGTCAGCCCGCATATCGTGTCCGCGCAAGCGGACATATCGTGCTTGGTGAAAGCAAGCATATCGTTCTGCGACAGCAGAATATCGTCTTATAAATGCGATATGCCCTGACGGGCGCGATATGCCTTCGGCACGATATTCCTTCGGAACGAGATTCGGCTGTAGCCGAGCGACAATCCCCCAGTCTCGGCAAGCCTCGACAGTCCCCTTTACACAAGGGGCCAGGATGGTGAAAACGTCCTGTTTCGATTGGATGCGTTCAACCGGGCAATACGCAAAAGCCGCTCAGAACCTCGAAGGATCCGAGCGGCTTCTTTTTGATGGGGTTCCGTTTTCCGCTGCAGTCTCTGCGCCGTATCTGCACAGAAGGCTTGCGACGATCATCATCACTCCGACGCCGATCGATGCGCCGTGGAACGCGGAAAGCTCGGCGGCGTTTTTCGTAAGGCTCGTGATGGATTACCGTTACGGTTTCGTCCATGCCCGGTTTCAGCCGCGGTGCGCGCGCTTTCGAAGCAGCAGCGCGACAATGCCGCCCGCGCCGATCGCGACCGCTGCGCCGCCGACGATCCAGAGGACCATGCGATCGCCGTTCGCCTTCGGCTGTACCTTCTCCGGTACGTCCTCGCTCTTCGGCGGTTCCGTTTCAGCGGGAGCGGGCGCTTCCGCAACGGGCGCAAGCGTCGGCGCTTCGGTCGGCTCCGCGGTGGGCTCCGGCGTCGGTTCGGGCGTGGGCTCCGCGGTGGGTTCCGGCGTTGGATGATAGTCGTAATCCTCCGGCACCTCGACCGCGTACTCGGCGGAGATGATATAGTTGCGTTCGAGCGTCTCTCCTGAAATATCGGTGTTCCAGACCGCGCCGTCGGCGTGCCCGTCGAACAGCCCGCGGATCTCGGGGATCTCGTTAAGCGTGCCGTGATACGGGACCTTGTACGTTCTCGCGCCGAGCGCGTCCACGTACACGACCGTATATTCTGTGTTCTCATGGACCGCGGTCTTCAGAAACTCGGGCCATTCGCTTTCCGGGATGTGGTATTCGTTCCAGAACTTCAGCATCCGCTGTTCCGTCGCCGTGTTATAGAACACGCCGTCCATGTTGAAGACCTTGCAGTATTTCGAATAGGTGTCGAACGGCTTCTTGCAGTAGACCTGACCGCCCTCGTCGTCGTTCGATTCGGCGACCATGTAACCGTCGCTCTCGCCGTCCATGTCCTCGTCGTAGCGGTCGATGATGACCATTTCGTGGTACGTGCAGCTTTGCAGCACGTCGCCCGGGCGTCCCTCGTAGGTGCCGACCTTGTTGGCGCTGCGCTTGCCGATGCCGCCGATGTCGCCGGCTCTGTGGTTGCCGTCCTCGTAGACGTTGCGCAGGTTCAGCCCGGACAGCCGGAACGCGTAATGCACGAACCCGTTGCAGTGCGTACCCGCTTCATGCTCCGGATGCGCAAGCCCGACCGCGTACTCGTATTCCTTTTTGTTGTTCATGTTGTAGACCGTACCCCAGTCCGGGTTCAGATACCAGCCGTACTCGCGCATCGGCCAGTAACCGAGGAAGCAGAACGGGATGCGGATGCCGAACTCCTGCAGCTTCGAGAACTGCGTCGTAATGCCGACCACGACGCTCTCGCGCGTGTAGATGCCCGCCTTTGCGACGTTCTCGGCGATCAGCGCGTCCAGCTCCTCGACCGAATAGTTGCAGTATTTCGGCAGGTACGTGGACAGCGCCTCGGTCGGAAACTCGGTGTTCTCCATGCGGTAATAGGTGTTGTAGATCTTCGGCATCTCCACGAACCACGGACCGTACATCGTTCCCTCCGTGTCGCGCAGCCAGAGATAATAATCCCCCGGGAACTTCGTCACGCGAAGGAAGTTGTCGCTGTAAGCAAGCCAGTCGTGGTTTTCGGGCTTCGGCTGATCGGGAATGCAGCCGAAATAATACCCTGCCATTTCGCAGTGCTCCGCCGCGATCTCGATGTTGATGATGACGCCGAGCTCAAAGGAGATATCGACGACCTCAAGCTTTTTTTCGCGCGGGTCCTCCGCCTGCGTGCCGTCGTTTTCCGCAAAGACCGCCGCCGGCAGCATCAGCAGCAGTACCATGATCCACAGCACGATGCGCTTCATTTTATATATCCTCCAAGGTTCTTACCCTTAAAAATCTAATAAGAAAGTATACCATACCGTTTCGCAAATCGCAACCGTTATTCCGTTTTCTTGACAGTATTTCGATCCTATGATATGCTGTTTTCGATCAAAAGTCGGAATCAGTGAGGCATATATGCGTCGGTTTTTGGCAGCGTTCCTGTCGATTTTGTTTTGTATCCCGTTCCTTTCGGTCGCCGCAGCCGCGGACGACGGCGAACCGCTCCCGCTGAACGAGCGCTGCACGCTCGACTGGCAGGGCTTCTGCAACTACCCGAAGCGGCTTTCGGACAACGACTGCGAAACGGGGACCTCGTTTACAAAGGGCGGCAGCGGCAGCATTTATTGGACGGACGACGTTCCCGTCGGTCTGATGTACTGGGAATGGGTCATCCCGCCCGAGGAATGCAGCTTCACGTTCTTTGACAGGAACGGCGCCGCGATCAGCTCGAACGTCCGCTATCGCGAGGGCGACCGCGGGTATCTGTACGTGCCGGAGGAGGCGCGCGGCGTCACGCTCGAGGTCAAGGGCGAATGCCGCATGACCGAGTGGCATCTCTATGAACGGGACGGTCTTCCCGCGTCGCTGCACCTTTGGGAGCCCGCGCCGGAGAAGTGCGACATCATGCTGGTGTCCGCGCATTCGGACGACGAGCTCGTCATGATGGGCGGCATCATCCCGACCTATGCGGGCGAACGCGGACTGGTCGTGGAGGTCGTTTACTGCTATGTGCCGGTCGTTCTCGACCGCAACAAGAGCACCGCTCGATCGGAGGAGGAGCGCCACGGCGAGGCGCTGGAGGGACTTTGGTTCTCCGGCGTATGCAGGCTTCCCGTCTTTTTGCGCTGCGACGACGATCACCCCTATCTCTTCGATGAAAAGATCACCCGCGAGATCCGCCGCTTCAAGCCCGAGGTCGTGATCACGCACGACATCGACGGCGAGTACGGCAACCCCGGACACGTGCTGGTCAGCCGCAAGTGCCGCGAGGCGGTCGAGGCGGCGGCGGACCCAGAGCGCTTCCCCGAATCCGCCGCGGAATACGGAACGTGGCAGGTGAAGAAGGTCTATCTGCATCTGTACAAGGAGAACGAGATCGTCATGGACTTCGACGCGCCGCTCTCCGCGTTCGACGGAAAGACCGCGTTCGAGCTCGCGCAGGAGGCGTACGCGTTCCATAAATCGCAGCGCGGCGACTGGCTCGACGTTCTGCGATCCAACCGCTACGACTGCCGCAGATACGGTCTGTATTTCACGACCGTCGGCGAGGACGTCGAAAAGAACGACTTCTTGGAGAACATTCCAAAGGAGCTCCTTTCAAACTACGTCGAGCCGACGCCGGAACCGACCGAGGAACCGACCCCCGAGCCCACGCCGGAGCCGACCGAGGAACCCACGCCTGCGATCACCGAAGCGCCCACCGAAGCGCCCACCGACGAGCCGACCGAGCAGCCGACCGCAGAGCCTTCCATAACGCCCGCTTCAGAAGTCCAGTTGATCGAGCCGCCCAAGACCGTTCCGACGCTTTGGCTCATCATCGGCGGCGCGGCGCTGATCGCCCTGACCGGCGTTTTGCTCGCGATCCTTTTGCGCAAAAAGCGCGGATAAACCGATTACAAGATCACCGTACAGGAAGGTGTTTTTAAGAACGCTTTCCTGTTTTTTATCGGTCGCTCGACCGTTTGAAAACACGTCGCCGACGCGGGCGAAAAAAAGCAAAATGGGAGACTTTTTCTGTTTACAAATTGCGCGGAATCTGTTACTCTATTATTGTGTATACTTCTGTGCCGAAATCCGATCGGCGCAAAGAATCTCTGACGCATTAAGGAGGGGTTACAATCGTGAGAGACACGTTTCGCGGCGGCGTTCACCCGAAAGAGCATAAGGATCTGAGTCGGGAAGCGGCGCTGCGCGTCTTTGACGCAAAAGGTGAAATGGTCTTCCCGCTTGCACAGCACATCGGAAAGCCCGCAAAGGCGATCGTCAAAAAGGGCGATCCGGTCCTTGCGGGGCAGCGCATTGCGGAGGCCGACGGCTTCGTGTCCGCCAACGTCATCTGCTCCTGCTCCGGCACGGTCAAAGCGGTCGAAAAGCGCCGCACGATCTCCGGCGCGATGCAGGAATGCATCGTTGTGGACAATGACGGGCAGTACACCCAAACCGAAGACATTCTTCCTTCCCCGCTCAGCACGGATGGGCTCACCAAGGAGGAGATCCTGCGCTGCGTACAGGACGCGGGTATCATCGGTCTCGGCGGCGCAGGCTTCCCGACGCATGTGAAGCTGGCGCCCAAGGATCCGCTTGCGATCAAGTACCTGATCGCGAACGGCGCGGAATGCGAGCCGTACCTGACCTGCAACGATCAGCTGATGCGCGGCTACGCAAAGGAGATCGTCGAGGGCATGGAGATCGTGCTTACGCTGTTCCCGAATGCGGAGGGCGTGATCGCGATCGAGAACAACAAGCCCGAAGCGATCGCCGCCATGCAGAGAGCGGCGGCGGGACACAAGCGCATCCGCGTGCTGGGACTTCGCACGAAGTACCCGCAGGGCGGCGAGCGCAGTCTCATCAAGGTCATCGCGGGCGTCGACTACCCGATCACCAAGCTCCCCGCGGACGTCGGCTGCATCGTCGACAACGTCGGCACGATCTACGCGATCGGACGCGCCGTGCTCTATCATGAGCCGCTGTTCCGTCATGTGCTGACGGTCACCGGCGAAGCGATCAAGGAGCCTTCTAACTTCATCGTGCGCGACGGTACGAGCTTTGCTGAGCTTATCGAAGCCGCGGGCGGGATCAAGGAAGGCGTCGAGGCGAAGAAGGTCATTTCCGGCGGTCCGATGATGGGCATCGCGGTGGGCTCCACCGAGGTTCCGATCACCAAGACGACCAACGCGATCACCGTCCTTTGCGACGACGCGGTGGAAGCGGCGGAAAAGCAGATGACCGCGTGTCTCCACTGCGGACGCTGCACCACGGTCTGTCCGAACGGGCTGATGCCGCAGATGATGGCGGACGCCGTTGCGGCAGGCGATCTTGAACGCTACGAAAACAAGCTCTACGGTCTTGACTGCATCTCCTGCGGTTCCTGCACCTATATCTGTCCGGCGAAGCGTCCGCTGACCCAGACCTTCAAGCAGACCAAATCCGAGATCATGGCACGCAAGCGAGCGGCACAGGGAGGCAAGAAATGAATCAGAGACTGAATCTTTCCGCCGGCCCGCATGTACGCGACCGTTGGACCACCCCGTTCATCATGATGGTCGTTCTGATCGCGCTGCTTCCGACGGCGGCGATCGGCGTCATCGTGCATTGGGTGAAGTTCCATAGCCTGAACGCGCTTTGGATCATCCTTGCCTCGATCGGCTCCGCGATCCTCACCGAGCTGCTGTTCTGCCTCGCGACGAGGCGGCGCATCTCGATCTGGGACGGCAGCGCCGCCGTCACCGGCATGCTGCTCGCGCTCTGCCTTTCGCCCGAAACACCCGTCGTGCTTCCGATCGTAGGTTCGGTGTTTGCGATCCTGGTCGTGAAGTGCCTGTTCGGGGGACTCGGCAAGAACTTCATCAACCCCGCGCTTGCGGCGCGCTGCTTCCTGCTTCTGTCGTTCAGTAACGGCATGACGAATTATCCCGGCTTTGACGCGCTTTCGAGCGCAACGCCGGTCGCGCTGCTGAAATCCGGCAGCATGGTCAACGTGACCCAGATGTTCCTCGGCACGGCGGGCGGCGTCATCGGCAGCTCGATCGTGGCGCTTTTGATCGGCGGTCTCGTGCTGTGGGGACTGGACATCATCCACGGCGAGATTTGCTTCTCGGTCATCGGCGGGTTCACGCTCTGCCTCGCGCTGTTCGGCGGTCACGGCTTTGACCCGACGTACCTTGCGGCGCAGCTCTGCGGCGGCGGCGTGGTCATGGGCGCGTTCTTCATGGCGACCGACTACACCACCTCTCCGGTGAGCCGTCTGGGTCAGCTCGTTTACGGTCTTCTCATCGGCGTGCTCGGCGCGCTGTTCCGCATTTTCGGAAAGAGCGCGGATTCTTTCAGCTACTCGATCATCATCGCGAACCTGTTCACGCCGCTCATCGACCTGTACATCGTTCCGAAGCCCTATGCGTACCGCAAGAGCGCGATCGAAAAGGCAGCAGGCGTTGTGAAGCCCCCGCTCTTTAAGCGGATCCCGAAGCCCGTCATTGCGCTGACGATCATTACGCTTTTGGCAGGCGTTGCGCTTTCCGGCGTCTTCACCATGACGAAGGACCCGATCGAGGCAAACGAGCTTGCAAAGAAGCGCGCTTCCTACACGGTCGTCTGCGAAGACGCGAAGGACTTCCGCGACATCGACAAAGCGGTGAACGCGATCTCCGATCTCGGCGGCGGCGCATACGGCGGCGGCAAGTTCGGCTCGACGACGGTCGACGAGGCGCTGGAAGCGATCGACGCAAACGGCAACACGGTCGGCTACGTCTTCTCGATCACCAACCGCAACGCGTACAATCCCCCGCTGAAGCTCGCGCTCGGTCTCGATCCGAACGGCAAGATCCTGAAGATCGCGTTTATCGAGCTCAACGAAACGCCCGGCAAGGGTTCGCTTGCGGATGAACCGAAGTTCAAGGAGCAGTTCAACGGACGCACGGTCGAAACCTTCGTGCTCAACGGCGAAGGCGACAGCGGCATCGACGCCATCTCCGGCGCGACCGTCACCTCGAAGGCGGTTCTGAACGCGGTGAACGCTGGACTTGACTTCTTCCGGAACGTGATTATGGGAGGAGGCAACTGATATGAAGAATCCCTATCTGGAACGGCTGTATAACGGCCTGATCAAGGAAAACCCGACGCTCGTTCTGATGCTGGGCATGTGCCCGACGCTGGCGGTCTCGACCGCGGCGATCAACGGCGTCTCCATGGGTCTGTCGACGCTGGCGGTTCTGGTTCTGTCAAACTTCCTGATCTCCGTCATGCGCAACGTCATCCCCGACGAGGTTCGCCTCCCCGCCTACATCGTCATCGTGGCTTCGCTCGTTACGGTGGTCAAGCTGCTCATCAAGGCATACCTGCCCTCCGTCGACGCGGCGCTCGGCGTCTACATCGACCTGATCGTCGTGAACTGCATCATCCTGGGCCGCGCCGAAGCGTACGCCAACAAGCACACCCCCGGGCTGTCCGTCATGGACGGCGTGGGCATGGGTCTCGGCTTCACCGTCGCGCTGACGCTTGCGGGTCTCGTCCGTGAGTTGCTCGGCGCCGGCACGGTGTTCGGTCTGACCGTTTTCCCGCAGGAATACGCGGTCGGCATCATGATCCAGCCGCCGGGAGCGTTTATGGTCATCGCGCTGTTCGTGATCATCATGAACGCGATCGGCATCAAGACGCGTCAGCGCGAGCTCGTCGAAAGCGACGGCTGCGACGGCTGCTGCGCAACCTGCGCAATGCGCTGTGAAGAGGAAAAGGAGGGTGCGAAATGATCCGTTTGATTCTGATCGTCATTCTGAACGCGTTGATTTCGAACGTCGTTTTGAATCAGTTCCTCGGTATCTGCTCGTTCCTCGGCGTTTCCCAGAGGATCAAGGCGTCCGCGTCCTTGGGCGTAGCGGTCATCTTCGTCATCACGATCGCTTCCGCCGTCGCGAGCATTCTCTACAGTCAGGTGCTTGAACCGCTCGGACTGGAGTTCATGAAGATGATCGTCTTCATCCTGGTCATCGCGGCGCTGGTACAGATCGTGGAAATGTTCCTCAAAAAGAAATCCCCGTCGGTGTATAAGGCGCTCGGCATCTACCTGCCGCTGATCACCACCAACTGCGCGGTGCTCGGCATTGCGATCGACAACATCGACAAGTTCGGCTACAACTTCATCGAGAGCGTGTTCTCCGGTCTCGGCACGGCGGTCGGCTACACGATCGCGATCGTGCTGCTCGCGGCGATCCGCTCGCGCATCGATGAAGACGCGATCCCGCGTCCCGTGCGCGGCGCGCCCGTCGTGCTGCTTGCCGCGGCGCTGATGTCGATCGCGTTCATGGGCTTCTCCGAGCTGCAGCCGGTCATTGAGACCGCATTGAAGGGGGTCGGCTAATGGTTATTCTGATTACCACTATCGTCATCACCGTGATCGGCATCATCGTCGGCGCGGGGCTCGTGTTCACCGGCAAGAAGTTCCATGTGCCGGTCGACGAGCGTGAAACCGAAGTGCGTGCCTGTCTTCCCGGCAACAACTGCGGCGCGTGCGGCTATGCCGGCTGCGACGCAATGGC
>CALGGM010000096.1 GCA_937915925.1 uncultured Clostridia bacterium | reverse complement strand
CGGGAGGTACTACCATGAACTTTACCGCAAAAGACGTACAGGGACTGCGTGAGCGTACCGGCGCCGGCATGATGGACTGCAAGAAGGCGCTCGTGGAAACGAACGGCGACGTCGAAAAGGCGATCGACTTCCTGCGTGAGAAGGGACTTGCAAAGGCCGCGAAGAAGGAAGGCCGCATTGCGGCGGAAGGTCTTGTTGACGATTACCGCGAGGGCAACGTTGCTGCGCTGGTCGAAGTCAACTGCGAGACCGACTTCGTTGCGAAGACCGACCGTTTCAAGGATTTCGTCAAGACGATCGCTAAGCAGGTCGTGAAGGCGAACCCCGCGGATCTCGACGCGCTGATGGCAAGCGAGATCGACGGCCAGACCGTGCAGGCAATGCAGACCGCAGCGGTTGCAGAGATCGGTGAGAAGATCACGATCCGCCGCTTCGTCCGCATGGAAGGCGCAGTCGACACGTACATCCACCTCGGCGGCAGCCGCGGCGTGCTTGTACAGTTTGCAGAGGAATGCGATCGCGAAGCGATGCACGACGTCGCGCTGCAGATCGCGGCGGCTTCTCCCGTCTGCGTAGACGTTGCGAGCCTCCCGCAGGAGTTCATCGACCATGAGCGTGCCGTCCAGCTGGCGACCGCGAAGGAAGAGAACGCGAATTCCGCCAAGCCGAAGCCCGACGCCATCATCGAGAAGATGGTCGACGGCCGTATGCAGAAGTACTACAAAGAGGTCTGCCTCGAAGAGCAGCAGTTCGTCAAGAACCCGGACATCACCATCAAGGAGATGCTCAAGCAGCGCAATGCGTCCAAGGTTCTCGCGTTCGTCCGCTTCGAGAAGGGCGAGGGCATCGAAAAGCGCAAGGACAACTTCGCGGAAGAAATCGCCAACATGACCAAATAATCGAACCGAACCACAAAAGGAGCCGCAAGGCTCCTTTTTCAAATGATGCGATGCCTTCGGCACGTTGGTGAAGGAGAAAAGGCGGGCGGATAATATCCGCCCCTACGTTTGTTGACATCCATCTTGCCTCCCCTGTGCAAGGGGGCAGCGATCCGAGCGCCCGCAGTGCGGGGAGGAGCGAGGTGAGCTGCGACCGAAACAGGGAGTTGAAGGAGTGATGGTACGCGTGGGAAGCGCGCGATCTACCGCTGTAACGAAGTGGAAACGACGCGCAACGACCATGTTTCGGGATTGGTGGATCGCGACGTCGAGACGGAAGGGTTGTCCGCACGTCGCAGCTTTATTCTTCGCGTCCGTGCCGATTATGGAAGAAACGCTTGAATCGCGTTCCGAAAATTGATATACTGTAAGAAAACGTTTGCGCTGCCCTGAGAAACCAAACTTGGGTCGGAAAGGAATCGTATGAAAAAGAGACTGTTTTGCGGATGCCTGTGCATCCTGATGATCGCTTCGCTGCTGCCTGCGTTCGCGGCGGCGGACGGAAAGCCGAATGAACCGGAACCGACGCCGGAGATCTCCGTCGTATCCCTCGACACGCAGTCGGAGCCGTCCAAGTACGGATATATGCGCGTTGAGATTCCCGGCAATCGCGCGGTTTCCGACGCGTACCGGAACGGCGATAAGGCGGCGTACGACCGCCTTGCGGGCGAGTACGCAAAGCGCGATACGCTGCCGGCAAGCTACGACACCCGCAACTATAACTACGTCACACCCGTCAAGGACCAAGGCTGGTACGGCTCGTGCTGGGCGCACGCGGCGATGGCATGCGTGGAAAGCTACATGATCAAGTACGGCATACCGGTCGGAACCGGCTCCGCGGCAACGACGAGCCTGAACCTTTCCGAAACGCAGCATGCGTTCTTTACGTACACGGACGCGTACGACGCCGAGGGAATGCTGACCGGCGATACGACCACAGCGCTCGACGATCAGGGAACGGATACCGACGAGAGCGACGCGCTGGATCGCGGCGGAAACGGAATGCTGTCGGCTTACACCCTGATGCGTTGGACGGGCGCCGCGGATGAATCCGTCCGTGCGCTGTCCTACGGATGCGCAGACGATGTTTATAACGACGGGCTCGACAGCAAGTATGCCTACGGCTCGAACGTCGCGCACGTGCAGAACTCCGAATGGATCTCCGGTTCGGACGTCGATGCGGTCAAGCGCGCGATCATGAAATACGGCGCGGGCAACATCAGCTATTACGAGAACGGCGGCTATGTCTATACCTGCGACGACGAAGCGTATTCCAATCACGCGATCACCGTCGTCGGCTGGGACGACAGCATCGCACCGTCCCTTTTCCAACCGACGCAGCCGAAGAATCCCGGCGCATGGATCTGCAAGAACAGCTGGGGGACCTACAGCTTCGACGACGGCTATTGCTATATCTCCTATGAGGACGCCGCCGTCTGCAACGATTATATCTATTTCTTTGACGCCGAGCCCGTCGACAACTACGATCATAACTACCAGTACGACGGCACCGGCTGCATGTTCGGCATTTGGATGAACAACGGCACACAGATCGCAAACGTCTTTACCGCGGCGAGAAGCGAGAGCCTGCAGGCGATTTCGTTCAACACCTATGACGAGGCGACCGCCTATCAGGTCGATGTGTACAGGAACCCGACCGAGGGAGACCCGGCGTCCGGCACCAAGGCGGCAAGCGTCACGGGGTATCTGGCGTTCCCCGGTTACTTCACGGTCCCGCTGAGCACCCCGGTCGCGCTGAGCAGCGGCGACACGTTCTCGGTCGTCGTCACGCTGACCGAGGAGGGAATCGGCGACGATGACGCGATCCTTGTTCCGTGCGATTTCACCTATGAAATCAACTGGATGACGTGGGAGCATGCCTATCACGACAATGCTTCCTATTATAGAGTGCCGGGTTACACTTGGGATGAATGCATTTTCAACTGGGACGGCTTCTATGCGGAGGGCAACTTCCGCATCAAGGCATATACCGTTGACACGACCGTGCCTGCGCCCACTGCGACGCCGACCGCGACGCCTACGCCGAAGCCCACGGCAACACCGACCACTGCGCCGACTGCGACACCGACCACCGCGCCGACGGCTACACCTACAGCGACACCTGCTGCGACGCCGACCGCGACGCCCACGTCGACGCCGACCGCAACGCCGACGCCGAAACCCACGGCAACGCCGACCGCGACCCCGTCCACGGCCGTGATGCGGTCTCCACGGAGAAGGCCTATCCCGGCATTGGGAGTCCCCGCCGCCACGCTGTCCACGACAAAAGGTACCGCCAGGTCAAACATGCCCGGTGTCTGCAGCACCTGGCTGACCATAGCCCTGTCGATATAGATATCCAGCGTATCTCCATCCCTCAACACCCTGGCCTTATGCACGTTGCGCCTGGCCAGATCAGCCTGCAGCATACCGAAATCGTGGGGCTCGTATTCGTCAAAACTGATGATATGGTCTCCGGTACGGAAGCCCATCTCATAAGCCAGCTCGTTGACATAGATGCGGGCTCCGTCATTGACAAAATAAGCCTGTCCCTGCGCCCAGAGCATACAGCTGAACACCACTATGGCCCCAAGGAAATTGAAGAGCACTCCCCCGGACATCACCAGCAATCTCTGCCAGGCCGGATGGCTGCGGAACTCCCAGCTCTGCGGCTCGCTCTTCAGACTGTCCATGTCCATGGACTCATCCACCATCCCGGCGATCTTGCAATAGCCTCCCAGAGGCAGCCAGCCAATACCGTATTCTGTTTCCCAGCGCTCAGAGCGCGGGAA
>CALGGM010000095.1 GCA_937915925.1 uncultured Clostridia bacterium | reverse complement strand
ATCTACCAGTCCATGTCGGGCGACGCGGATTCCGGCACGAGCGCGTTCACGATGACGGGCGGAAGCTTGACCAGTAAGAACGGGCATGTCTTCCACGTCACGAACACCAACGCGATCATCACGCTGACCGGCGTCACGATCGTCAACGAGGACGCGGAGAACATCCTGCTCTCGGTGTGCGCGGACGGCTGGAGCGGCGCAAGCAACATCGCGACGCTGAATGCGATCAAACAGGCTTTGTCCGGAACAATCCTGGTCGGCAGCGATTCCGAGCTTTCGCTGGTGCTGACGGACGGTTCGAGCTTCACCGGCACGATCTCCGGAAGCATCCAAAACGCGTCCGGCGCAAGCGTTTCGACCGAGGTCGGCACGGTGCTCGTCTCGCTCGATCCGACGTCGACGTGGACGCTGACGGCGGACACCTACATCACCTCGTTCGACGGCGACGCTTCCTGCGTCATCTCCAACGGCTACACGCTGTATGTGAACGGCATCGCGCTTTCCGGAACGAACTGAACCTGAATAAAAAAGCTGCGTGCGAAGCGGAGCATCCGGGATGCATTCGCCTTGCGCGCAGCTTTTTCATATGCTTTAGACAGATCGCAGCGTGTCGCCGATGTCGCCGTCGATGCAGATGGAGTACGGTTCGAGCTGCTTCGGGCAAAGCGCCTCGCCGTAATTCAGGCAGGCGTAGACCGCGTTCGGGTTTTCCATCGTGAACGCCCAGAACGGGTACTTAATGATGACCGGCGTATTTGCGCCGACGCCGAGTTCGAGATACAGCACGCGATCCGTTTCATGCGCCTTCAAAAACCGGGCATAGCGCTCGGACGCCGCGCGCCAGCCCTCGTCCTCGACGAACGTGTCGTCGGAGCGCAGGTTCATGACCGCCGCTTCGCCGTTCGGGCAGCGCGGGATCAGACGCGTGGGCAGCCGCATGGAGATCAGCCGATCCTTCGGGACCGTGAACACGCCGTTCCCGTCGCGAAGGAAGCGCTGCGCCGCCATCGCCTCCATGACCCACGCCTCGTTGTCGTAGGTTTTGCCGTCGCGCCCGGACGCGGTCTGGAACAGCCCGTAATCGCCCTGCGTGTAGAACAGGCGTTCCCTGTCAAAGCCCGCGCGTTGGAACTGATGGTCCACGTTGGTGGTGATGACAAAGTATTCCCTGTCCTTCACAAGATCGAGCAGCTCCCTGTAGACGGGCTTCGGCGGGTCGATGTAGCGGTTGAAATAAATATGCCTTGCCCACCACGCCCAGCGTACCTCGTCGTCCGGGAACGGGTAGAACCCGCCGGAATACATGTCCGTGATGCCGAACCTCTGCTTGAAATCAAAGAAATACCGGTCGAACCGCTCGCCCGAATACGTCAGTCCCGCGGACGTGGAAAGCCCCGCGCCCGCGCCGATCACGATCGCGTCGGCGGTTTTCAGCGCGGCGCCGAGCCGTTCGATGTTTTCCTCGCGGCTGCCCGTTCCGTACGACAGCCCCGCGCGGAAGCGCCGCACGGCGGCGACGCCCTTTTGGATCGTTTCCAGATATCCGTTTTCCCGTTTCATACTCCGTTCTCCTCAAGTAAACACTGAAAAATGAAGACTTAAGGCTGAAAAATGAATAATTGTCGATGATTTTCCTCCGGAAAATCTGCCTGAATTATTCAATCTTAAGCTTTCAGTATTCATTCTTCATTCCCTGCTCAAAGCGAATCGGGCAGCAGCCTGCCCGTTTCTTTTCCCGCTTCGGTCTCCACGACCGCGGCGATTTCGGACAGGGCGGTTTTCTGGAGCTCCGCCTCCATGGCTGCCTGCACGCCGCAAAGCTTCGCGTCCAGCGCCTTATGGATGTTCTTCCCGACGGGGCAGTCGGGATTCGGATGGTCGTGGAAGCGGAACAGACCTTCGTCCCCGATGCATCCGACGGCTTTGTACACGTCGTACAGTGCGATCCGGTCGAGCGGAAGACGCAGGGAGATCCCGCTCTTGCCCTGACTGACGTCGATGATGCCGGCATTTTTGAGATCGCCCATGACGTTTCGCACGATCACGGGGTTCGCGCCGACGCTGCCCGCCAAAAAGCCGCTCGTCACCGTTTCGGAATCCTTGAAATACGCGATGGCGGTGAGGATGTGTACCGCGATCGTAAACTTGCTGCTCAGCTGCATGCGCTTGCCTCTCTTGTAATAATCTTGATTACAGGATGATCATACCATGGTTTCTCCATCTTGTCAATGCAATTATTACATGTTATTGCAAAAAAATCGGAGCGCAGGACTGCGCTCCGGGGTTCGAAGGGAGATTTACGCGCCGTAGACGAACGCGCGGTCGTGCGCGCAGTGCAGCGCGTCGTAGATCTGGCCGGGACGCGCGGTATCGCCGACGAGGATCAGCCGATCGCCGAACGCCGTACGGAACGCGTCGAGCTCCGGACGGTTTGCGCGTACGCCCATGGCAAGGACCACCGCGTCTGCGGGAAGCTCGGTCTCTTCGCCGGTCTTGGTGTCCTTGACGGTGACGCCGCCGTCCTTCACCGCGGTCAGCTGCTTGCCCTTTGCGATCGCGCCGCCCGCCTTCATGATCTCCTGCACGAGGTGCATGGTGATGCTGGGGTACAGATTGCCGCCGACCTTGTCGAGCATTTCCACGACCGTGACCCTGTGCGCTTTGCCGAGCGTTTCCGCGGTCTCAAGCCCCGTAACGCCGCCGCCGATGACGACGACGTTCTCGCCGTTGACCGCCGCCTTGCCCGCAAGCACGTCCTCTGCGGTGACCGCCCGTTCGATGCCCGGAATGTTCGGGACGATGGGCTTGCCGCCCGCCGCCATGAACACCGCTTCCGCGCCGATTTCCTGTACGGCTTCGACCGTGGCGGGGCAGTTCGTGCGTACCTCTACGCCGGCTTCTTTAAGCTGTGCTTCCATGGTGTCGATGAATTCGTTGAGCATGCCCTTGCACGGGGGAACCGCCGCGAGCGCGACCGTGCCGCCGATGCGATCCTTCGCCTCGAACAGCACGACGTTGAATCCGCGCTTACGAAGCGTCAGCGCCGCCTCGAAGCCCGCAGGACCGCAGCCGATCACGGCAACGGTGCGGCCTTCGCCGTTCTTTGTAAGCTTTTCGTCGCCCCATTCGAACTCGCGTCCGAGCACGGGGTTTAAGGTGCAACCGAGCGGCAGGCCGTCGTTCAGGATGCGGAAGCACTCCATGCAGCCGAGGCACTTGCGGATCTCCGTGTCCTTGCCCGCCTTTGCCTTGTTGCCCCATTCGGCGTCGGCAAGCTGTCCTCTCGCGATACCCACAAAGTCTGCAAAGCCTTCCTCCAGAAGCTGTTCCGCGACGGCGGGATGCTTGATGTTGCATACCGCGATGACCGGCACGGAGACTGCCTTCTTGATGTTGGCGGCAAGATGCTTCTTCCAGCCCTCCGCAAAGTAGTTCGGCTCGATGATCGTTGCGCCGGAGTCATAGGTGCCGCAGCTGACGTTGATATAGCACACGCCGAGCTTTTCAAAATACTTCGCCTGCGCGATCGCGTCCTCGTCGGTGATGCCGTCGTCCAGATAATCGTTGCCGTTGATGCGGATGCCGATCGGGAACTTCGGTCCGCAGTACGCGCGGATGCCCATGATGATCTCGGTCGCAAAGCGCATGCGTCCCTCGAAGCTGCCGCCGTATTTATCGGTGCGCTTGTTGGTGTGCGGCGAAAGGAACTGGCTGACGAGGTACCCGTGCGCGCCGTGGATCTCCACGCCGTCCACGCCCGCCTTCTGCGCGATCACGGCGCCGAAGACGAACTTCTTCACGAGCCCCTCCACCTCTTCGGTGGTAAGCGCTCTGGGCTGTTCGCCGATGACCTTGCAGGTCACGTCCGACGCGGAGACCGGCTGCTTGCCGCCGATCAGACGGCTCGGCGTCTGATTGCCGGGATGGTGCAGCTGCACGAACAGCTTGGTGTCATAGGCATGCACCGTTTCGACAAGGCGGGACAGTTGCCCGACCACGTGCGTGTTGGTGACGCTGAGCTGGTTCGGCGTGCCGACGCCGGTGTCGTCGTCGATGCGGGTGATCTCGGTGATAATCAGTCCCGCGCCGCCTCTTGCGCGGTCGGCGTAGTACTTGATCATGCGCGGACCCGCTTCACCGCTGGGCTCCGCAAGAGAGCATCCCATCGCCGGCATGACGATGCGGTTCTTGAGCTCCAGGTTCGCAATGGTTCCGGGGGTAAACAGTTTGTTGTACGACATTTTGCACGCTCCTTTTTCTATATTGATTTATGAATAGTCTGTCCGGATCTCCCTCCGGTCAAACCGTTTCGCCTGCCATGATCCGTTCGACAAGATCCCGCTTTTCGTACAGCACGCAGCCGCCCGCGTGATCCTCGAGGAGATGCCCGTTCTCGCGCAGCGTGCGGAACAGGCGGGAGTTTAACGCGTCCTTCAGAGACGTGTTTTTCACGTTCACGTCAGAGTACGGCGAGAACGGACAGGGCTCCGCGCCGCCGTGCGAATTGATGTGGAAGAAGCCGCGTCCCGCCGCGACGCAGCCGCCGGAGCTCTTTTCGTCGCCGGGGAACGACACGTAGACCATTTCGGGATGCGTCTCGCGAAGCCGTTTCAGCTCGTTTTGCAGATACTCCCGTTCGGGATCGTTCGGCGCAAGCTCGCGGCTCTCGTCGGTGACCGGAACGAACTCCACGAAGATGACCGCCTTGCACCCGCGGTCGGAAAGCTCCCGTAAAAATGCGTCCGAGGTGACCTCCTTGATGTTCTGCGTGGTAACCGTGACCGACGCGCCGAAGATCAGCCCGCGGCGTTTGAGCTCGTCCATGTTTCGGATCAGCCGCGCATAGATGCCTTCGCCTCGCCGCGCGTCGGTGATCTCCTGTTCGCCCTCGATGCTCATGATCGGTACGAGGTTGCGGCAGCGGTCGAACAGCTCGAAGTACCGTTCGTCCATGAACGTGCCGTTTGTAAAGATTGGGAACAGAATGTTCTGCCGCTTTCCCGCCGCCTCGATGATGTCGCGGCGCAGCATCGGCTCGCCGCCCGCGAGCAGGATGAAGCTGATCCCGAGCTCGTCCGCCTCGGAGAAGATGTTCAGCCACTCCTCGCCCGTCAGCTGACTGACCGGCTCGGCGTCCACCGTGGCGTGGTTGCAGCGCGAGTAGCAGCCCGCGCAGTGCAGGTTGCACTTGCTCGTGATGCTTGCGATCAGAAACGACGGGACGTGCAGACCGTCCTTTTCCGCGGCAAGGCGCTTTTTCGACGCCGCCGACGAAGCCGCGGCAAACTTCAGCATGAACGCGCTCTCGCGGGGGTTCTTCAATGTGGCTTTCACCACGTCCTTTACAAAGTCCTCGATGCCCTTGGACAGATAAGCCTGCAGATCAAACGTTTCGTTCATGCTTCGCCTCTCAGCTGTTCCTTTGCAAACGCCGTCGCCGCGGCGCATCTTGCTTTAATCCGGGTCATGTGCGCATAAAAGTACGCGTCCGCAACAGGAATGCCCTTCTCCCGCAGAAGCTTACGAAGCGCAAGCACGGTCCGGCGCGACCAGTTGGACGTCGTAAAAAGCACGACGCGTCCGACCGTCTCCTTTTGAAGCCCCTCCGCATACGCTTTGAGCTCCTTTGCCATAATGTTCGCGTACGGCGCGCCGCCCAAAAACAGGACGTCGACCGGCTCTTTTAGCTGCGGCTCGTCCGTGACGGAGACCGCGGCGACGTTCGCGCCCGCAGCGATCGCTTCGGCGATCGTCTTTGTGTTGCCGAGCTTGGAATAGTATCGTACTGCTGTTTTCATAGGTTCCTCCGATGATCGATTTTTCAGCAAACAAACGTTGCGGTATAGGCGGTGTCCGCCGCTGTGGGAA
This sequence comes from uncultured Clostridia bacterium, assembly GCA_937915925.1. Taxonomy (GTDB): domain Bacteria; phylum Bacillota; class Clostridia; order Christensenellales; family CAG-138; genus UBA3792. The sequence continues at coordinate 7,933 of CALGGM010000095.1, read as the reverse complement.
TGCCGGGATCCTCGATCTTCAGAACGGGGGAAAGCCCGCTTTCCTTTGCCGCGAGCTCGAAGTGCGCAAGCGCGATCCCCATGTCGATCCGCTGCACGTCCCAGCCGTCGGCGCTCACATATCCCTTTGCGGACTTCTCGTAAAAATGAACCGCGCTGCCCGACACGACGGCGCGCCACGGCTGCCGGTTGACCGCGGACGGCGCAAGGCGCACGGCTTCCAGCGCGTCTCGGAACGTGCCCGCCTGTTCGGGCGAGAGCGGCGCGTCGAACGAACCATCGAAAAACAGCGCTTCAAAGGGCTGACGACTGTCCGCCTTGATGCCCTTACGCATCAGCGTTTCGCGAAGCGCCATCTTTTTTGCCGGGTACCCGAGCGGGCTCACGCACGGCATCACCTCGCCGTAGCTAAGGTGCATCGCCTTTTCGAACGCGGCGCGGTCCATCGTGCCCGCGATCCACGTCGTGCCGACGCCGCGGGACTGGGCGAACAGCACGACCTTCTCGAAGGTGTAGCCGAACGCTTCCTCGGCGTGCGGCGCGCGCGGGAGCTTTCCCGCGATATAGGCGTCCGTTCCCGCGATGACGGGGCTCGAAAGCCCGTGCTTCTTTGCGTCGAGCAGCTTCCATTCGATCGGAAGATCATAGGGGTTTTCCACCTTCTCCGAAAAGGCGAGGATCGCGTTCGCGTCCTCATCGGAAAGCGGCGTCCCGTCGAACGTGCGGACGCTGCGGCGGCTTTGCATGGTTTTCAAAATCTGCACAAAAAACACCTCCCGGTTCTGTTTTCTTCTTTACAACGGATTCCTTATCAAGTATACTGTATATAAAATATACGAAGCTGTCAACCACGCAGATTATCTTTTGTAAGTAAGAAAAAACTGATCGGAGGGTTTTATGGCACAAGCGCACAACTGTCCCTGTTCGGAAACCTGCGTCTTGCAGGAGGCGCTGCGCATGATCGGCGGAAAATGGAAGCTGCCGATCCTCTGCTCCCTGCTCGCAAACGGAAAGAGCCGGTATAACGAGCTCTTAAAAAACACCTCCGGGGTCTCGAACACGATGCTCTCGAAGGTCTTAAAGGAGCTTGAGGACGACGGGCTTGTGACGCGCGTCGAATATCTCGAGGTGCCGATCCGCGTCGAATACGACCTGACGGACCGCGCGCGTGCGCTGCAGCCGATCCTGCTTGAGCTGATCCGCTGGGCGCTGAACACCCGCGATGCTGTTTAATAATGTTTAAAGCAGGCTTGCCTGCGGGTCGATCCACGACCGCTGCTCGACGTCGTGGATGCGATCGCCGGGGCGGTAGTTGCCGATGAGAAACGGCGAGCGCGGATCGTGCTGCCGCGCGTTCGATAGGACCGCGTTCGGCTCGGCGTTTGCGTAGCAGTATCGGCAAAGGTGCTTGCAGGTGTTGTACGCGCCGACGTCGCAGGACAGATAGCACGCGCACTGCGCCCGCGCTCCCTTGCGCTTTGGCGCGTTCAGCCGCTTTCCGATCGCGTTTTCATAGTCGGAGATTCGCGTGCAGCCGCCGCAGTCCGCGCCGTAGGCGGCAAGCGCGTCGCCCTCCGCACAGGGCTTCACGGTCATGCCGTGCGAGCTCGCGATCCGGATCATTTCTTTGCCGAGCGCAATCTGCTCTTCCGCCGTCACCTCGCGCGCTTCGGGGAAGTTCCTTCTGACCTTCGGATACAGATCGATAAAGCTGATCACAACGGTTTTCGTGCTGCCCTCGAGCGCGGACGCGATCTCGTTGAACGCGCGCAGATGATACGCCGCCGTGTACCGTTCCGAAAGAAAGATCGGATCGTACCGCCAGCTAACCGCGTTCACGCCCACGGCGTCGGAGAGCCGCCGAACATCCGAAAGCAGGCGGTGCTTGTCCGGCACGTTCGGTTCGATGTCGCGTCCGTACGGCGTGACCGTCACGAACCAGAACTGCCCGTAGTCCTTCAAAAGCTCCATGTACGGGAACATCGGCGCGGGGTTCTTGGTGCAGAACCCGATCACATCCACCACGGACGGGTCGAGCCGATAGCGGCTGACCGCGCTCGGATCGTACGGATTGCGCACGCAAACAAAGCCCTCTTTGAGGCGGTTTGCAAACCACTCCGCATAGAAGGCGGGAATATCCGTCCGCTGTCCCGTCTGGATGATCATGGATGATTCAGTCCGCGGCGTCGAAGCGCTCAATGACCGTCTCGTTTACGTAAGCGGCTTTGAGCGCCTTTAAGCGCTGCATGTGCGGCTGCGCGCCGTGCGCTTTCAGTGCGGCTTCGTCGTGCCATTTTTCCACGAGCAGCAGATCGCCGTTGTCGTCGAACGGCAGGTAGTAGTCATATTTTACATTGCCGCTCTCCGCCCGGCACGCGGCGTCGATCCCCTCGCGCAGGATCGCCTCCAAAAATTCCTCCCGCATTTCGGGCTTGCATCGATACGTTACATTCAGTACGATCATGGGTTTCTCCTTTCGTTTGTTTGCGGTTCAAGTGACAACCCTTCCGGCTCGCTTCGCGATCCACCCTCCCTTGCACAGGGAGGACAAGAGGGCATAAACGGCTCGTAGGGGGCGATGGTACGCGGTAGACGACGCTGCGCGTCGTCGCGCAATCTACCTATGTAATGAAGCGAAGCGGAATGGAGAGACCTCGGCGCCCCGAAAAGTTCGTGACTACCCCTCAGTCACCTACCGGTGACAGCTCCCCTGACAAGGGGAGCTCGAATTGACGTAACCATTTACCCTCCCTTGCCGGGGAGGGGGGACCGCGTAAGCGGTGGGTGGGTAGTCAATGCGACAATCCCTTGCCGCCCTCGGCGCCCCGACGTTCACACGCCGCTGCGTGATTTCTTTTCGTTCGGCACGAGACCGAACGCCGCGATCACCCGGTCCGCGACCTCGTCCGGACTAAGATCGGTGTTCTCGATCTTCAAATGGTGGGTAAAAAGTGTTTCGCCCTCATCCGTGTTCAGCTTATACCGCCCGGCGGTTTTCAGAATATCCTTTCGGCTCCGCTCCGTGTTCCGCTTCGTGGGCTTCATCTCCATGCGGTGCGGCGTCTCGTTGCGTTCCAAACGCCGTTCGAGCGTTGCGGAAAGCTCGACAAAGTAAAACGTGCCGTCGCTGTTTGTAAACTGCGCTTCAAGGTTTTTGAGATACGCCACATCCTCCGGCATATCGAACACGCACACGAACGTGAAGATCAGGTCCACGTTGTGCTGCACCGCAAGGGTGAAGACGTTTTCGCGGATCGCGCCGTTCAGCGCCTTCTGCGCGGGCGTGCCGAAGCCGAAGATGCGATCGCTCAGCTCGATGCTGTCGTGATTCATCATCATGCTGTAGTGCAATTTATCCCGTAAGCGCTCCGCCACCGTCATTTTGCCGACCGCCTGCGGCCCGCATACCACGATCAGATTTGCCATCCCGTTCCTCCGCAAAGCCTTGATTTCCGATCCAGTGTACCATACCTTCACGAAATTTACAATAAAAAACCGCCCCGTGCGGGCGGCTTTCGGGCATGTGTGCAGTAAAGGGGGCGGAATCGTTACGCGGGCGGATGCGATCCGCCCCTACGGTCCATTCTCCCTAACAAGGATTGGTAAACGATCCCCCTCACTCCTTCGAGAGCACCTTCTTCTGCCAGCTGCGCTTATGGCAGGCGGGGCATTTCATGTAGCGCGTGCGATTGACGTGCATGGCGAAGTTCACCGCCCAATACCCCGGCACGTAGCGGTGGCCGCATTTCGCGCATTCATAATAGCCCGCGGTCTGCTCGATGCGGGTAGCAAGCAGTCCGCATGCAAGAAACTGGACGAATCCGACGGCGATCAGCGGGATGCCGATCCCGGTCCGTCCGTTATCGCAGAGCAGGATCCCGAACGTCATCAGCGCGGCGGCCAGCGCGAGGGATACCAGCAAGATTACGATCTCCAATTTCAGAAGCCGCTTGTCCGCCGCTTCCTTTTGCTTTACCATTTCCAAAAGATTCCGTTCCGTTGTTTCATTGTAGCGTTCCATTGATATGACCTCCCCGTTCAATAAATCGTTGACTGTGATGTGCAGCAGCCCGCAAAGCGGGAGCATGACCGACGTGTCGGGCAGCGACCTTCCGGTCTCCCATTTCGATACCGCGCGGTCGGTGATGTCCAAGCGCTCCGCAAGCTGCGCCTGCGTGAGCCCCTGCGCCTTTCGCTGTTCGGCAATGAACCTGCCGATCTTGACCTGATCCATTCGTTCGGTCCTCCTTTCACCGTCCATGATACGGATTTCGGGGCGGTTTTCCACGAACCGGCGGTAGAGTGGGGAGAACTCAACCGTCGGTAGAGCGCAGTTTTTGATGATTTTCGGTCCGCATCCTGAGTGTAGCATACCCGAAAGCGGTTTGCAACGCACGACGGCGGAAAAATAAAGTTGCTTTTTGCGGCGCGATACGGTAGAATATTGCATGATTTTCGGGACCGCGATCGCTGTCCCTGTTGAACGAGGTAATAGGATGATCGGTACACTTGTGAACACGGGCGCCGTTTTGGTCGGCGGCATTTGCGGACACTTCTTCGGAAAGCTTTTAAAGCCGCGCTTTCAGGAAACGCTGACCATGGCGTGCGGCGTCAGCACCCTGTTTTTGAGCATCGCGGGCGCGGTCCGCTACATGATCCCCGTGGACGAATCGAGCCTGTCCGGCGGCGGCTCCATGCTGATCATCGCCTGCCTCGCGATCGGGGGACTGATCGGCGAGCTCATCAACATCGAGCGCGGGTTCGAGCTGTTCGGCGAATGGCTCAAAAAGAAGACCGGCAGCGCGAAGGATCAGAACTTTGTCAACGGCTTTCTGACCGCTTCGCTCACCACCTGCGTCGGCGCGATGACGATCGTCGGCGCGCTGCAGGACGGCATCAGCGGGGACTGGACGATCCTCGGCGCAAAGAGCATCCTCGACCTTGTGATGGTCATGGTGCTTACGAGCTCTCTGGGCAAGGGCTGCATCTTCTCCGTGATCCCGATCGTCGTGATCGAGGGCGGGCTGACCCTGCTCGCGGGGCTGATCAAGCCGCTGATGACGGACCTTGCCATGAGCTACCTGTCCATGGTCGGCTCGGTGCTGATCTTCTGCATCGGCGTCAACCTCGTGTGGGGCAAAAAGATCCGCGCGGCAAACCTGCTGCCCGCCGTGGTGCTCGCGATCGCCGCAGCGTTCCTGCCGATCTCGTTCTGAAATTTACCGAAGCCGATTCATACAAAAAGAGGATGCTGAGAAAACATCCTCTTTTTATTTACACCTTCTGCTTTTGAAAAACGCACAGCAGCGCTTCGCGGAACAGCTCGACGGCGGCGGGGGCGTCCCTGCGCCACGCGAGCGCGACCGGGATGGTTTGCTCGATGTTCATGTTCAGCATGCGCGGATGGTGCAGGATGTGGCACCACTCGTCCCGCAGCGCGACGCCGAGCCCGTTCTCCACATAGGAATTGACCGTCTCCTGATTCGTGAGCGTGCGGTACCGCGGCATGAAGTGGAACGAGCGGAAGATCTCCTCGCTCTCCTGCACGAGGTGGCGGATCAGCGGATCGTCCGCGATCAGAAAGTCATAGGGGTAGAAGTCCGCAGGGTTTCTGATCTGGTCATAATCCGGAAGATTCTTGGAGTACAGGATCGTTCGCCGCAGCGAGGTGAAGCGCTCGGTCTCGAACTCCAGCGAGTGCATCAGATAGTTCTCAAGCCCGATGACCGTGTCGAGCCGCTTTTCGCGCAGCCCCGCCGCGAGCAGATGAAACGGGAGGCATTCATAGGAAACGTGGAAGCGCGGGTTCTTCTGACGGCAGAACGCCACCACCTTCGGCAGATAATCGGAGGTCGACCAGCCGATATTGATCCCTAAATGCAGGACCTCGGGCGTGACGCTGAGCGCGTCGCGCGTGTGCGCAAGCTCGGTCGCGGTGCGCTGAAACAGGTTGAAGTACGCCCTGCCCGCGGGCGTGAGCACGATCTTGCGGTTGCTCTCGCGCACGAACAGCTTGACGCCGAGCTCGCCCTCGAGTGAAGCGATATAGCGGCTCACCGCAGGCTGCGGCAGCGTCAGGTTCTCCGCCGCCCGCGTGAAGTTCAGATAGCGTGCGGCTTCCAGAAAGCATTCGATCTGTCGGTCGTTCATTCGATGACGCTCCTATAACGATGTTGTTATCATTATATCGCAGATTGATGCAAAATGGAAGAAAAAAACACCGCCGGATCGCAAAAATCCGACGGTGCTGTCGTACTTTTTCTTACACGAGGCAGCGGAGAATGTACACCCCGTCATGCATGGCATTGAGGTAGATGTAGCCGCGGTCGTCCACCACGATGTCCTCGGCGGTACCGAGGGGCTTATTTGCCATCGGCACGTCGAAGCAGAGCGTTTCGGGATTCGGCGGAATGAAGTACGCGATCTCTTTGGGCACGTACGGATCCGAGAAATCGTACACGCGAAGTCCGGCATGGAAGTAGCAGTCGTAGATGCGATCGCTTCTGTCCTCGATCCAGGTCTTATGCGTCATCGGCTCGTGGAGGTTGTGCGGACCGAAGGAGGTCGGGTACTCGTCGTTGAGCTGATTGAAGTTCTTATAGGGCCAGTTTTCCGGAATTTCCGGGTACGGGAACACCGAAATCAGCACCGGATCGGTCGGGTCGGAGACGTCGAACGCCTCGATGCCGCAGAACGAATGGACGCCGAAACGCTCGAACTCATGCTTTGAGTACGTCCACTGGCGTTCGCCCTCCTGCATGCCGACGGCATAGCGGGTGCCGTGTACGGGCATAAAGGTGTGGCACAGCGCGCCGCCGAACTTGGTGGCGAACGGCGGGGTCATCTTGCACTCGCCAAGCACCTGCGGGACCTTGGGATCGGAGATGTCAAGGATCTTGAAGCCCGCGCCTGCGCAGCTGATGTACACGAGGTTCGAGTCGGTCTCGGCATAGGGGAAGTGGACATAGCCGGGGTAGGTGTTGTGTCCCTGCCAGCCTTCCCAGTTCTTCTTGATCGTCTTTTCGGTCTGATTGCCGACAAACTGACCGGGGTTCCACCAGCGTCCGACCTCGACAGGATGCTCGGGATCGCTGATGTCGACGATGCGGTAGATGTAGTCCTTGAAGCCGGGCGCGGTCGCGGAAAGATGCACGTAGCGTCCGCCGTTGTAGGTGAAGCGATGTACGCCGCTGCCGCGGTTTTCGGGATCGCCGGTGTCCCAGAAGGAGAGCTTTTTCGGGTGCTCCGGATCTTCCTTCAGCGAGAAGATGTGGATGCCGCCGGGCGCGGGCTTATAGTGCTCGGGCGCGGGACCGTGCAAAAAGGGCAGGCAGTTGCCGTTGGACACGATCATCAGATCGTCGCAGACCTGAATCTTCGGCGTGGACATATAGGGATATTCCACGGGATCCATGACGGGCATGTACTGAATGTGTCTGGGGTTTTCGGGATCGGTCACGTCCAGGATCTCGACGCCGTAGCCGAAGAAGCAGCCGCCGTAGAGATAGTATTTCCCGTCCTTGGTCTTGTAGATCTGGGACTGGAACAGATAATGCCTGTCACAGTCGTGATGCGACAGGACTTCCATGTTCTTGATGAAGCCTGCGTTGCCTGGACTCTTTGCGTAGAATGGTTCGCTCATGCTGTCCTCCTTATAAATATTCAATTCGGACGGACGCAAAACGTGCATAAGCCGGTCCGCCCTTTTGATATTTGTATTATACAATCCTTCCTTTCGGAAATCAAATGCCAATAACGCAAAATTATCATAACAAATCTGTTATTAAAAAATCGAAATATTGGCATTTTTCATTTTGGGAACAAGCATTTATAATTATACATAGAAAGAGGTAGGAAGCTTTCTTTTACAAAAAAACATTTTTAGGAGGTAACCTCAATGAAGATCCTGGGACTTTCCTGCGGAACCAAGAACG